>NZ_JBFTPD010000019.1:0-128695 GCF_056398305.1 Rhizobium sp. 01T444
GTCTTGGCGAGATCACCCGGCATATAGAAATAGGCGACCGACTGGCTGAAGGCGAACATCACGAGTAGCACCGCGACAAGGATGAAGCTCATGCCGCCGGCAATCACCGCCAGGCGTTTCTGCTTGCGCGTCATTCACTCAATCCTTCCGTCGCGATGCCGAGTTCCTTTGCCAGCGCGAGCAGCTGCCTGCCCTCGTCGCCCGATGCCGGGAAGGCGGCAAGCCCCCGCTTCAAGGCGCCGGCAGCGCGATCCTTGTCGTTCAATACGGCGTAAGAGCGGACGAGACGCATCCAGCCCTCGAAATTATCAGGGTCAGCCGACAGTTTGGCATCCAGGCTTTCCACCATGCCACGGATCATCTGCTGACGGTCGCCGCTATTCATGTTCTGAGCCGCCGCCACATCCTCCGCCGTCGGCCCGACCGGGGCGGCAGGCTTGGCTTCTGGCTCGGCTACAGGGGCGACCGCCGTGCCGCCGTTCTTGGCGATATGCTCGTTGACCAGCGGAAGCCAGGGTGCATCATCAGGCGATTGCTTCGCCAGATCCTCGAAGGCCGTGCGCGCCTGATCCGGCTGGCCCGCCTGCTCCAGGCTCAAAGCAACATAGAAGCGCGCACGCGGGTTGTTCGGCTCAAGCGCCAACGACTGTTCCAGCACCTTGCGCGCATCTTCGGTCACCACGCCTTCGGCCATCGCCATCAGCGTTTCTGCAAGGCCGTCGAGACGCGCGGGGCTTGGGCCAAGCAAACGGATGGCGTTGCGATAGGCGGTCTCGGCGTCGGTAATGCGCATGGTGCTGAAATAGATCGGCGCCAGCACATCCCAGCCCTTGCCGTCGTCAGGGTTCTGCGCCAGATGCCGCTCCGCCTTGGCCACGAGAACGGCCATATCATTCCCGGGATTGGCAAGCCGCGCCTCTAGCGGCTGGGACGGCAGGTCGGGCCTGCCGGTATTCATGTAAAGACAGAGCCCTATGATCGGCAGGAGCAGCACGATGAAGGCTTCGGTCAGGCGGTGATGCCTTGCGGGCTTGCGTTCTTCGGCCGGAGCAACACCGGAAACGGCGATCAGCCGGCGTCCGATCTCCGCGCGGGCGTAATCAGCCTCGTCAGCGCTGATCAGGCCGCCCGATAGATCCCTGTCGAGTTCACGCAACTGGTCGCGATAGACGGCCGCTTCACCGGCGCGCGTATCCTCAGCCGCCTTCGCCCCACGCAAAAGAGGGTAAAGCAGAATGGCGGCAACAGCCGCCGTCAGGACGGCCACGAGAATCCAGAACAGCATATCGGCCCAATTACTTGAAGCGCGCCCTCATTCCAACTGCCAATGCCGGAATGACGAAGATTTGAGGCTTTTGGCCGCAAGGATAACGAGCAAGGGCGCTCAGCCGAGCGGCGACCAGGTGCCGTTTTCGTTGCGACAGGCGGCACCGCGCGCCAGCGTATTCTTGCCATCGACCGTCACCGTATGGGTGTACTGACGGCAGTTCTGCGAGCCGACCTGATAGGGTGCTGCCGCAACGACGCTGCCATTGGCATCGCGACCAGTCCAGGTCACCGGCTGCCCGACGGCTGCACCTTCCAGCGCGCGGTATTCGGCTTCCAGCGCCCGCTGCTTGTCGCTGTCATCAAGCTCCACGCCGGTGCGTCCGACGATGCCACCCTGCAAGGCGGAGATGAAAGCGGCCGAAGCCGGGGGCTTGCCGCCGCCAAAGAGCCCACGCGTTGTAGCTCCCTTCGTCGTCGTGCAGCCAGAGAGCGCAACGGCGACGAGAAGGGAAGAAACGATCATGCCTTGCGAACGTAGAGTCATTGCAATCGAACCACGATCAGGGGTGTCAAAATGAGCCGATCGAAGTGCAGCGTCCCCGTGTCAGCATTAAGGCAAAGCATGCTATACATTTGCCACTATCTTTGTGACATCAAGCAGTTGCTCATGCAACATCCTTTGTCACACCTGGCAGGATAAGCTTGGCTTTGAGTCCGCCCCACTCCCCGCGCGTGAGTTCCAGGCGGCCCTGGTACTCGTTGGAAATTTCGGTGACGATGGAGAGGCCAAGGCCGGTTCCGGGCTTGCTCTCATCCAGCCGCCGGCCGCGCTTCAGCGCTTCGCGGATCTGGTCGGGCTCCAGGCCCGGGCCGTCATCCTCGACGGCAAGCTCCACCCAATGTTTTCTGGCGCTGGCTTCTGTGCCCTTCACGTCATCGCCGGCTTCGACCGCCGAGAGGCGCACCTTGCTCTTGGCAAAACGCGCAGCGTTTTCCAGCAGGTTGCCGACCGTCTCCTCGAGATCCTGCTGCTCCATGGCAACAGCCAGATGCGGCGGCTGGACGATCAGTTCGAATTCGGTATCGACATTCAGGCGACGCATGACGCGCACCAGCCGCTCGAGCGCCGGTTCGGCATCGGTGCGCGCAAGCACGGATTCACGCTGGGCGGCAATACGGGCGCGGTTGAGATAGGACTGCACCTGCCCCTGCATGGCTTCGGCCTGATTGCGCACCAGGTCGCCATGCGATCTCTCAAGCACACGCGCTTCATTGAGCAGCACGGCTATCGGCGTCTTCAGGGAATGGGCAAGATTGCCGACCTGCATGCGCGCCCGCTCGACGATGCGGCGGTTGCTGTCGATCAGCGCATTGACCTCATTGGCAAGTGGCAGGATTTCGCGGGGGAAATCACCCTTCAACTGCTCGCTTTCACCGGCGCGAATACGCTCCAGGGCGGCGCGCGCCTTGTCGAGCGGCTTGAGGCCATAGAGAATGGCAAGCGCGTTGACGATGAGACTGCCGACGCCGAAGCCGGCGAGCGCCAGATAGAGCCGGTGGGAGAAGTTGCGGACGTCGTCTTCCACGACATCGACATTGCCTGTCACGCGGAAGCGCGCGGCTCGGCCGTCGGTATCGAGCACGACTTCGGTTTCAGCCACCTGCACGCGGTTCCCGGAGGCGTCCGTCACCTGGTAGTAGCGCTCGTAATTCTTGTCGAAGGGGGCTTCCACGACCGACAGCACCGGGATCGTCGCGGAACCAAGAGACGGCGAGACGAGCGGCGCGGTCGTATAGGTGCCGAGCGGCTCGACTACCCAGTACCAGCCGGTCTTCGGCTGGGCGAAGCGCAGGTCGCCGAGCTGCGGGCTGCCCGACAGGGCACCCTGATCACCGATCGTCACGGAATTGATGACGTTATACAGCTGCGCGCGCAGGAGATCCTGAAAGCCGCGCTCGGCGCTGCGTCTATAGAGTGTCGAAATCAACAGGCCGATCACCACCAGCGCCACCGTCGACCAGACCGTGGTCAGAAGGAGCACGCGTGCGGTGAGCGACTTAATTCGCATTGGTCGGCGCTTGGATGCGGTAACCGAGACCGCGCACCGTTTCGATCAGATCGACGCCCATCTTCTTGCGCAGGCGGCCGACGAAGACCTCGATCGTATTGGAATCGCGGTCGAAATCCTGATCGTACATATGCTCGACCAGTTCCGTGCGCGACACCACCTCGCCCATATGGTGCATGAGATAGGCAAGCAGGCGGTACTCATGCGAGGTGAGCTTCAGCGCCACGCCATTGACGATCGCCTTCGAGGTCTTGGTATCGAGCCGCACCGGGCCGCAGACGATTTCCGAGGAGGCATGGCCGGCCGCACGGCGGATCAGCGCGCGGATGCGGGCGAGCACCTCCTCGACATGGAAGGGCTTGGTGACATAGTCGTCGGCGCCCGCATCGATGCCGGCCACCTTGTCGCTCCAGCGGTCACGGGCGGTCAGGATCAGTACCGGTACGGAGCGGCCGGCGCCGCGCCATTTTTCCAGAACTGTCACGCCGTCCAGTTCGGGAAGGCCGATATCGAGGATGATGGCGTCATAGGGCTCTGTGTCACCGAGGAAATGGCCTTCCTCACCATCGAACGCCTGATCGACGACATAACCCGCCTCTTTCAGCGTGTCGCTCAGCTGTCGGTTCAAATTGACGTCGTCTTCGACTACCAGAATGCGCATCGCTTCGCCTTCATCCGCTGCAAATCACTGATGTCATGAATAAGCCGATTCCGCCTACATCGGAACCTTTACCGTCACCTTGCGCGGACGCTGGCCATTGCCCTGAACGAGAACGGTGATGATGCAGGCATTGCCTACCGGCTGCACGGAAAGAAGCTGGCCGCCCGTCTCTTCCACGACCTGCTGGGCTGCGGCGCTGCAATCGCCCGCCACACGCAGGACAAGCGTGTGCGTATCGTCCGGTGAGGGCGCCGAAACCGCCAGACCGGCGGCCAATGCTGCGACGCTCAGAGGAGAGGCCATGTGCTGTGCTTTCAATGTAATGCCAACTTGTCCCGAATATGTACTCACGCGACCTGAATGGCAAATGAATGCACGGTAACGCAGGGTTTTTAGAACAATTCTCGACTATTGCGCGAAATATACGTGATTTCTGAATGATGCCGCTAAGGCCTTCTGCCACTGGGAGAATCCCGACACAAGGCAAATCCGTACTGGATTTGTTCGATCAAGCCTTTCACCATCTGGTTGAAACTGCTATCGCTGGGCCGTCTTCATCCATTTCATTTTCGAATCCATGCAAAAATCACTTTCGCTTCGTACGGCGCAGACAGTTGGCGTGCTCGCAGTCACCCAGCTTATCGGCTGGGGCACCACTTTCGATATGCTCGGTGTCATGGGCCGCGTCATCGCACCATCGCTCGGCCTGCCGAATGAGGTGATCTTTGCCGGTCTGACCGTGATGATGGTCATCAGTGCCTTCGCCGGTCCAGCCACCGGGCGCTGGCTCGGCCGCTATGGTGCCGCGAAAGTGCTGGCGGCCTCGTCGCTCACCTTTGCGATCGGCCTGCTGCTGCTTGCCGCCGCCACCAATATCGTCGTCTATGGCCTTGCCTGGGTCGTCATCGGGCTCGGCGGCGCGCTCGGCCTCTCGGCGCCGTGTTATACCGCAGTTGTCGAACGCGAGGGTGCGAACGGCAAACGCGTCATCGCCATCCTCATGCTGTTCACAGGTCTTTCGGCGACCATCTTCTGGCCGATCCTGACGCTGCTCAACGAGAATTTCGGCTGGCGTGTCACCTTCGTCGTCAGCGCCTGCCTGCAGTTCTTCGTCTGCCTGCCGCTGCATCTCTTCGGCCTGCCGAAGCCGGTTGCGAGCCACACGCATGGCAACGCCGCCGAAACACCGCCGGTGGAGCTTTCGCCTGCCGACCGGCGCAAGGCCTTCCTGCTGATTGCCGTCTCCACCACACTCTGCACCTTCATCACCTTCGGCGTCTCGCCGTCATTGCTCGAAATCTTCCGCCAGTCCGGCGCATCGTCGGCCCTTGCACTGCAACTCGGCTCGGCCCGCGGCGTCATCGGCATTTCGGCACGCGCACTCGACATGCTGCTCGGCAAGCGCGGCAATCCGATCCTGACATCGGTGATGGGCGTCAGCCTGATGCTGTTCAGCTTCCTGATGCTCTTCATCGTGCCGCCATCGACGCCGCTGCTCGTCACCTTCGTGCTGCTCTACGGTTTCGGCTCCGGCGTGCTGGCGGTCGCCCGCGCGCTAATGCCGCTCGCCCTCTTCTCGGCCAAGGAATACGGGCTGCAGGCGGCGCGCCTGTCGATGCCGCAGAACCTTGCCAATGCCATCGCACCCGTCATCTTCACCGCCATCCTCGATCGCGCCGGCGCCGGTCCGACAGTCATCACCTGCGCGGTGCTTGCGGCCATCGCCATGGTTTTCGTGCTGATGCTGATGTCACTGGTGCGCAGCGCGAGGCCGAGCGAGCAGCCGGCCTGACCGGCGACAAAACTGAGAACCAGCACTGTGCCTTCAGGCAGAGGAGGTTCCGGTCATACAGCATCAGGAACTGCCAAGCCGTTAAGCTTTTGAATCATTTACGGCTTTTTTCTCAAGAGCTGCTTCCGGCCCTTCACAGATTGATTCATCTGCAACCGGCATCGCTTCCGATCCTCCCTATCTATTTGAAACTGAATAAGAATTTTCAGAATGAGCCTTCAGTGTAGTGTTTTTGGGGCTAAGTCATTGATTCTGAATAAGTGATCCACTTAGCCTCAAAATTTCGCATAAGGAATTTCAAAATCAGAAGCAGCGTTTGCCGAAATCGAATTATTAAAAGATTTTTGTGCTTTGGTGGATCACTTAAACACTATCAATGACTTAGCCGGAAAATCACGGCAAAATGCACCAGCACTAGAAAATACTTATTCATTTTCAATGAGATAGATCTTCGCCCTAAGCGGCACACTCTTCATCGTCAATCGTGCAGGGGCCTGGTGACCGCTTTGCTGCTATCGAAATCGGCCGCGGTCCTCGTATCCCGAAGCGGCTTTACCGTGCGTGTGGAGAGATCATAATCGGGATGCGCCTTGTAAGCGGCAAGCGCCTCCTCGCTTTCAAATTCGCCATAGACGACGAAATCGACCGCATTGCCCCACTGGTCCGTCTTGACGTTTTCGCCGATCTCCAGCTTCAGCGCGTGCGGTATGCCCGTCAGTATGGAGAGCCCCTTGCGCACTGCCTCGCGGTTTTCCTCCGGCACGGTGAAGAAGACGATATGGCGGATCACGCGGACACTCCTGTGGCAATTCTCTGAGCTTAGGTCGGGCGATAACACGCGCCGCCCAGGCCTTCAACCGGGCCACAATGCCGCGTCAGGATGGCTTGCGCATGGCGGCAAGGAATGTCCGCCCATATTCGGCGAGCCTCTCCGCCCTGTCGGTGCCGTTGACGATGCGGCGCGCATTCACCCAGTCTTCCCTCTCCTCATTGAGGTGATCGCAAAGCCGGTGGCTGGTGAAGCTGCCGCGCAGCATGCCCTCGATCAGGATCGTCACGGCGGGCGTCATCTCCATAGCGCGGTCAGGATGAGCGACGAGATCGATGCCGGTCACCTCGCTCATAGCCTCGTAGTTTCGCTTATGGGTGAGCTGCACCAGCCCGCGGCCAAGCCAGCACTTGCCATCCTCATCCGGCCGCCAGTAAGGCGACTTCACCCAGGAGAGCCGGCCGGATGCGAAGGCGGTCTCGAGGATCTCGACGGCGCGCGAATCGCTCGTTGCCAGCGTCTCACGTACAGGCTGCATCGTGTAAGCCGTCTCATGAAACGCAGTCGCCAATACATAGGCCAGCCAGCGCCGATCGGCGGTAGCCAAATTCGCGTCCCAGTAGTCGAGGATCGCGTTCATGCCTTCGATCTGGGTAGTGGTGAGACTGCCTTTGAAGAGGGCGTTCTGCACGGTATCGAAGAAGAATTGCCGGTCGAGTGGGGCTGTCATGATACGCTTCTCTGAGGCCTGCTGTGGTTAACGTCGGCTTAATCGATTGAAATTAATTTAATCGTTTCAAGTGTGACCGGGGTAGATTTACACGCAGTTTTTGTTGTGCGATGCATCAATCCGTAAGCACACCCTTGCTGAGGAAGAGAGGCATATGATGCAGACCACCGCAGAAACTCCGACCAAGATCCCCCAGCACGTCGTCGACCAGATGGAAAACGAGTGGCGCCAGGTACGCACGCAGCGCGAGAATCCGCGCCCGGTCCGCCTGCCCTCCCAGAACGACTCTTAAGCACAATCTTGACGGGTGAGGACGTCCTGAACCCCTCACCCGCAGTTCCCCGCGTTGCCGGCATTCCTGCTCCTGCCAAGACAGCGGCCACCGCCTATCCCCCACGTTTCGTCGCAGCCAGCCTGCCGGTCAGCCGATCCAGGGTTCTGCGGAACATATCCTTGTCATCCAGCGCCCGCGAGAGCACCAGCGCGCCCTGAATGCCGGAGACGGCCTCTTCGGCCGCGGCAAGTGCGTCATCCTCGGCGGAGCCGGCGCGGACCAGCGCCTGGCGCAGCGCCTCGATCCAGCGGACGAAATAATCCCGGATGACAGGCGAAAAGCGCTGGCGCGTTTCGTCCAGCGCAAAGGCGCCGACGAGGCAGATGCGGCTGCCGGAGCGGAAATAGTCCATCACATTCGCCCACATCCCATCGATCGCCGCCCTGGGATCGTCACGTCGCAACGGCTCGTAGATAGCGCGCTCGAACCAGGCGTCGACATCAGCAAGGACTGCGGCCGCCATCTCCTCCTTGCCGCCGGGGAAGAAGTGATAGAGGCTGCCTTTGCCGATGCCGGTGCGTTCGGTGATGCGGCTCAATGTCGTGCCCTCATAGCCGAGCTCGCGGAAGATTTCCGCAAGCAGCGGCACGACATCGGCACGTTCATAAACGGTCTTCACAATTCACCCTCGGGTCACCTGCAGGCCTCAAAGGCCGAGGTCGGAAAGGCCCGGATGGTCATCAGGCCGCCGGCCGAGCGGCCAATGGAACTTGCGATCCGATTCCTTGATCGGCAGATCGTTGATGCAGGCGAAACGGCGCTGCATCAAGCCCTCTGCATCGAATTCCCAATTCTCGTTGCCATAGGAACGGAACCAGTTGTTGCTGTCGTCATGCCACTCATAGGCAAAGCGCACGGCGATGCGGTTGTCGGTGAAGGCCCAGAGTTCCTTGATCAGCCGGTAATCGAGCTCCTTCGCCCACTTGCGGGTCAAGAAGGCCACGATCTCGGCGCGGCCGGTGACGAATTCGGCGCGGTTCCGCCACTGGCTGTCGGGCGTATAGACGAGCGATACGCGCTGCGGATCGCGGCTGTTCCAGCCGTCCTCGGCAAGGCGGACCTTCTGGGTTGCGGTTTCATGGCTGAAAGGGGGAAGCGGTGCAGGCATGTCTGGTCTCCTTGATTGAATTGTACCTTTCGTCACGCATTGTACCGATCGGTACATAAAACGCAAGAGGCTTTGATATCCATTTCCTGCGGCATTTTGGCTTCAGACAACGACGGCCGCTTGCGCAGCAAAAAAGGCCGCTCGATGTTCCGAGCGGCCTTTCATACGCAAAGATCAGGATATCCCGCGCGATCCTTGACTACCCGAGATCAGGCGAGCTTGCCCTCTTCGGCCTTGTAGAAATACTGGCTTGCGACCAGCCATCCCTTCAGCGGCCTCAATGGCGGAATACAGGTGGCGAACATGAAGGGGCCGGTGACCAGCAGCTGGACCCAGAGCGGCGCGGAGAAGGCAACTTCCAGCCACACGCCAAGCAGCACGCTCGGCACGCAGGCGAAGCAGATTACGAAGAAGGCCGGGCCATCGGCCGGATCGGCGAAGGAATAATCCAGCCCGCAGACTTCGCATTCCTTCTTCAGCGTGAGGAAACCCTTGAACATATGTCCCTGTCCGCAGCGCGGGCAGCGGCCCCGGATGCCGGTCTGCATCGGAGGGAGAGGAGGATATTCGGTATCCATGGCGATCTCGCTTTTCGACGTTGCGAGGCATTGGCGTAATCCATTCAATGCCTCATAATGTATGCATACAATATAATTACATTAAAAGCGGATTGCCAGTCTATTCGTCAGAATGACGCAGAGATTCTTTGAATCGGGTTTGGGGCGTGAAAGAGTGGATGGCGGACGCACGAGCAGGCAAGCCGGAAGATCCGACGGCGGCCGTATTTTGTGCAAGGGAGAGTCATTCACCGCGCAGACGCGCGGTGGCTCGACCCTCTTGACATCCCTTGTGCCGGCACGAGGGCAAAGGGATGAGGCGACATCAGAAGAACGAAGCGGACATTTCCGGCGGGCCTTCGAGGGCATGGGCCATGAAGTCCAGCGCGCCTTTCAGCCTGTCGCGGCTGATCGGTCCGCCGAGGCAGACGCGCACGGCTTCAGGGGCGGCACCTTCCACGGTGAATGCGTCGCTTGCCACCACGCCGATGCCTGAGGAGCGCATGTGGCTGCCGAAAGTGGAGCGGGTCCAGCCATTGGTGAGCGGCAGCCAGATGTTGAAGCTGATCGGATCGGCCTTGTAGCTGCCGTCGGGCAGGATATTCGCCACCATCTGCTGGCGCGCCCCTGCTTCCGCGCGGATGAAGCGCAGGATCGTGTCTGCCGTGCCATCCTCGATCCAGCGCGTCGCAAGCGCCACGGTCATCGGCGAGGCCATGACATTGTTGGCGCGCATGGCGCTGACGAAGGGCCAGATCGCCTTGGTGTCCGGGGCGACCACATAGGCAAGACGCAGGCCGGCGCCGATGCACTTGGCGAGACCGCCGATATGCCAGGTCAGATCGGGCGCGATGGCCGCGAGTGGCGGCGGGCCATGCAGCGGGATGAAGCCATAGGCGTCATCCTCGACGATTGGCACGTGATATTTGCGGGCGACGGCAGCGATCTCCTCGCGGCGCTTTTCCGGAATGGTCAGCGTCAGCGGGTTCTGCAGGGTCGGATTGAGATAGAGTGCCTTCGGGGCCAGGCGCTGACAGGCCTCCGCAAAGGCGTCGGGCAGGATGCCCTCCTCATCCATCGGCAGGCCCGAGAGATTGAGCCGCAACTGGGCGGCGATCGAGCGCATGCCGGGATAGGTGATGTTTTCCGAGAGCACTGTTTCGCCGGGCTTTGCCAGCAGGCCGAAGATCGCGAGCAGAGCCGGATGGGCGCCGGGTGTGACGAAGATGCGCTCCTGCGACGGCACGAGCCCGCGACGGCTGAGCCAGGCGGCGGCGGCCTCCTTATCCATGCCGGAACCGCCGAAACCCTGGTAGCGCAAGAGCGGAATGAGATTGGTCGCCACGGCCGACATGCCCTCGCGCATGCGGGCGATCAGATCCTGATCATCCGGCTCCGGCGGCAGGTTCATCGAGAAGTCGACGACGGAGGCGCGGCGCGGATCGGGCGCCGCATCGGAGGCGAAGCCGCGGCGCTCCCTGTCCTGCCCGCCAGTCACGAAAGTGCCGCGGCCGACATGCGAATCCACCAGGCCGCGCTTCTGTGCTTCCACATAACCGCGCGCCACTGTGGTGAAATCGATGCTGAGGCGCTTTGCCAGCTCGCGCTGCGGCGGTAGCCGGTCCCCCACCGCCAGCACGCCGCTCCTCAGATCCATCTCGATCAGATCGGCAATTGCCATGTAACGGGGGCTGGAGGAGCGGCTGAGATCGGGATGCCAGTCTTTCATTTCATGTTCCGCAATTCGTGATCGACGCAGAGGGGGATTCCCGTCGACATTGACCGTATATTGTTGCATATTTCTTCTGTCACGCAAAAACAGCGTCGCGCCCACGTGCGCCAGACGACTGAATGCCGCATGCAAGCATGATATAATCAGCATCGCGCATAGCATCAATACATTGATAGCATTTTGACTGCATTCATTTCGATCTCTCTTGCATTCATTTTTTGCACATAAATGCCCGCCTAATCGGCGTCAAATTCACCTCCCTTCAAAATTGAATGTATAATTGAATGCTTTTCTGCATAAATTGACTGCTGTTTGTGCAAAGTCAATTTGGCACGGCGCTTGCAATTCAATGGCTGTACCCCGCGAGAGGGGCCTGACTTCAAACACAGGAGCCATTCATGCCCGCAGTTACCGCACCGGCCCACGCAGATGGAGACTTCTTCGTCGATTATGAGGAAAAGGTCTTTGAAGACGTCCAGGCCAAGGAGGGTGAGAAAGCCCTCATCACCTTCCACACCGTCGCCTTCGAAGGGTCGATCGGCCTTGTGAACCTGCTGCAGGCCAAGCGCCTGAAGCGCAAGGGGTTCGAAACCTCCGTCCTTCTCTATGGTCCCGGCGTGACGCTCGGCGTGCAGCGCGGCTTTCCCAAACTCGGCGCGGAAGCATTTCCCGGCCATCTGAACTTCAACAATCAGATCAAGGGATTCCTGGAAGAAGGCGGCAAGGTCTATGCCTGCCGCTTCGCGCTGCAGGCGCTCTATGGCCATGGCGAACAGGCCTTGATCCCCGGCATCCGGCCGATCAGTCCGCTCGACGTGCTGGACCTGATCCTGATCCACCGTCGCGACGGCGCCTTCATCCTCGATACCTGGACGCTCTGACCCGGAAGCAACGCCGTCGTCAGCCGCGTTCGGGAGGCGGAGTTCCCCTCCTCCGCCTCCCTCACACCATCAGAAGGATTTCGTCATGGAGAAGAATACGACCGTCCGGGCCGCAGCCGCGCAGATCGCGCCGGATCTGACCTCGCGCGAAAAGACGCTGGCGCGCGTGCTGGAGACAATTGCCGAAGCCGCTACCAAGGGTGCCGAGATCATCGTCTTTCCGGAGACCTTCGTTCCCTGGTACCCCTATTTCTCATTCGTGCTGCCGCCGGTTCTATCGGGCCGCGAGCATCTGCGCCTTTATGAAGAAGCAGTCACCGTTCCGAGTGCGGCAACCGATGCGGTTGCAGCGGCTGCCCGCGAACATGGCATCGTCGTGGCGCTCGGCATCAACGAGCGCGATCACGGCTCACTCTACAATACCCAGCTTCTCTTCGATGCGGATGGCAGGCTCATCCTCAAGCGCCGCAAGATCACGCCGACCTACCATGAGCGGATGATCTGGGGCCAGGGCGATGCCTCCGGCCTCACGGTCGTCGATAGCAGCATCGGGCGGCTCGGAGCGCTCGCCTGCTGGGAGCATTACAATCCGCTTGCCCGCTACGCGCTGATGGCCCAGCACGAGGAAATCCACATCGCCCAGTTTCCGGGCTCGATGGTCGGGCCGATCTTTGCCGAGCAGATGGAGGTGACGATCCGCCACCACGCGCTTGAAAGCGGCTGCTTCGTCGTCAATGCCACGGGATGGCTGACCGAGGAGCAGATCAATTCCATTACCCCCGATCAAGGCCTGCAGAAGGCACTGCGCGGCGGCTGCATGACGGCGATCATTTCGCCCGAGGGCAAGCACCTGGCACCGCCGATCACCGAGGGCGAAGGCATCCTGATCGCCGATCTCGACATGAGCCTGATCACCAAGCGCAAGCGGATGATGGATTCGGTCGGCCACTACGCCCGCCCCGAACTGCTGCATCTCGTCATGGACGGCCGCGCCACCCAACCGATGGTCGGCTCTGCACATTCCTTCCAAACAGACACAGGGAGCAACACCGATGGACAATACGACGTTTCTGCCGACCGAGACTCTGATCAACGAGTTGCAGTCCTTCGGAGCCAGGCTCGTTGATCCCAAGGCCGGCCACGAGAGCCGCCGCGGCGGCGCCGGCCCATCCGATCACAAGGCGCTGACGATCGACGGCATGACCGTGATGGTACCGGTTCATACCGCACCGGCTTTCGAGAGCCCCTATCTGGTCGATAAACCCGATGAGGCCGGCAAGAGCCGCATCAGCCGCGATGGGCGCGTGCTCGGCGAAGTGTCCTTCCCGCTGCGCCCGCGTTTCTACGAGCGCAGCACGGCCGATGGCATTCCCTATTCGCAGATCGCCGTGCTGCATGGCCGTGACGTGCTGGCGACCACGGTGCTGCAGACCTGCATCCGCTATCAAAGCCGCACCAAGACCTGTCAATTCTGCGCCATTGGCCAGTCGCTGGCGGCGGGCCGCACCGTTGCCCACAAGACGCCGGAACAGCTCGCGGAAGTCGCCAAGGCCGCCGTCGAGCTCGATGGCATCAAGCATATGGTGATGACGACGGGAACGCCGAAGGGGCCGGATCGCGGCGCTTCGATCCTTGCCGACAGCGCCCGCGCCATCAAGGCGGCCGTCGACCTGCCGATCCAGGCGCAGTGCGAGCCGCCGGAAGACGACATCTGGTTTTCGATCATGAAGGAAGCCGGCGTCGATGCGCTCGGCATGCATCTCGAAGCCGTCACGCCGGAATTGCGTGAGCGCATCATGCCCGGCAAGGCGCAGGTCCCGATTTCAAAATACATGGCCTCGTTCAAGGCCGCCGTCGAAGTGTTCGGGCGCGGCCAGGTCTCGACCTACATTCTCGCCGGCCTCGGCGATACGCGTGAGGCGATCCTCGATATCTGCGAAAAGCTTGTTGCCATCGGCGTCTATCCTTTCGTCGTGCCCTTCGTGCCGATTTCGGGAACGCCGCTCGAAAGCCATCCGGCGCCGAAGCCTGATTTCATGCATTCGATCCTCGGCCCGCTCTCCAAGATGCTGGTCGATAGCGGGTTGAAGGCCGTCGACATCAAGGCCGGCTGCGGCAARTGCGGCGCCTGCTCTGCCCTTTCCTCCTATGAAAGGATGCTGACCAAATGATGCTGGAGCCCTTCTCGCCCTATCGCGCCAGCGAATTCCAGGTGAAATTTTCGACCTCGGAGTGGGAACGGCAGGAAGCGCATGCGCTGCGCCGCGCCGTCTTCTGCGAGGAGCAGAAGATCTTCGAGAGCGATGACCGCGATGTGATCGACGATCACGCCATTCCGATCGTGGCGCTGTCGATGATGGGCGTTGCCGCCGACAGGCTGGTCGGCACGGTGCGCATCCATCAGGAGGAGCCCGGCCTCTGGTGGGGCTCGCGGCTCGCCGTGCACGAGGATTTCCGTAAGATCGGCGCGCTTGGCGCAACGCTGATCCGGCTTGCGGTCTCCTCGGCCAATGCGATGGGCTGCCACACGTTTCTTGCCAATGTGCAGGTGCAGAACGGGCTGCTCTTCCGCCGTCTGCATTGGGATGTGATCGAGGAATTCGAGGTCTACGGCAAGCCGCATCTCAGGATGAAGGCGGACCTTGCCTGGTACCCGCCCTGCCCGACGCCGGAAACCGGGCTGGTGGCACTCGCCAGGAAGGCGGCGTGATGGGCGACAGGATCGATCTCACGGTGCTGGCAGCCAAGCTTTCCGCCTCCTCCGGCATCGCTGCCAAGGCGGATATCGGCACGGTTGCCGCGAGCCTTGGCCTTGCCGGTCAGCAGATACCGGTGGGCGACGATTGTGCAGCGCTGCCCGATGGCGACGGATACCTGCTCTTTGCCATCGAGGGCTTCATCAACGAGTTTGTTGCCGCCGATCCCTGGTTTGCCGGCTGGTGCGGGGTGATGGTCAATATTTCCGATGTCGCTGCCATGGGTGGCCGGCCGGTCGCCGTCGTCGATGCCGTCTGGGCGAATGGCGAGGCAGGCGCAGCACCTGTTCTTGAGGGCATGCGGGCGGCAGCCAGGACGTTTGGTGTGCCGATCGTTGGCGGCCATACCAATATCCGCACCGATCGCGGTCAGCTTTCAGTCGCCATTCTCGGCAGGGCGAAGAAGCTGCTGACGAGCTTCGATGCGAAGGTGGGCGATGTGCTGATCGCGGCGATCGATCATCGCGGCCGTTATCGCGAACCCTTCAACAATTGGGAAGCGGCAACCGATGCCCCGTCCGCCCGGCTGCGCGGCGATCTGGAGATCTTACCGCAGATCGCAGAAGCCGGATTGGCACTCGCCGCCAAGGATATCAGCCAGGGCGGAATTATCGGCACGGCAATCATGCTGGCGGAATGTTCCGGGGTCGGCATCGATATCGATATCTCGGCAATCCCGCTGCCGGATGGCGTGGCGCTCGAGCGCTGGCTCGCGACGTTCCCAAGCTTCGGTTACCTGATCTCCACCACGCCCGAAAAGGCCGATGAGGTGATCCTGCGTTTTGCCGCCCGCAATATCAGCGCGGCCGTGATCGCCAATGTCAAAGCTGGCAGCGAAGTGGCGATATCTGATGGCACCGATCGTGCCGTGATCCGCGATTATGGTGAGACACCGCTGCTGCAGCTCGGCCGGCAGGAGGATGCTGCATGAGCCGGGCGCTGCGCATCGCCATGCTTTCCCACTCCACGAACCCGCGCGGCGGCGTGGTGCATGCCATGCAGCTTTCCGAAGCACTGGCCGATCTTGGCCATGAGGTCGTGCTGCATGCGCCAGATGCCAAGGGGACAGGTTTCTTCCGCACGCCGGCCTGTAGCGCGATGTGCATTCCTGTCGGGCCTGCGCATGATGGCATGACCGCCATGGTCGAGCAGCGGATTGCCGATTATGTCAGGCATTTCGAAAGTGCTGGGGCCTGCGACTTTGATATTTTCCACGCCCATGACGGCATTTCGGGCAATGCACTGGCAACCTTGAAGGAGCGCGGGCTGATCCCCGCTTTCGTCCGCACCGTCCATCATATCGACCAGTTCGCCGATATCAGGCTGATGGAGCTGCAGGATCGATCCATCGACCAGGCCGACCTGTTCTTTACCGTCAGTTCGATGTGGCGCAAGACGTTCAAGGAAACACGCGGCATCAGCTCCACCGTCGTCGGCAATGGCGTCGACACCAAGCGCTTCTGTCCCACCGCCGACGGCACTTCGCTGCGCAGCAAACTCGCCTTGCCGGATGGCCCTGTTTTCCTTGCTGTCGGCGGCATCGAGGCGCGCAAGAATACGATCGCCATGCTGCAAGCCTTCGACCAAGTGCGCGCGATCCGCCCGGATGCGCAATTCGTGATCGCCGGCGGTGCCTCACTGCTCGATCATCGCGGCTATCAGGGCGAGTTCCGCGCCGCGCTAGCCTCGCTCGGCGAGTGTGCGGCTGCCGTCCATATCCTCGGCACCGTTGCGGACGAGGACATGCCGGCGCTTTACCGGCTTGCCGATACACTGGTCTTCGCCTCGGTCAAGGAAGGTTTCGGCCTCGTAGTGCTGGAGGCGATGGCGAGCGGTGTTCCCGTTGTCGTCTCCTCGATCGCACCCTTTACCGAATATCTCGGCCCTGAAGACGTCGTCTGGTGCGATCCGCACAATGCCGCCTCTATCGCCGAGGCCATGGCGATTTCGCTTATGCCGCCGGTGCGTGCCGGGCTTATCCCGCGCGGGCTGAAGCTTGCCGCCCATCACGGCTGGCAGCGTACGGCTGCCGCGCATCTCCAAGCCTACGAGACATTGAAGGAGCCTGCCCATGCCTGAAATGCGTTTCGTCATCGCCTGGCCGGATGGCCGCGAGGAGACCTGTTATTCGCCCTCGCTCGTCATCCGGGAATTCTTCGAGGAAGGCCAGACCTATCCGATCCGCGATTTTCTCGACCGCAGCCGCAAGGCGCTGACCATCGCCAGCGACCGGGTGGAGGCGAAATACGGCTATCCGTGTTCGCTCGCCCGCGGCCAGCTCGCCCGCATCGAGGAGGCGGGCTCCCTGTTTCTTGCCGACGTCGATGCCCGCGTGCGCTGCGAAAGCTTCATTCTCTGAAAGGAACCCGACCAATGACCTTTTCCCTCAAGCCGCATTACAGCGCCGTCGTCATCGGCGGCGGTCAGGCCGGGCTTTCGGCCAGCCACTATCTCAAGGAGCACGGCATCGACCATGTCGTCTTCGAGAAGAAGACCGTGGCGCATAAATGGAAGAACGAGCGCTGGGACGCCTTCTGCCTGGTGACGCCGAACTGGCAGTGCCAGCTGCCCGACCAGCCCTATGACGGCGACGATCCGCATGGTTTCATGGTGAAGGACGAGATCCTCGCCTATGTCGATCGCTTCGTGAAAAAGGTGAATGCGCCCGTGCTGGAAGGCACGACGGTCACCTCGCTGGAAAAGGCTGGCGATCTCTTCAGGCTCTCGACTTCGGCGGGATCGCTTACCGCCGACAGCGTCATTATCGCCACCAGCCTCTACAGCGCGCCGGCGATCCCACGCGCCGCCGAGCGCCTGCCGGATGATATCCTACAGATCCACACCGCTGACTATCGCAATCCCGGCCAGCTGCCGGAGGGCGCCGTCGTCGTTGTCGGCTCCGGCCAGTCCGGTTGCCAGATCGCCGAAGACCTGCATCTTGCCGGCCGCAAGGTGCATATGGTCACCGGCAATGCACCACGCTGCGCCCGTTTCTATCGCGGCCGCGATGTGGTCGACTGGCTCGCCGATGTCGGCCAATACGACATCACGGTCGAACATGACGGCATGACCAAGAAGAAGCACGACACCAACCACTATCTGACCGGCCGCGACGGCGGGCGCGATATCGATCTGCGCAAATTCGCGCTGGAGGGCATGTCGCTTTATGGGCGCATGGAGGGTGTTTCGGGTGGGCGGATGCTGTTCGAGCCGAATCTGAAGGCCAATCTCGACAATGCCGACCGCGTCTATAACGGCATCAACGCGCTGATCGACCGGCATATTGCCGAGAAAGGCATCGATGCGCCGCCGGCCAGCCTCTACACGCCGCTCTGGGAGCCGGAAAGCGAGCCGGCGGAACTCGATCTCAGGGCGGAGGGTGTCACTTCGGTGATCTGGGCGACCGGCTTTTCGCCTGACTGGTCCTATGTCGGCCTGCCGATCTTCGACGGCACCGGCTATCCGGTGCAGCGGCGCGGCGTGACCGGCATCGACGGCGTCTATGTTCTCGGCCTGCCCTGGCTCTGGACCTGGGGTTCCGGCCGGTTCCTGGCCGTCGGCAAAGATGCCGAGCATGTGGTGAACCACCTCGCCGGCCATCTTGAGGTCACCCATCAGGTCCTGAAACAGGCGGCCAGCGCTTGAACATGAATGTCGCGATCCTCGATTTTCATCCACCCGAGCCGTCAGCGCGCGAGCTGATGGAGCAGGCGCTTGCGCCGCATATGCTCGTCGGCATGCCGCACCTGACGCCGTCAGGCCTCTCGGAAACCTGGGCGATGAAAGAGCTCGGGCATCGCCACTGGCTGATGCTCGCGCGCCATCTCGGCATGGAGAATGCCGATTTCCGCGCGCCCGATGGCGGCGAGGCCTATGCGGCAATCTGCGCGACGTCGCTGGAGCATGCAAACTTCGGCGCGGTTCGCGCCAATGATGTGCTCACGATACGCTCGACACTGTCGCCCGTCTCGCGCACGCAGGTTTCAACTCGCCACCGGCTTTTCGTGCGTGGCAACCTGATCGGCGAGGTGGAGCTTATTTCCACTTTCGTCTGCCGCATGCGGGAGGGCGACAACTATTCGATCGCCCGCGTTCCCCTGCCCGGCCTGACGACGGCTGTGGAGGACAATGCGCTGGCAAGGACGGCAGCATTGCTGCGCGCCGGCACGCTGGAGGCGCATTTCGGCCTGCCTGCCAACCCGGCCAAGGCACTGCGCGGCTTTCGCTTCGAGCCGGATGCGTCGCAGGAGTTCAACGGCGCCGGGCTGTTCTACTTCGCCGAATTCCAGGCACTGGCCGACCGCGCCTTCGGGCGGTGGTTTCCCGAGCTTTCGCAGGTGTCTCGGCGTGAGATCTTCTTTTCCGGCAATATCCGGGCGAGCGAAGCCGTGCGGGTGGAGTTGATGGGGCTTTCTCCCGATCGGCGGCAAGCCCTCTGCCGGCTGCGGCGGGAAGAGGATGGCAAGGTGATCGGCAAAGCCTTCATGGAGTGGCAGGCGGACTAATTGATGCCTGCCTGAGCGCATCCCGAAGCACGTCAAACACCCTGTTGTCCAGTGTCTGGGAGACGTTGAAGCGCATGAAGCCGGTGGCCGATTGCGACAGGCTGAAGGCGTTGCCCGGCGCGAGCACGACATTCTGGGCGAGCGCGGCACGCGCCACGGCCGCGGCATCCAGACCATCCGGCAGATGGCACCAGAGGAACATGCCGGCTTGCGGCTCCAGCCATGGGCGGATGCCCAATGTTTTCAGCCGGGTCGTGACATCAAACATCGCCTTGGAGAGACGGCTGCGCAGGCCTTCGGCATGTTTGCGGTAGCTGCCGTCGCTGAGCACGCTCAACACCAGTTCGGCATTCAGCCGGGCGCCGCCGAAGGAGGTGGCAATCTTGAGGTCGATCAGGCCTTCGATCCATTCAGGCCGCGCCGCGATGAAGCCGCAGCGCGCGGCGGCCGAGAGTGTCTTCGAAAAGCTGCCGATATGGATGACGCGGTCGAGGCCGTCGAAGGCGGCAAGGCGGGGCGCCGGCGTCAGTTCGAAATCGGCGAAGATATCGTCCTCGATGATGGTGAGGCCATGTTGTTCGGCGAGCTTCAGCAATCGGTGCGCCGTGACCGGCGAGAGCGTGGCGCCGGTCGGATTGTGGATTGCGGAGTTGGTGATGTAGAGGCGCGGCCGGTGCTCGGTGAGGGCTGCGGCAAAGAGCTCGATATCGGGGCCTGAAGGCGTGTAGGGAACGCTGACGACCTTGGCGCGGTGGGCTCTCAGCAGCGCATGAAAATTGAAATAGCAGGGATCGTCGACCAGCACCGTATCGCCGGACTCGATGAGAAAACGGCAGAGGAAATCGATTGCCTGTGTGCCGGATTCGGTGAGCATGATCTTATCGGGCGCGGCCTCGATGCCGCGCTCGGCCATGCGCCTGGAAATCAGTTGGCGCAACGGCTTGAGGCCGAGGGGCGAGCCGTAGTCGGAGAGGCTTGCGGCGTCCGCACGCGACAGGGATCGCAGCGCCCGGCGAATGGCCTCCTCGGGAAGCCATGCGGGCGGCAGCCAGCCGCAGCCGGGCTTGAGATCGCTTTCCTGCGCCTCCAGCGATTGCCGCGATACCCAGAAAGGATCGACCGCGCGATCGAGCTTCGGGCCGATATCGGCCAGCGAGAGTGGCGCGGCCTGGCTCGCGACATAGAAGCCAGAACCGGGGCGCGAGAGGATCGCACCCTCGGCCACCAAGCGCTCATAGGCATCGACCACCGTAGAGGCGGAGACTTTCAAAGTTCCCGACAGGCTGCGGATCGAAGGCAGCTTGGCTCCGGGCGTGAGGCTGCGGCCGGCAATGCGCTGGCGGATGGTCGCCATGACCATCCCGACCCGGCTGCTTGCCTGTACTTGCTCGTCCATCCGTACTGCTTCCCCAACCATAACAGTTTCAGCCAACTGTATCGAACTGTGGCTGGTAGTACCAGTGCGAACGGCGGATAAGCATGGGGCAAACAAAGGAGTGCCCGCATGGATCGCACAGCGACCGGATGGATCAATGGTTTTATCGGCGTGCTCATCTTCAGCGGATCGCTGCCGGCCACCCGCGTGGCCGTCATGCAGCTCGATCCGGTTTTCCTGACGGTGGCGCGAGCGGCGATTGCCGGCATCCTGGCGCTTTGCCTGCTGATCACTTTCCGTGAGAAACGGCCTTCACGGCAGGATCTCATTTCGCTTGTTGTCATCGCGCTCGGCGTTGTCGTCGGCTTTCCGCTGTTGACGGCGCTGGCGCTGCAGCATGTAACCTCGGCGCATTCCATCGTCTTCATCGGCCTGCTGCCGCTGGCGACTGCGATCTTCGGGGTCATCAGGGGCGGCGAAAGGCCGAAGCCGGCCTTCTGGCTCTTCTCGCTGCTCGGCAGCGCGCTGGTGGCGGGCTTTGCGCTGGCGCAGGGGCTGACGGCCTCGCCTGTTGGCGATGCGCTGATGCTGGCCGCCGTCATCGTCTGCGGGCTTGGTTATGCCGAGGGCGCGCGGCTGTCGCGCCGGCTTGGTGGCTGGCAGGTGATCTCGTGGGCGCTGGTGGTGTCGTTGCCGGTCATGATCGTCGCCGCCATCCTCTACAGGCCGCCGAGCTTTGCCGAGATCCAGACGCCGGCCATGCTGGGCCTTGCCTATGTCTCACTCTTCAGCATGCTGATTGGCTTCATCTTCTGGTATCGCGGGCTTGCGCAGGGCGGCATTGCTGCCGTCGGACAGCTGCAGTTGCTTCAGCCTTTCTTTGGCCTGGCGCTTGCCGCGACGCTGCTGCGCGAAACGGTGAGCTGGAGCATGCTCGCGGTGACGGTCGCCGTCATTCTCTGCGTAGCCGGGGCACGCAAGTTCGCAAAATAGGTCGAAAATTGACAGCTCTGGCATCCTGTAATAATTAAAGTTACATGATGCGAGATCACAATTACCCTAGCCTGCCCACACCTCACAAGACGGCATCTGCCTTTACCGGCGATGCCGTCAAATCCTATCTCGAAGGGCCGCCGCGGCAGGTTCCCGGCTTATCAAGCCTGCACCGGATGGCGACGATGCTGATGGCGGAGCGGACGCCTGACAATGGCCGCGTGCTCGTGCTCGGCGCCGGCGGCGGACTGGAACTCAAAGCCTTTGCCGAGGCGCATGCGGGCTGGACTTTTGATGGCATAGACCCCTCTGCCGACATGCTGCAACTGGCGCGGCAGGTTGCCGGAGAGCACAGCAGTCGCATCGGTTTTCACCAGGGCGGCATCGATATCGCGCCCGAAGGCCCCTTCGACGCCGCCGTCTGCCTGCTGACCTTCCATCACATCCCCGTCGAGCAACGACCTGAAATACTTCAGCAAATTCGCCGCCGACTGAAAGCCGGTGCGCCGTTTGTTGTTGCGCATATGAGTTTCCCGCAAGACGAGCCGGGGCGGTCGATGTGGATCGATCGCCATATCGCCTATGGCGCTCCTGACGGAGGAGACCCTTCTCGGCAGGAGAATGCGCGCACCGCCATGCGCGAGAGGCTGCATATCCTCGCTCCGGAAGATGAGGAGGCCATGCTGCGCGCGGCAGGCTTTTCGGATGTCAGCCTGTTCTACGCCGCCTTCAGCTTCAGGGGATGGGTGGCATACGCATAGGCGCCCCTAAACTTTCCAGTTTTGGAAAGTATCTTGCGTGACAATAGCGACCGAGATATAGTTTCCGAAATTGGAAACTATAGGTGCCGTATGACGCTGACCCTTTACCTGCATCCGCTTGCCTCCTTCTGCCACAAGGTGCTGATCGCGCTTTATGAAAACGAGACCGCGTTCGACAGCCGGATCGTCAATTTTGCCGATCCGGACTCGGCCGCGGCCCTGTTCGACAAATGGCCGGTCGGCAAGATTCCGATCCTGCATGACGAGGCAACCGGGCGTACGGTCCCGGAGACGAGCATCATCATCGAATACCTGCAGGCCCATTATCCGGGGCCGGTGCGGCTTCTGCCCGATGATCCGGACGCGCTGCTGCAGGTGCGGCTCTGGGATCGGTTTTACGACCTCTATGTCAGCGTGCCGATGCAGAAGATCGTCACCGACAGAATCCGGCCGGCGGACGCCCATGATCCGCATGGCGTCACTGAAGCGAGAGGGATGCTTGATCAGGCCTATAAGATGATCGAGGCGGATATGCAGGGAAGGCTCTGGGCGACGGGCGATGATTTCACCATGGCCGATTGCGCGGCTTTGCCGGGGCTGTTCTTTGCTTCCATCGTGCATCCTTTCACAGCTGAGCAGCAGGCGCTTTCCTCCTATCTGGAGCGTCTGTTACAACGTGCTTCCGTCAAACGCGTGCTGGCCGAAGCGCAGCCCTATTTCTCGATGTTTCCCTATCGGGAGGCGATGCCAGCGCGTTATCTTGAAGCCGCGACATCTTGAGGCCGGGACATCTTGAGGCATATGATGGCAGAACTGGCGCCAGCCGAATTCGACCGGATATTTCAGGCGCTCGCCGATCCCTATCGCCGTGGCTTCGTGGAAAAGCTTGCCAGGGGGCCGGCCTCCGTCACGGAACTGGCAGAGCCCGCCGATGTCGGCCTGCCGGCGGTGCTGAAACATCTGCGAATTCTGGAAGAAAGCGGCATTGTCATTTCGGAAAAGGTGGGGCGGGTGCGCACCTATCGCATGCAGCAGCAGGCATTCGGCGCCATCAACCAATGGATCGAGCAGCGTCAAGCTGAAATGCACGCCGCCTTCGATCGCCTCGCCTTGCTGATGGCGGAAACTCCTGAGGAAAAGGATCACTGATGGGTGTCAGCGTCAATCACCGCACCTTCGTCATCAAACGCGACCTGCCCGGCAGCGTGGCGCATGCATTCCGCTTCTGGTCGGACCATGCGCTGAAACGGCGCTGGACCGCCTGCCATCCCGACTGGCAAGTACTGGAGGATCAATTCGACTTCGAGACCGGCGGGAGCGAGCGCATGACATGGCGCATGCCCGACGGGACGGAACAGGCGATGCGCGCCTATTATCTCGAAATCCACCCGCGCGAACGCATCGTCTATGCCTATACGATGCTGACGGCGGGAAAGAGCATCTCTTCCTCGCTGGTCACGGTGGAATTCACCGGACGCGGCGGCATGACGCTGATGACCTTCACCGAACAGGCCGTCTTCGGCGATGCCAAAGACGGCGATATCAGAGAGAGCGGCACCGGCATCGGCTTCGACCGGCTCGTCGAAGAGATGGCGGCTACGCCTGTCTGATCCGGTGCCGATGTGCGGCCTGCTTGGCGCGATTACCGCACATCGCCATGCTGCACCAGCGCCGGCGATGACCACGGGTATGGTCGGCAAACAGCAGGGTGCAGACTGGTCCTTCGCAGGCCTTCACATTGGAAAAATCCTCGGTACAGACGAAGCGGCCGAGTGCCTCGCCGACCGGTAGCAGCAATGATTCCGGCGAGCGCCATTTGCGCATGGGCTGGAAGTCGAAGACCGCGCCCTCATCCGTCTGCCGCGCCACGACGCGGCCATAGCCTTCGTCGCGCTCCAGCAGACGGTTCAGCGGTTCGAGCTCGGCCAGGGCGTCGGGCTTCAACTGCCTTCCCTTATGCTCGCGGACGAAGGTCCGGAACCACTCGCGCAGGTTCCTTGCCTGATCGGCGACGTTGTCGAGTTCGCCCGGCAACGCCTGGGCACGCAGGCTTTCGAGCGTTTCGCGCGGGACGAGGTTTGCCTGCTCGAGCCAGCGCAACAGTCCCTCCCCGTCCTCTATCCAATCAACAGGCGTGTCGACGGGCGTTGCCACCGAATTCAGGAAATCCAGTGCCAGCGCATCACCCAGAAACAGGGCGGGAGAGTGGTTATCCATGACAAGTCCTATTCCGGCTGCCGACCATAGTTGTAGGGCAGCCTGCTTGAAGACGCGACTCTTATGTAACCTGTCAAAAGGCTGTTGACAAGTTACCTTCCTAAGGAGTAACCGTCCTGTATCGATTTAAGCGGTTACAAGCCGAACGAAGGAGAAAGCAGATGTCGTCGCAGTCGATTGATCAGCAGACTATGCATATCGTGCTCGTCCATGGCGCCTGGGCCGACGGCTCTGGCTGGGCCAAAGTCATCGCGCCGCTTGTCGCCGAGGGTTTTGCGGTGACAGCAGCGCCGCTACCGATGACCTCCTATGCCGATGACGTTAAAGCCCTTGAGCAGGCGCTGGACCGTGTGGATGGGCCAGTGGTTCTTGCCGGCCATGCCTATGCCGGAGCGGTTATCGCCGGGGTGGGGAATGAAAATGTGAAGGCACTGGTCTATGTTTCTGCTCTCGCCCCCGATGAGGGAGAGACGGTTGCCGATGTCTTCTATCGCAGCGAACTCGATCCGCGGGCGCCGCAGCTAGCGCCTGATGAAAACGGCCTGATCTATTATCCGCATGAAGCCTTTGCCGCGGCCTATGCGCAGAATGCCACGAATGAGGAACTAGTGGTGCTTGCAGCCGTGCAGCGGCCGATCTCGCCTGCCTGCATCACGGCACCGGTCGGGCGGCCGCTCTGGAAGGATCGCCCTTCCTGGTTCCTGGTCGCCGAGGACGACCGTATGATCGCTGCCACCAACCAGCGCTTCATGGCGGAGCGCATGCAGGCGCATCAGCGGCCTTTCCCGGTCGATCATACGCCGATGGCGACGGCGCCGGAGGCAGTGCTGCAGGTCATCCGTGAAGCGGCGGCAAGTGTGGCCGCAGGCTGAATGACAGACATATCTCCCAACACATCGCCATTCATCTCAACTGAAGGAAACAGGACCATGACCAAGATCAGCTACCGCCACACCACCGTCGACGGCATCAAGATCGCCTATCGCGAGGCCGGCACCCAGGACGCTCCGAAGCTCCTGCTGCTGCATGGCTTCCCGACCTCCGGCCACATGTTTCGCGATCTGATCCCGCTGCTGGCCGATCGCTATCACATCATCGCGCCGGATCTTCCGGGCTTCGGGCAGTCGGACGATCCCGCGGTCAACAGCTTCGACAGCATTGCAGACACGATCGACCGCTTCACCGAGATCGTCGGCTTCGTTCGCTATGCCGTCTATGTCTTCGATTACGGCGCTCCGACGGGCTTCCGCCTGGCGGTCAAACATCCCGAGCGGATCACGGGCATCATTTCGCAGAATGGCAATGCCTATGTCGATGGCCTCAGCGACGCATGGAACCCGGTGCAGGCCTACTGGCAGGACGCCAGCGCAGAAAACCGCGCCGTGCTGAAGGGGTTCCTCGGGCCGGAAACGACGGCCTGGCAATATACGCATGGCGTTGCCGATACGACCAGGATTTCGCCTGACGGATATTCGCTCGACAATTTCTATCTCTCGCGTCCGGGCGCTGAAGATGTGCAGCTCGATCTCATGGGCGACTACAAGAGCAATGTGGCACTCTACCCGACCTTCCAGGATTACTTCCGGACCCACAAGCCGCGCTTCCTCGCCGTCTGGGGCAAGAATGATCCCTTCTTCCTGCCGCCGGGCGCGGAAGCCTTCGCCCGCGATATTCCTGACGCCGTGATCAAATTCTTCGATACCGGCCACTTCGCGCTCGAAACACATGCGGATGAAATTGCCGCTGCAGTCCGCGATTTCCTTGGCTGATAATCCCGCGACAGGAGAGATATCATGTCCGATAAAGTAGCCATCATTACCGGTGCCAGCCAGGGCATCGGCCAGGCAACGGCCATCCGGCTCGCAAAGGATTTTTCCAAGCTCGTGCTCGTTGCCCGCAACAAGGCCAATCTCGCGGAGACGGCGAAAGCAGTCGAAGCGGCGGGTGCCAAGACGCTCGTCATCGATGCCGACCTTGCGGAGCCGGTCGCGGCACAGGTCGTCGTCGACAAAGCGCTTGCCGTTTTCGGGCGGATCGATGCGCTGCTCAACATTGCCGGCGCCGTGCCGCAGATCGACGTGTTCGAAATGACGGACCGACAATGGGATGATGGCATGGCGCTGAAGCTGCATGGCGCACGGCGGCTGACCATCGCCGCCTGGCCGGCACTGAAGGAAACGAAGGGTTCCGTCGTGCTGATGTCAGGCAATTCGGCGGTCTTTCCGAAGGCGGCCTATGCTGCCGTCGGCACGATCAATGCGGCGATATCCGCACTCGCCAAGGCTTTCTCCGATCGCGGCATCGAGGATGGCGTGCAGGTCAACAGCGTGCTGCCCGGCCCGGTCATGACCGGCCGCCGGCGCAGCTATCTGGAGCACTGGGCGCCGCTGCACGACATGACGGTGGAAGAGGCGACAGCCCGGTTTCCGAAGGAGGCTGGCATTGCCCGTTATGGAGAACCGGAGGAGATCGCCGAACTCATGGCCTTCCTCGTATCGCCGGCGGCGCGCTGGATGACCGGCACGACGCTTCGCATGGATGGCGGCGAGGTGAAGTCTGTCTGACGCTGACTAATCGGAGGTGACGCAGAAATTGTTGCCTTCGGGATCGTTCAGCACGGTGTAATCGGCCGTCTCACGCACGAAGGTCGCGCCCAGAGAGATGAGGCGCGCGAGTTCTTTTGTCCGGTCGCCGACAGCGATATCGAGGTGAACGCGATTGCGGGCCGGACGCTCTCCCGGGCGAAGATGGAAGCAAAGGCGCGTTCCCGGTCCTTCGACCATCACCACCGGATCGGTTTCCGGCGTCAGGCCAAGCGTGGCAAGGCGGGCGATTTCCTCATCGTCGTAGGGCAAGACCGCATAGTCATCGAGCGCTTCGGCCCAGAAGCGGGCGACGCGGGAGGGCACATCGCAATCGATGACGATTTCCTTCAGCCGCCCCATGGTCACTCACGAATTGCCGGAGCGGCGCTGAGAAACACGCTCGGCGACAGCACCACCGACTACGGGCAGCAGGGCGAAAAGGACCAGCTGTGGCGTTCCTGTCAGCGTCAAAAGGCTGGACAGGAAAATGGCCACGAGCATTCCCGCCAGTGCGCCGGCCAGATAGGGAAGGTAACCCTTCAAGAGAGCCTCCGTCTTAGCGGGTTTCAATCGAAATGAGCTCGCAAGGCTCCACATAGGACGCTCCGCGGCATCGGCAATGACCAGTTGTCGCCCCAGATGCCTTTTACCCTCAGAACTAGGCGCTCGCTTTCTTCGATGCCGGTTTGCCCGCCGTGTTCAGCGCCACCGCGGCCTGCACCAGCGCCTTCAGCGCCGCCTCATCGATCTTATCCCCCTCGCGAATATCGATCGCCCGGCGCGTATTCCCTTCAAGGCTGGAGTTAAAAAGGTTGGACGGGTCTTCCACCGAAGCGCCCTTGGCGAAGGTCAGCTTGACCACCGCCTTGTAGGTTTCGCCGGTGCAGATGATGCCGGCGTGTTCCCAGACCGGGACGCCCCTCCATTTCCACGCCTCCTCCACCTCGGGATCGGCCTCGCGGATGATGGCCCTCACACGGGCGAGCGTTTCGCCGCGCCAGTCGACCAATTCCCTGATCTTGGCATCGATGCGTTCGGAGGGAGAGATTTCTTTCGGTTCCGCTTCCTTTTTCGTCGTCGCCGCTTTCTTCATGGTCTCTCTCCTTACATTTTCTCGCCCGGCAACAGGCTTGCCTGCCTGATCCAGTCGGCGAGCTGCGCCTCGTCGATCGGATCGTTCTCATGGATGTGGAAATAGCGCGTTTCCGCAGTCTTGGATTCTCCCGGCGGTATGGGCTGCAAAGCAGCGCCGCGGAAGAAGGCCAGCTTGATGTATTTGTTGAAGCAATGGATGCCGAGGAACCAGCCGTCGCCTTTCGTGCCGTAGAGCGGCGAGTTCCATTTGACGGCCTTGTGGGCATCTGGAACAGTGCGCATGATCAGTCCATCGAGGTGGCGGCCGACATTGCTTTTCCAGCCGGGCATGGCGGCGATATAGGCCTGGACGGGGCCATCGCCCTCGCCTTTGGCGATCTGCGGATTGCCGCCGGATAGCAGCTTGGGCTCTGCCGATTTTGCCGGCTTGCTGGACATCTTATTGACCATGGGCTCCTCCCCCTTGGGGATAATAAGGAAGCATCCCTCGATTTCCAGTCGTGCGGAATGGCCACAGCTGCAAAGATCACAGCTTGATGACGCGGAAAACCTGCGACACGGCGGCAAACCCGTGGCATAAGGGCGCCAAAATTCTCCCAAGCTCCCGCGTAAGACATGATCCGTATCGAAAATATCAGCAAGCAGAACAGCCACCGCATCCTCTTCATCGAAGCCACTGCCGCCCTCAATCGCGGCGAAAAGATCGGTCTCGTCGGCCCCAACGGCGCCGGCAAGACGACGCTTTTCCGCATGATCAATGGCGAAGAGCTGCCGGATGAAGGCCAGGTCTCAGTCGAAAAGCACGTCTCCATCGGCTACTTCAACCAGGATGTCGGCGAAATGTCCGGCCGCAGCGCGGTTGCCGAGGTGATGGAGGGGGCCGGCCCCGTCAGCATCGTCGCCGCAGAGCTGCGCGAGCTGGAAGCGGCCATGTCCGATCCTGACCGCATGGACGAGATGGATCAGATTATCGAGCGCTACGGCGAGGTGCAGGCGCGCTACGAGGAACTGGATGGCTATGCGCTGGAAGGCCGTGCCCGCGAAGTTCTGGACGGCCTGAGCTTCAGCCAGGAAATGATGGACGGCGATGTCGGTGCACTCTCCGGCGGCTGGAAGATGCGCGTGGCGCTCGGCCGCATCCTGCTGATGCGTCCCGACGTCATGCTGCTTGACGAACCGAGCAACCACCTGGATCTCGAAAGCCTGATCTGGCTGGAAGAATTCCTCAAGACCTATGAGGGCGCATTGCTGATGACCTCGCACGACCGCGAGTTCATGAACCGCATCGTCACCAAAATCATCGAGATCGATGCCGGCTCGCTCAACAGCTATTCCGGCGACTACGGTTTTTACGAGCAGCAGCGGGCGCAGAACGAGAAGCAGCAGCAGGCGCAGTTCGAGCGCCAGCAGGCGATGCTCGCCAAGGAAATCAAGTTTATCGAGCGCTTCAAGGCGCGCGCCAGCCATGCTTCGCAGGTGCAGAGTCGCGTCAAGAAGCTGGAAAAGATCGAGCGCGTGGAGCCGCCGAAGCGCCGCCAGACGGTGGCCTTCGACTTCCAGCCGGCGCCGCGCTCGGGCGAAGACGTCGTCAACCTCAAGAACGTGCACAAGAAATATGGCAGCCGTACCATCTATGAAGGGCTGGACTTCATGGTCCGCCGCAAGGAGCGCTGGTGCATCATGGGCGTCAACGGCGCCGGCAAATCGACGCTCCTGAAGCTGGTAACCGGCACGGCAGAGCCGGATGCCGGCAGCGTGGCGCTCGGCGCCAGCGTGAAGCTCGGCTATTTCGCCCAGCACGCCATGGACCTGCTCGATGGCGAACGCACGGTACTGGAATGGCTGGAAGATTCCTTCCCGCTCGCCGGCCAGGCGCCGCTACGTGCTCTCGCCGGCTGCTTCGGCTTTTCGGGTGACGACGTCGACAAGCGCTGCCGCGTGCTGTCCGGCGGCGAGAAGGCCCGCCTCGTCATGGCTCACATGCTGTTCGACCCGCCGAACTTCCTCGTGCTCGACGAGCCGACCAACCATCTCGACCTCGACACCAAGGAAATGCTCATCAAGGCGCTCGCCGATTTCGAGGGCACGATGCTCTTCGTCTCGCACGATCGCCACTTCCTTGCCGCCCTTTCCAACCGCGTGCTGGAGCTGACGCCCGATGGCATCCAGCAGTATGGCGGTGGCTATACGGAGTATGTCGAGCGCACCGGCTACGAGGCGCCCGGCATCCACGCTTAACGGCTGAACGCGTCTGCACCGGTCAGTTCCGCCGAGAACGCCCAGAGACGGGCCGCCTCGTCGGGATGGACGGCGTAAGCGCGCACGCTGGTTTCCGCACCGTCATCCGAGACGGATGCGATATCGCAGTCGGCGCAATAGAGGCCGCCAAGGTCTGCAAGCTGCGGCGAGGTTGCGGCCCAGACCTGCGTCGCGGCACCCTGCTCCGGTGTCTTGAACGTTGGGTCGGCCGCATTGCCGTCAGCGTCGATCCAGCCGGCGGCGACCATGTCTTCCTTCTCCAGGTGCCGCTGCAGCGGCGTCAGGATCTTGCCGGGATGCAGCGAGAAGGCACGCACGCCGGCATCCCTGCCCAGCCTGTCGAGTTGCACCGCAAAGAGCGCGTTTGCGGTTTTCGCCTGTCCATAGGCCTGCCACCGGTCGTAGCCCTCGGTGAACTGGACATCGTCCCAGCGGATGGGCGTGATGCCATGGGCACCGGAGGAGACGGCAACCACTCGGGCTCCCCTCGCCATCGCCGGCCAGAGGCGATTGACGAGTGCGAAATGGCCGAGATGGTTGGTGGCAAACTGTGCCTCCCAGCCCGGCCCGACCCGCGTTTCCGGGCAGGCCATGATGCCGGCGCTGTTGATGAGGATATCGGTCTTGCGGCCGGAGGCGACGAAGCGCTCGGCGAAGTCGCGGACGCTTTCGAGATCGGAGAGATCGAGCCTGTCGACCTCGACATTGGCGATGCCCGAGACCGCCTTGGCCGCCGCTTCCGGCTGACGCGCGCCGATCAGCACATGCGCGCCGGCCCGCGACAGCGCTTTCGTCGTCTCCAGTCCGAGGCCGGAATGGCCGCCGGTGACGATTGCCAGTCTGCCCGTGAGATCGATGCCCGCGAGCACGTCGTCGGCTGTGGAGCGAGCGCCAAAACCGGAGCCGATGGGGTGTTGTGTGTTTTCCATGGATGCCTCCTTCTGCTTTCGGCCGGAGACTAATGCGGTGGCGTCCATACGATCTATGCGTTAAAGTCCATGATATGTTTGCGATCGTCCGGATTTCCTTATGAGTTCTGTTTCCATGGATCCGCTTTCCGATGTGCTGGCGCTCTTGAAGCCGAAGAGCTACGTCTCGCTCGGGCTCGATGCCGGCCGTGACTGGGCGATCGATTTTCCGCCACCGCAGGGCATCAAGTTCAATGCCGTTCTCTCGGGCGGCTGCTGGCTGGAGGTGGATGGGGTCGCTGAGCCTGTGCGGCTGGAGGAAGGCGATTGTTTTCTGCTGACGCAGAGCCGGCCCTTCCGGATGATGAGCGACCGCAGCCTGCCGACGATCCCCGCCAATGACATCTATGCGCATGCTAAGGATGGTGTCGCGATCTGCAATGGCGGCGGCGCCTTTTTCCTCGTCGGCAGCCGCTTCGGCTTTTCCGGCGCAGGCGCCGATCTGCTCGTCGGCATATTGCCGCCGGTCGTCCATGTCAGCGAGCATTCGGATCAGGCCTCGGTGCTGCGCTTTGCGATCGACCAGATGGCGCGGGAGCTGCGCGGCCGCCACCCGGGCGGCTTCCTGATGACCGAGCATCTGGCGCATATCATGCTGATGCAGATCCTGCGGCTCTATCTCTCAGCACCCGATATCAAAGGCACCGGCTGGCTGTTTGCGCTCGCCGACCGGCAGATCGGCATGGCGATCGGCGCCATGCATGCAGAGCCGGCGCGGCGTTGGACGCTGCAGCAACTTGCTGCGATGACCGGCATGTCGCGCTCCTCCTTTGCCGAGCGCTTCAAGGAAAAGGTCGGAGCCGCGCCGATGGACTATCTCACACGCTGGCGTATGATGCTGGCGAGCGAGCGGCTCTCCAACAGCAGCGAGCCGATCGGCAAGATTGCACTTTCGCTCGGCTACGATTCCGAAAGCGCCTTCAGCACCGCCTTCAAGCGGGTGATGGCGCGCTCGCCGCGGCAATACAGCCGGGAAGCAGCAGGGTAAAAGACCGCAGGCTGCGGGTCTTGCAGAAACGACTGTCGTTTCATACCTATAGAAGGAATGGTATGCGTCCGGCCCTTGCCGGCCCTCGCTGCATTCCGAGCCTTTGTGCCCGCCTTACGAGGATGAAACCATGAATATCGACAGGATCCTGCGGTCAGTTGTGGCCGTTCGCGCCTCCATCCCCGAAGATGCCTTCACCGCGAATACGCTGGGCACCCGCCGGGAAGGAAGCGGCGTCGTCATCAGGGAAAACGGGCTGGTGCTCACCATCGGCTACCTGATCACCGAAGCAGACGAAATCTGGCTGACGCGCCATGACGGCAAGGTCGTACCTGGCCATGCGCTCGCCTATGACCAGGAAACCGGCTTCGGCCTCATCCAGTCGCTGGCGCCTCTCGACCTGCCGGCCATCGACATCGGCGACAAGGTCAAGACGACGGTCGGCGATGCCGTGATCTTTGCCGATGGTCTCGGCGAATTCGTGCAGGCCAATATCGTCGCCAAGCAGGAATTTGCGGGCTACTGGGAATATCTGCTCGACGAGGCGATCTTCATCGCACCCGCGCATCCCTCCTGGGGCGGTGCGGCGCTGATCAGCGACGACGGCAAGCTGCTTGGCATCGGTTCGCTGCGCCTGCAGATGGTTCAGGACGAAGAGGTCGCCGATATCAACATGGCCGTGCCGATCAACCTCCTTCCGCCGATCCTTGACGACCTGCTTAACCGCGGCCAGATCGACAGGCCGCCGCGCCCCTGGCTCGGCGCCTTTTCGGCTGAAAGCAACGGGGAAGTTGTCGTCATGAGCGTTGCCAAGGGCAGCCCGGCCGCGCAGGCCGGCCTGCAGCAGGGCGACGTGATCTCGGAAATCCGCGACGGCGAAGTGGACGGGCTTGCCGATTTCTACCGTAAGGTCTGGAAGAGTGGCCCGGCAGGCGCTGAAATCCCGATGCGTGTGCTGCGGAACGGCCGCGAGGCCTGGCTGCGGATCAAATCCGCCGACCGCAACAGCTTCCTCAAGAAGCCGCTGATGCAGTGAATCAGATATAGAGCGGCGCCATCCGGCGATGCCTAGATATAAACATCCGGCGATGCTCATATATAAAGGGGCGCCATCCGGCGCCAGGCACCGGCGCGGTGCGCCCTGCCATCCCAGAAATGCAGCCGATGGCCGACACCCATGTCAGCGAGAAGGCGGCTGAGATAGCGATTGTTATCGAGGAACGGATCCTCGTTGCCGATCGTCAGCACGATATCCACCTGCCGCAGCTTTTCCAGCCGCCAATCGCAGGCAAGGCCCGGCAGGAAATGTGTCGGCATGTGGAAATAGACCGTGTCGTCGTAATAACCGTCGAAGAGATCCGAGAAGGATTCGACCTTCATCGTCAGGTCGTAGCGGCCGGAAAAGGCCACCAGCTTGCGGAAGAGATGCGGGTGGCGGAAGACGAGGCTGGCGGCCTGGAAGGCGCCGAGGCTGCAGCCGTGGACGATGGTGCATTCGTGGCCGTTGCGGCTCTCCATCAGCGGCAGAACCTCGTTCAGCACATATTCCTCGAAAGCGATATGGCGACGGATACGATCGGCCGGATGGCGGCCGAAGTCGTAGAAGGTTTCGCCCGCGAGGCCCTCGATGCAGAACAGCTGCAGATGACCGGCCTCGAGCTTATCGGCGAGGCTGGCAACGATTCCGAGATGTTCATATTCCCAAAAGCGCCCTTCCCGCGTTGGGAACATCAGTACTTTGGCGCCGGCATGCCCGAACACCAGAAGCTCCATGTCACGATGGAGCCGATCGCTGTACCAGCGCAGATATTCTCGGTTCATAGACCCCTGAAAAACCGCCCGACTCGCTCGCGCAGCACAGTTTGCTGCACTGCACTATCAGCATAGTCGAAATGCCCGGCATCCAGGATGAAGATTTCATTAAATTTTGATTTCGGCAAAGCGTTGGCCACCGTGAACTGACAGGGGGGTGCAACCGCCGGATCGAAGAGGGCGACGGCGGCCAGCATCGGCACGGTGATGCGGGTCGCTGCCGTTGCGGCATCGAAGAGCCGCAACTTTTCGAAAACACCCGCGTGCGTCTTTGCATAATCCTGCACCGAATGGGCGCTGCCGACCGTCGGCAATGTTAGCCACAGCTTGCGGTTACCAAAGGTCGGTACCGTCAGATGGCCGCGGGCAATACGTTTATCGAAGGGAATGCCGAGCGCGCCGATGCCGCCGCCGAAGCTGATGCCGCTATAGCCGATATGGCCATCAAGCGCGGGATAGAGCGATAGCAGCGCCGACACTGCAACCCAGAGATCCTCAACGCAGCCGCCGATCACGTAATGATCGGGATCATCGATGTCGTGGAGCACATGCCAGGGCGCGTCAGGCGAAATCGGCGGATGGGCGCTGCGCGACATGCCGCGGAAACAGGGAAAGAGGATGGCGGTGTCCTCGACCGGAATATCGAATTCAGGCTGGTCCCTGCCTCCATAACCGTGGCCAACGACGAGGCCGCGCTTGACCTCGCCCTTGCGGGGCGTGAGCAGCCAGCCGCCGATGCGGACGTCATCCGTGGACGTGTAGACAATATCGCGTACCTGCCAGTCCGGATGGGTATCCTTGCTTGGGCTCAAGCGCGGCTCAGGCTTCACCGCCAGCGCCCTGGCATAACGCTTCTGCCAAAAGGCATCGAATCCCTCAGGCGCTTCCGGCGGGCGGATTGCCTGCAGGTCGGCAAGCGTCATGCCGTAGGTGGGGTCGAAGTCGAAAGGGTATTCTGTCGGGATGCTCATGCCATGCTTGTTGCCGCGAAACCGGTCTCGGAGCAAGGCCGACTGCCAATTCCAACCCACAATCAAACCGGACCCTCCGCCCGAAATTGCGTGACAGCCTTGCCCGGCTGGTCTTAACTAGAAACGCACCGTGCCTGCCGACTCAGGCGGCGGCGCGTTTTGGTTTGCGTTCACATCATCCGTCGGAAGGACCGCTTCAGATGAAAATCCTTGTGATCGGCGCAGAGTTTGGATGCCAGCCCCACCCTTTCGCTCGGCTTCACAGCCGAGACATCCTTTGACGACATTATCTGCGTCCATATCGAGGACGAATTGAACAACAGACTGCCGGAGCCTGCCTGACATGCTGCTTGGAGCCATTGCCGACGATTTCACCGGCGCCAGCGATCTAGCCAACACCCTTGCCCGCGGCGGCATGTCGACGATGCAGTTCGTCGGCCCCGGCCGCGGCAAAGTGAATTGCGAAGCCGGTGTGGTGGCGCTGAAGACGCGCTCGATCTCGGTCGAAGATGCGGTGTTGCAATCCATGGATGCGGCGCGCTGGCTGCTGGATCAGGGCTGCGAGCAGATCTTCTTCAAATATTGCTCGACCTTCGATTCCACACGTGAAGGCAATATCGGCCCGGTGGCCGAGGCCCTGCAGCGGCTGACGGGCGCCGATGTCACCGTGTTCTGCCCGGCCTTTCCGGCGACCGGAAGGCGGGTCTTCATGGGCCACCTCTTCGTCAAGGACAAGCTGCTCAGCGAATCCGGCATGGAGAACCATCCGCTGACGCCGATGACGGATCCCGACATCCGCCGCTGGCTGCGGCACCAGACCCGCGGCAGTGTCGGCAGCATTACGCTCGATACGGTGCGCGAAGGTTCCGGCGCCATCCGCAGCCGCCTGCGCGACGAACTGACCGATGGCAACCGCCTCGTCGTCGTCGATGCCATCGAGGATGCCGATCTGATAACCATCGGTGAAGCTGTCGCCGACCATGCGCTGGTAACCGGCGGGTCGGGAGTGGCGCAGGGGCTGGTGCGTAATTTCGCCAAGCTTGGCAAGCTTTCCGGTATTCCCGCCGAAGTGCCTATCGTTGCTGGCCCCGGCGTCGTCCTCTGTGGCTCCTGCTCGCTCGCCTCGCAGAACCAGGTCGCTTGCCATCTGGAGAACCATCCAGGCCTGTCGATCGATCCAGCAGCCATCGTGCGCGGCACCATGTCGGTGGAGCGCGCCGCCAGCTGGGTCGCCGCCAATGCGGCCGACAATCCGATCGTTTACTCCACCACCTCGCCGGATGTCGTGAGCTTCGTGCAGCAGCGCTTCGGCCGCGAGGAATCGGCAAAGATCCTTGAGGATTTCTTCGGCGGCCTTGCCAAGCGGCTCGCCGATTCCGGCACATGCCAGATCGTCGTCGGCGGCGGGGAGACCTCTGGTGCGGTTGTTGAGGCACTCGGCCTCAAGCATATGACCATTGGTGCGGAGATCGATCCCGGCGTGCCGGTTCTGGTGTCCGAGCGCGGCCGGCCTGCGCGGCCGATCGGACTCGCGCTGAAGAGCGGCAATTTCGGCTCGCCGGATTTCTTCGCCAAGGCTCTGGACAGGATTGCAGGCCATGAATGAGGCAGCGCTGCGCGAAGCCATCGTCCGCTGGGGAAAATCGCTTTTCGAGCGCGGGCTTACGGCCGGCTCCTCGGGCAATATTTCGGTAAAGACCGCAGACTTCTATCTCGCAACGCCGACCAATTCCTGCCTGGGCTTTCTCGATCCTGAGCGGCTGTCGAAACTCGACAAAGACGGCAAGTCCCTCTCGGGCGATGCGCCGACAAAGGAACTGCCGCTGCATTTCTCCTTCTATGAGAAACGGCCGCAGACGGGCGCGGTCGTACATCTGCATTCCACCTATGCAACTGCCCTTTCCTGCCTTGCCGATACCGATCCCAAGGACGCCATTCCACCATTGACGCCCTATGTGGTGATGCGCGTCGGCAAGGTGCCTGTCGTGTCCTATACACGGCCGGGCTCGGTTGACGTAAAGCCACTGATTGCTGAAATCGCCGGCGAGCACAGCGCCGTGCTGCTGGAAAACCACGGGCCGATCGTGTCGGCTGCCACGCTCGATTCCGCCGTCTTCGCGATCGAAGAGCTGGAAGAGGCGGCAAAGCTTTCGATCATTACGCGCGGCATGAAGGTGCGACAGCTCAATAGTGAGCAGATTGCCGACCTGGAGCGGCACTTTAAGCTGCGCTAGGTAAGATCAATCAACAGAGCCCGGTGATCGGAAACTTCGGGAGCCTCCACCACCTCGAAGCGCTTCACCACCACTTCCGGCGTCACCAGCATATAGTCGGCAAAGCGTCCATCCTTCGGATAGAGCGAGGTGCGGGTATCGGTAAAACCCCTGCCGGTGACGAGATCGTTGAGGCCGAGGCGGCCAAGCTTTTCGAAGGTTACGCTGTCAGGCAGCACGTTGAAATCGCCGCAGACGACCAGGCGTTCATCACCCGGCCAGACACGTTCGATCAGCTCGACGAGCGCATCCGCCTGCGCATGCCGAGCCGGAATATCGCCCTTGCCGGCGGGATCACGCAGGCCGTGGAGCTGGGCGATGGTGACGGAAAAGCCGCCGGCATAATCGAACAGGCGAATGCAATGGGCATTGCGCGAACGCGGATGCTCACCCCAGCCATTGGACGAGAAACCGCCATGGATGAAGTCCACCGCCTGGGCGATTACCGCATGCGACTTACGCACGAAGGTGGCAATGCCGAATTCGGTCGGGAAGACCGCCTCGCCGTGAAAGAGATGCCCCCGCGCGAATGGACAGAAGAAGCCGTCATGGTCAGGGAGGACGGCGGCAATCTCGTCATAGAGATGGGCGCGCTGCGGCAGCACAACGCCGCCATCACGATATTCCAGCCATCCCGGCGTATCGGCTGCGGACCGGACTACCTCCTGCAGGCAGAAGACGTCGGCATCCACATTTGCCAGATAGTCGATCAGTGGCGCGTGGATGCTGCCGCCCCAGGCATTCAATGAAATGATACGCAAAGCCATGCGAACTCCCTCTTCGTCGAGAGACTAGCAGATTCGCATGGGGATCGATCCCTCGGGCGGCAGCGTCTGATCAGCGATATCCAGTGTCATCCGCCGGCTTACCAGGTTCCTGCACTTCGGCGAGGTAACGCCAGCAGTCCGGCCGCGTGCCGTCGAGATCGGTGAAACCGTAGGCATCGGCCAGCTGGAAGCTTGAGAGCGACTGACCGTTCCATCTCTTGCGGTCGGGATCGGCGGCCAGTGCAGCCACTCCCCGGCCGGTGAAACGCGGCGTTTCCGAGATGACGAAATGCGGCTGGACTTTTGTGCCGTCGCGCCAATTTTCTTCCTTAACCCCATAGATTTCCAGCATCATTTCCGAGCGCATCCAGCCGGGTGAGAGCGAGACGGCAGTGGCACCATGCGCTGCCAGATCTTTGGCATGCGCCCAGGCCATACGGTTCGTGCCCGTTTTCACCAGATCGTAATAGGGGCAGAGCCTGTAATGCGTGGCATTATAATCCGCCGTGCCATCCGTCATCTCCACCAGCAATCCGCCCGGCTGCTCGATCATCAGTGCCAGCGCGTAATGGGCGGTGATGAAATGGGTGTCGATGGCAAGCCGCAGCATGCGCAGGCCCTTGTCGAGGGAATGCTCCCAGACCGGCTTGTTCCACTCCGTCAGATGCTCGCCGCCCCAGATATCGTTGACGAGGATATCGAGCCTGCCCTCCTCCGCGCGAATGCGGGCAACCAGCGCTTCGACTTGCTCCGGCACCAGATGATCCACCTGCACGGCGATGCCACGCCCACCTGCCGCGCTCACCAGTTCGGCGGTCTCCTCGATGGTCTCAGGCCGGCCGTATTCGGATTGCTGCGTGCGGGTCGTGCGGCCAGTCACATAGACGGTCGCGCCTGCCGCGCCCAGTTCCACCGCAATGCCGCGGCCGGCGCCGCGCGTTCCGCCGGCAACAAGCGCCACCTTTCCCTTTAAGTTCGCTGTCACTTCGCTGTCCTCCCCGCTAGAAGCAATTAACCGGCCCAGTCGGCTTACTTGTATATAAACGAATGTTCGTTCATAAATATGGCGAACGCAAGAGGGAATTTCATGCCGCGTCCGCGCACGCTTTCAGATGAACAGCTGCTTTCGATGGTTCTCGATGTGATCCAGTCCGAGGGGCCGGATGCGGCGACCTTTGCGGCGGTCGCGAAGGCAAGCGGCCTTTCCGGCTCGACACTGGTGCAGCGCTTCTCTACCAAAGCCGGCATGCTGCGCGCCGCCCTGCTCCACGCCTGGGACCGGCTGGACGCGGAAACGGCGCGGCTTGCCGATACGCTGCCGAAGACCGCGGACGGAGCGATCGCGCTGCTGACCGGCCTTTCCCAGGACTATGGCGATAATCCCGCCTCCTATGCGGAAGGCCTGCTTCTACTGCGCGAGGATTTCCGCGATCCGGTTCTCCGCGCTCGTGGCGCGGCCTGGGGTGCTGCCCTGACGGCAGCGATTGCCGAGCGTTTCGGGGGACAGGGGCAAGCGCAGACCATTGCCCGGCTGATGCTCTCGCAATGGCAGGGATCGCTGCTCTGGTGGGGCTTCTCGTCCGAGGGAGCTGTAGCCGACTACGTCCAGCGGGAACTACGGCTCTTTCTCGCCGCCCTCGAGCCCAAATTAAACTAGGGTCTCCTGCGAGTTCTTATCGTTTGTGGAGGGACAAAGGGCCACGCTATCGACCGTGTGTCGGCCATATTGCCGGATGCACAGAGAGGAACCGCTAGTGAATATGAGACACTGCCTCATCGCCCTCGCCTTGTCGGCGAGCCCGCTCCATGCAGCAGACATGACGGACAAAGCGTTCCAGGAGATGGTCGATCGCGTTTTTCAGCCGGTAATTAGGAAATACGACATCCCGGGACTGGCCGTCGGCGTGACGATCAACGGCTCGGAATTCTATTACACCTATGGTGAAGCCTCGCGCGAGACGAAAGCACCCGTCACCAGCGACACGATCTTCGAGCTCGGCTCCGTCAGCAAAATTTTTAATGTCACGCTTGCCGCACTTGCCGAACAGCGCGGCCTGTTGTCGATGGACCAGCCGGTTTCGACCTACCTGCCGGAGCTCAAGGGCGGCGCCTTCGACAAGATCACCCTCGTCAATCTCGCCACCCACACGTCAGGCGGCCTGCCGCTGCAGGTGCCGGATAGCGTGAATGACGATGCCGGGCTGATGACCTATCTGAAAAGCTGGAAGCCGGCCTATAAGGCAGGCACCATGCGCTCCTATTCCAATGTCAGCATCGGCCTTCTCGGGCGGATCTCCGGTGAGCGTTTTGGCGGCACTTACAGGCAGGCGGCCGAAGGCAAGTTGTTTCCCGCCCTCGGTCTCAAGAGCACCTTCATCGCGGTTCCGCTTGACGTCATGGATCGCTACGCCTTCGGTTATTCCAACGCCAATAAGCCGGTCCGCGTCGGACCCGGCGTCCTTGAGGACGAGGCCTATGGCATCAAGACCACGGCCCGCGACATGGTGCATCTGCTGGAACTCAATTTGAAGCCGGGTGCTCTGGCACCCGAATTCAAGGCCGCGATCGAGAAGACGCATATGGGCTATTTCGATACGGCCTATTACACGCAGGACATGGTCTGGGAACAATATGCCTGGCCCGTGGCGCTCAAGAAGCTCCTCGACGGCAACTCGGCCAAGATGAGTCTGGAAAGCCAGCCGGTCAAACAGCGGGCGAAGCCGCTTGCGCCGCAAAGCGCGGTGCTGATGAACAAGACCGGATCGACGAACGGCTTCGGCGCCTATGTCGTTCTGGTGCCGAAGGCGCATATCGGCCTGACGGTGCTGGCGAACCGGAACTATCCGAACCCGGTACGTGCCGAAACGGGGCTGAAGCTCATCCAGGCGCTGGAAGCTTACGCGGCGAAATAGCTCAAATGGCCGGCCGGGCAAAATCCCGGCCGGTATTATCAACGGTCACGACACCCTATCCATTCGTGTCAGAGGACAGGACTTCTTCTTCCGTGATATAGGGTCCAACGCCCAATCAGGATGTACTGCATGTCATGGCAGATGCTGGAAGATCCGCTGTATCAGTTTATTGTTCTCGTTCTGGCCAGTGCCGCGGCGCGGTTCATTTTCGGACGGGAACCTGCCTTCCGGCTGATCGCCAACTTCATCTTCTTCGCGCTGCTGACCTTGCTGCTCGTGAAGCACGAGATTGCCCCCTATACGTCCGATATGGGCAAGGCCGACGATCTCTTTCGGCGCATCTTCGTCGGGGTCGCCAAGGCCGTCTGGTGGATAGGCGGCGCAATGGTGCTGGCGAGCTCGGTGCGGCTCTTCCTGATTTTCGAGCGCAAACCACGCGAGGGGCGCCTGCTGCAGGATCTCGTCGTCGCCATCATCTATCTCGGCGCCGGGCTTTCGGTCGTGGCTTACGTCTTCGGCGCGCCGATCGGCACGCTGATTGCTACATCGGGTGTCTTCGCCATCGTGCTCGGTCTTGCGCTGCAGAGCACGCTGAATGACGTATTCTCGGGCATCGCACTCAATCTCGGCCGGCACTATAGCGTCGGCGACTGGATCGTCCTCGACGATGGCGTGCAGGGCCGCGTGGTGGAAACGAACTGGCGTTCAACCCATCTTCTGAACGGCACCAACGACCTCGTCATCGTTCCCAACAGCGCGCTCGCCAAGGCGCGGCTGACGAACCTGACGAGCCCTGAAGAAGCCCATGGCGTCTCGCTGAAGATCCGGGTTGTTCCCTCGATCCCACCGGCGACCATCGAAGAGACGATGCGCACGGTACTTTTGAGCAGCAACGCCATCCTGAAATCCCCTACCCCTGTTGTCAGCGTCACGGGGCTCGACAGCAATGCCATCGAGTTTGAGCTCTCTTTCCGTGTCTCCGGACTGGGCGAAGCGACGGCTGCCCGGAACGAAGTCTACGATCTCGTCTATCGTCACACCAAGGCGTCAGGCCTGCAGCTTGCGCCACCCGCCGGGTCGACGCTTCCCCCGGTTGCCGATCCGCTGGAAGCGGCCGGAAAGCACCCGAATTCGGCCTGGCGGCTGCTGAACGCCATCCCGCTCTTCTCAACACTGACGGAAGACGAAAAGGAGTCGCTCGCGGCCGACATGAAACGGCTGAATTTCCGCAAGGATGCGCTGATCGCGACGCAGGACACCTCGCTGACCTCCCTGATGATCGTGCGGCGCGGCGTTGCCGTCGTGGAGCGGATCGAGGGCAACGAGATCATCGAGCTCGCCAGAATTGCACCCGGCGATCTATTCGGGGAACGCGGCGTGCTGATGGGTGCGCTCGAGCCGGCCAATATCCGCGCGCTCACATCCGTCATCGTCTATGAAATCGCCAAGGACCATCTCGCCGCGATCATGCAGGAACGGCCGGCGCTTGCCGAAGAGCTGGGACTGCTGCTGTCGCGCCGGATCGAATCCGAGAAACATCACTTCAGCGCCGGCGTATCGGCTGAAGGCAGCCATCCGACGACGCTGACGACGCGCATCCGGCATCTGTTCCAGATCCCCCATGGCACCTGGCCGTAGCGGTCAGCCAGCCTTTTCTTCGGCTTCCCGGTTTTTTTCGGCGTCCTCTCCGACCGTCAGCGGCCAGTCGACGACATAATCCTCGAAATCATCGACATCGACGTCGTTTTCGCTGATGGTGCGGCCGCGGGCCGAGATGCCGGCAGCGTGGACGGTTTCCGGATCCCCTGATACCAGCGGGTGCCACCAGTAGAGATCACGGCCCTCATTGACGAGGCGATAGCCGCAGGTCGGCGGCAGCCATGCGATCTCGGAGACGTTCTCCTTGGTGAGTTGAACGCAGTCAGGCACGAAATCCCAACGGTTCGGATAGCTGGAACATTGACAGCTCTCGCTATCGAGCAGCTTGCAGCGGACCGAGGTGAAATAGACGTCGCCGCTATCCCATTCCTCGATCTTGTTGAGGCAACAGAGGCCGCAGCCGTCGCAGAGGCTTTCCCACTCCTCGGCATTCATTTCGGCAAGCGTCTTGCGCTTCCAGAAGGGCAGATCGTTCATCGTTCGTTTCTTGCAACAGCCGCCCGCAAATTCGCGTGACGACCGTTCAACTCTCTTGTTCTTGTGCGCAAAATCAACCAATCATTCAACATGCTCCGGCTATCCGGAGAGTTGCGGCCCCTTTCAGGCCCCGCTCCTGCGTCCGGATTTCACGGCCGCCGAGCGTGCTCAGGCGGGAATATAGGACGTGCAGGATCCGGACAACCCAGATAATGGGCCAGACGAGCCCGAAAACGGGCAAGGCAAGAAGCCTCAGAAGCAGCAGTCGAGAAACCGACACCTGCTGTTGCGTATCGATTCATGGATCGACTCGACCGTCTGGAACGCTGGCTTCCGCGCTGCAGAAATCTGGGAAGACACCACCATTTTCTTTCGCCGCTTTCGCGTTCGCGGCTGGAAACGTGCGGTGTTCGAACTCGCCGGCGAAGGGCTGACGCTCGGGGCCGTCGGTTTCGTGCTGATGCTGGCGCTCGCGCAGCCGGCTTTCGAGGCCACCAAGGAAGACTGGCGCAACCGCGGCGATTTTGCCGTCACCTTTCTCGACCGCTATGGCAACGTCATCGGCCATCGCGGCGTGATCCATCAGAATTCCGTGCCGATCGACGAATTGCCGGATTCGCTGATCAAGTCCGTCATCGCGACCGAAGACCGCCGCTTCTTCGACCATTTCGGCATCGACGTCATCGGCCYCTTCCGCGCCATGGTCACCAATGCCCAGGCCGGCGAAGTCGTGCAGGGCGGTTCGACGCTGACGCAGCAGCTCGCCAAGAACCTGTTCCTTTCCAACGAGCGCTCGATCGACCGCAAGATCACCGAGGCCTTCCTGGCGTTCTGGCTGGAAGCCAACCTTTCCAAGAAAGAGATCCTCGCGACCTATCTCGACCGCGCCTATATGGGCGGTGGCACATTTGGTGCGGCGGCTGCGGCGCAATTCTATTTCGGCAAGAGCATCACCGACGTGAACCTCGCCGAATCCGCGATGCTGGCCGGCCTCTTCAAGGCGCCGGCCAAGTATGCTCCGCACGTCAACCTGCCGGCGGCGCGCGGCCGCGCCAACGAGGTGCTGACCAATCTGGTTCAGAGCGGACTGATGACCGAGGGGCAGGTGATCGCCGCGCGGCGCAATCCCGCCACCGTCGTCGACCGCAATGAAGTGGAATCGCCCGATTTCTTCCTCGATTGGGCCTTCGACGAGGTGCAGCGTCTGTCGCCGCGCTTCCATCAGCGCTCGCTGATCGTGCGCACGACGATCGACATGGGCATCCAGCAGGCGGCGGACGATTCCATCGAGACGTCGCTGCGCGAATATGGCGAAGCCTATCACGCCAAGCAGGGCGCGATGGTGATGATCGAGAATGGCGGTGCCGTGCGCGCCATGGTCGGCGGACGCGATTATGGCGAGAGCCAGTTCAACCGCGCCACCAAGGCGCTGCGCCAGCCGGGCTCCTCCTTCAAGGTCTATACCTATTCGGTGGCCATGGAGAGCGGGATGACGCCGAAGACGACGATCATCGACGCGCCCATCTCCTGGGGCAACTGGAGCCCGCACAATTACGCAAACCATTATGCGGGCCGCATCACGCTGGAAACCGCGGTCGCCCAGTCGATCAATACCATTCCAGTGCGCCTGGCCAAGGAAAAGCTCGGCATCCAGCCGATCCGTGCCATGGCCAAAGCCATGGGCGTCGAAACGCCGATCCGCGACGACGTGACGATCCCGATCGGCACGTCCGAGGTGACGGTGCTGGACCAGGCGACCGCCTATGCGGTGTTCCCGACCGGCGGCTATCAGTCTCGTCGCCACGGCATCACGCAGGTTCTCGATTATGACGGTGACGTCCTCTACGACTTCGATCGTGACGAGCCGCCCGCCCAGCGCGTGCTGTCGGAACAGGCCGACAGCTACATGAACCAGATGCTGTCGCGCGTGCCCTATGTGGGTACGGCGCGCAAGGCAGCACTCGACAATGGCGTCGTCACCGCCGGCAAGACGGGCACGACGCAGGCCTATCGCGATGCCTGGTTCGTGGGCTTCACCGGCAACTACACCTGCGCCGTCTGGTTCGGAAACGACGACTATACGTCGACCAACAACATGACCGGCGGCTCGCTGCCTGCCATGACCTTCAAGCGCGCCATGGACTATGCCCATCAGGGTGTCGCGCTGCGCCCCATCCCCGGTATCGAAAACCCGCTGCCATCCGAAAAGGATGTCGCCAAGGCCCAGGCCAGCAAGCCGAAGGACGGCGTGCCGACCCTCATTCGCCCGCGCATGCTCTCCGTGCAATCGACAAACATTCTCAAGGGCATCGGCGAGAAACTGAAGGATGCTGCACCGCTCGAGGTACAGAAGGTCGCGAGCGCGGAGTGATGCTTCGGCTGTTTTAGTCAAACCGACATATCTGGTTTGCCAAGACTTGGGGGACACATCGCCTCACGGCATTCCACCCTGCCAGAATCAGTGGTAACCCTTTCAACTGATTTGATCTTCAAGGGCGCAAGGTGTTTCGGTTTCCCCTTTTCATCCTAATCACGCTGATCGTCGCCTTCGGCGGCGGCATCATGATTTCGCTTTATGCGCTGGATGCAACGCAGGGATTCGGGGCGATCAAGCTCGGGGCCTGGGAGGCCTTTCCGGAACTCCAGACCGTCGACGCAGACCCCTACGCAAAGTCGCATCGTGCGCGCGCAGGCAAGCTGCTCTATGGCAGTGCCGAGGGCCTGACCTTTACAGCGAGTGTGGACGATAGCGGCGAGCGGCTGAACGCTGCCTGCCGCTACCGCATCATCGGCCAGACGCCGCCGGCGCGGCTGTGGACGCTGTTTACCGCCGACAATGCCGGCAATCCCGCCTCGTTGCAGGCGACCCTGCCAGCAGCGCTGAATTCATGGACGGTGCTGCGACAGCCCGATAGCAGCTTCACCATCGACATTGCCGCACGCGCTGAGCCCGGCAACTGGCTGGCGCTGCCGCAGGCCGGCACATTCCGGTTGGTGCTGACGCTATTCGATACGCCGACTGCCGGCAGCTCCGGCGTGATCGACCTTTCGATGCCGAAGCTGACCAAGATCGGATGTGGCAATGCTTAGGGTGTTCTTCGCCCTCCTCACCGGGCTTTTCGGCGCAGCACTTCTGCACCTCGTCATCATTCTCGCTCTGCCACACTTCACCGGCCGCGATGCCGCAACGCGCGTGGAGGCTGAGGGCGATCCGAACACTTTCTATCTGCTTACCGGCCGCTATGACGAAGCAGGGCTCGCCAATGGCGATCCCTTCGTGCGCACCGCCGTCTGCTCCTTCGATGTGAGCGAGGCTCCGGTGCATTTCACCGCCAAGGGCAATGTGCCCTTCTGGTCAATCGCGATCTATGACAGCGCCTCGAACGAGGTCTTCAGCATGAACGACCGCACCTCCGTCGGCGGCGCGCTCGACGTTGTTACGGCAAGCCCGATCCAATTGACGGACCTCCGCAAGAACCTGCCGCAGGAACTGCAGCAGACGATCATGGTGGAGATGGCACATCCTGAGGGGTATGCGGTGCTGCGCACGCTGGCGCCGCAGGCAAGCTTCGACGAAGCCGCGCGAGCCTTCCTGACGGAAGCGACCTGCGATGAACTCGACGCCCGCTAGGGTTGTTTTCGTGAGTTACTTGTTATTGACGCGCGGCGCAGAATGCGCCGGATTTTTCTTCGGGGTTTCGACGATCCGTTCGTAACGGACGCCGGTGAACCAGAGGATTTTTGCTTCGCGGGGCTCTTTACCCATGCGGCGCGGCTCCTCACGCAGCCGGTCCGCCAATGCGACTACAATTGCCATTCTCGTCTCCATGCACTGCCCGAGACGGATGAACTTGCGATGGATTTCACCCTGCCCGCCATGCTGCGGGCCAGCGCGTCCTCAAGCGCCGGATGAACCGGACCGAGGGCATTCGCGCCTTTCTCACGGCACCTGACCGAAATACCGTGATGTTGCGGAGCTTCCACGATCCATATTCCCAAATCGCGTCGTTCCTGTCCGAATTGAGACACACGACCGTTAACAGATTACTAATATTCAGCCACTGCTTTGGGCAGTCTGCTCGGCATTGAGATAACGCGCAGAATGGTTGTTTGGTTTCAGTCGCGAAAAAGAAAAGACCGGCTGAAAGCCGTCGGATAAAATTAGAAACAATTCAGATAGTTAACAGCCCCTCTCCGCTGAAACGGCCGTTGCACCGCAGGTGTTGCAAATATGCGTCACAAAAATATTAATTGCCGCAAGGGTGGATGGGTGTATTCTCGCCCCATCGGCCAAAAGTTTAAGGCATTGGCCGCCTGGGAGATTGTACGTGCTCTTGCTGCCATACGGAGAGCAACCCATGCCCCTTCTATACAACGCCACATTCACGTCAGAAGATCTGGATATATTGCGTAGCGCGCTGGATGCCTGGTGCGCGGAAAAGCAGATCGACATCAGAAGTGTCGAAGCGCAGTTTGCTGCTTCGACCGCGCTCGACCTTTTTTACCAGTCGGGCCATGACGACCACGACAAACTGCTGTCGGCACTCAGAGGCCACAAGGGCCTCTAGATTATTTGCCGGCTATTTATCCACATCTTTAAAAACTGGAAATCGCCCCGCTTCCGGGGCGTTTGATTTTATTTTGCCGGCTCACCAATCCACGACACGCGAAACGTGTATATTTCTGTTGCATTTTAATAGAATCTTCAGCATCCATTAACCGTGCCGGTGTAGGATTTGTTCATAACCGTATGTCTGACATGCGTCCCGCCAGCGCTTGTCGGCCCACGGTCTCCCGCTTGTTCTGCGTTTTCGGGGTGTTCTTGTGCGTGACCGGTTTCGAGACCTAGAGGGCCCCATGGCCATCAGGAAGAAGGACGTGGTGTTAATGGCGACTGTCAGCAGTTTCGAGAACCTGTCACATCCGACACGCTCCGAACTGCGCCAGTTTGCCGAACTCTTCATGCCGCTTTTCCAGGCCTCCTCCGAAGAGGCAAGACGCCAGGCCGTAGCAGCTCTTTCCCAATGCGAGAACATGCCGGCAGCAGTTGCACTGTTCATCGGCAACCAGCCAATCGAAGTCGCCGCACCTTTCCTCGCTGCCTCCAAGGCAATCAGCGACGATACGTTGATCACCATTGCCCGCACCCATGGTGCTGCGCATGTGAAGGCGATCGTCAGCCGGGATTCCCTGTCGCCGAAGGTCATCGATGCGCTGGTGGCGCTGCGCCAGGCCGAGCCGCGCCCATCCTCCGCCGCACCGGCCGAGCAGCCGGCTATGCCGCTTTCGCCGATGCCTGCTGCACCCGAAGTGGACCAGCAGGAAGCAGAACGCATTGCCAATGAAGAGGCGCTGCGCGAGCGCATCCGAAGCCTTGCCGGCCATCTCAGCCGCAACGATGAGGATCGGCTCGGCCTTCGCTCGCTGTCCGACATTCAGGAGGCGCTGCTGGTGCGCTTTGCCCGCTCGCGGGAAGCCACGCATTTCGCCACCGCACTTGCCGATGCGCTGTCTGCCAGCCGCTGGCTTGCCGAGCGCATCATGCTCGACCTCTCCGGCCAGCAACTCGCCACGACGCTGACGAGCCTCGGCATGGGCTTTCTCGATTCCGTCTTCGTGCTAGAAAAGCTCTATCCGCATCTTGCTGAAGTGCAGCACAATGTCAGCCGCGCCTTCCTCGTTCTCGATGCGCTGGACCCGGAAGAGTGCCATGCCCGTGTCGAGGCATGGCGCCGCGCCGACAGCTATACCTACAATCCGCAAAGCCCGGCAGCAGCCCAGCCGGCACCCGCAGCACAGCCACAGGCCGCGCCGGCCTATCGCTTCATCCGGCAGGCGCCGGTGCGCGACCTCAAAAGCGTCAACCGGGCGCGCTAACCGTCAAACAATCGCGTCGGTCCCGCGGCGGCGCGACGCGATATTATGCGCTTAAAGGCATTGCTGACGGCGCTCTTCGCGCTTTTCGCTGACCGACTCAGAGGCTACCGAGCGGCTCTGGTCGCTCAGCGAAAAGCTGCTCGGCATCTCCTTCACGTAACTATCTTGCAGGCAATTCCAGCCGACGCGCGATGCCGACCATCTCCAGAAACACCTCGTCATGGCTGACGATCAGCAGTGCGCCGTCATAAGCCCGGAGACCCGCTTCGACGGCGGCGATGGAATCGATGTCGAGATGGTTGGTCGGTTCATCGAGGATCAGCAGCGCCGGCGGTGTCGCGCCGCCGAGGACACAGGCAAGGCCAGCGCGCAGAAGCTGGCCGCCCGACAAAGTGGAAACGATCTGCAGCGCTGCATCCGCCCGGAACATGAAGCGGGCGAGTGCTGCGCGGCAGGCATTCTCATCCGATTGCAGGTTCAGCCGCCGGAAATTGTCGCGGATCGAGGTCGCGGGGTCGAGCAGGCTGACGCGCTGGTCGAGCATCGAGACGGAGGTCAGCACACGAACCGTTCCTTCCCACGGCTGCAGATCGCCTGAAATCAGCGCGAGCAACGTCGTCTTGCCCGAGCCGTTTGGGCCGGTAACGGCAATACGTTCGGGGCCGGTGATATCGAAGGACAGTTTGCGGATGATGGGTTCGTCCGTCTCGTAACCGGCCGTGACGGCGTCGATCTTCAGCACCGATCTGCTTGGCGGCAGGCCGGTCGAGGGCAGCTTGACGGAGAGCGGCTGCAGGATCTCGATGCGCTTGCGCGCCTCCTCGGCATCCTCGAGCGCCTGCGTGTGACGCCGTTCGGCGAGGCGGGCATTCTCGCCACTGGTACTCTCCGCCTGCCGCTTCAGGCCGCCGGCGATGATGCGCGGCATGTCGCCCTTGGCCGCTTTCTTCTTGCCGGCGCTGTCCTTGCGGGCCTTGCGCTCAGCCGTTTCCTGCGCGCTGCGGGCGACCTCCGCCACACGTTTCTTGGCGTCCGCCAGATCGTGCTCGGCGGCGGCAAGTTCCAGCGCCTTGCGGGCGCGGTAATCGCTCCAGTTTCCGCCATAGCGGGTGGCGCCCAAAGTCGTCAGCTCGACAACGGCGTCCATCGTCTCCAGCAGTTCCCGGTCATGGCTGACGACCAGAGCACCGTGGCGCCAGCCGCTGAGAAGCGAGATCACCGCATCGCGCCCATCCCGGTCCAGATTGTTGGTCGGCTCGTCGAGGATGAGGAAATCCGGATCTTCGAAGATCAGGGCGGCGAATGCTGCACGGGTGCGCTGGCCGCCGGAGAGCGCTGCCAGCAGCGTCAGCGGCCCGGCGGCGAGGCCGGCGCGCTCCAGTGCGGCTTCCATGCGGGCTTCGAGTGTCCAGTCGGCAAGGGCAAGCTCATCGGCGCTCGCTTCGCCACTTTCGGCGCGGTGGAGAATGGCAAGCGCCTGCGCCGCACCGAAGAGATCGGCAACCGTTTCATCCGGCCCGACCTGCACGCTCTGGCGCAGTATGCCTATCGTGCCGGATACGGCGACAGAGCCGGTCTGCGGCTGCAGTTCGTCGGCAACCAACTTCAGAAGCGTGGTCTTGCCAACGCCGTTGCGACCGACGAGGCCGGTGCGCTCAGCATTGAAGCTCAGATCGATATTGGAAAAAAGCGGCCGGCCGTCAGGTGTGGACCACGAAAGATTGGAAAGTGTAATGGATGCAGGCATGGAAATCCCCGATGGCAAGGCGAATTGGCATTGCGATCAGGTTGGAATCCATTTTGCACCGTCCTGTTGGTATTGCGGATGGCGGTAAACTAGGCGGGAATTGGCGTAAATTCAAGGCAGGCCGTCAGCCGGCCATCGGGATGAGTTCCGAGACCTTGTCTGTCTCCAACTCGACAATCCAGAGATCGGGGTCGAACTTGCGCTCGCGGTCCAGCATCTCCCGCACCTTGTCCGGCTCGGCGCGCTCCAGCCTGACTTCGAACAGGCGGTCGCCGCTGCTCTCCTCATCGAAGAAACTCTGCGGGGCTGGCGCATAGAGGGTTTCGAGGCCGTCACGGAAGCGCTGGCGGATGAAGATGGCACCGGCCTGCTCAGCGCCCTTCTTTTCCACGGCAGCAAAATCGCCCGCGGAGAAAACCCTGCGGACGAGAGCGGAAACGTAGATATCGGCGCGCAATCTCATGGGCGCGGTATAGACCGTGCGGCAGGTGGCGGCAACGCTATACCTTGACCGCCAGCCGCAGGCCGCCCCAATGCCGGCCGCGGACGGTGATCGGGGCGGAAATATCCTTCATCATGACAAAATTGCCGCCGCCCATGTCCCGTCGATAGGTCTGGACGAGGAAGGGCGCGGTGCTCCTTCCGGCGGCAAGGCCGACGCGATCGTTGAAGATGCGGCGGTTGCGGCAGTTCGCAGTATTCCAGACGATATCGCCCGGCCGCTGCGGCTCAGAGAACTTGCGGTTATGGGTCGGGAGGTAGCCATTTTCATCGATGGCGGCGCAGAAGGCGATGCGCTGGTCGGAGCCGGCCACCGGCTCCTGGATCGGCGGCAGCAGGCGGTCGGTGAGATCAGTGAAGGGGGCCATCATCTGCACCGGATCGGTGCCTGATATCGGCTGGTACTGGCGGTTGAACAAGCTCTCCATGCCGATTGCGCCTTCGGCAACGGCACGCTCGAGAGCATGCGATATCTTGCCAGCGACGGATTGCGCCTGTTCGATCCAGTGGCGGTCGGCGGTTTCCACGCCGGCGCTCGCGGTCAGCTGGATCAGCGTTTCCGACAGACCGACGACGCTGTCGACGCGTTTTGCCGCCTGCTGCAGTCGGCCGTTGGAATCCAGCACCTCGGCGGACATTTCGCCGAGCTTGGCAACGAAGCCGGCGCAATCGCGGTCCACGGCCTCGGTCGTATTGGCCATGACGGCGGATGAATCGAGGATGCGGGTGATGACATGCTCCATGCTTTCGAAGGCGCCGCGCATTGCCTCAGACTTTTCGCTGACGCCAGCAGCACTCTTGCGCGCGCCGCCGCCGACAGTCGAGAGACGATCGATCTTGACGCGAAGCTGCTCCAGCGTTTCCTGAATGGAGCCCGTCGCCTTGGAAGTCTGCAGCGACAAAGCGCGGATCTCAGAGGCGACGACGGCAAAGCCCTTGCCCGCCTCGCCGGCGCGGGCGGCCTCGATCGCTGCATTGAGCGCCAGAAGATTGGTCTGGCGGGCGATGGTGCTGATTTCGGCGGCCACCTTGTCGACGTCGGTCAGTGAGCGGGAGAAGCCTGCGATTTCCGTGCTGATCTCTTCCGATGACTGAACCATATGGCGGATTTCCTCGACCGAACCGGACAGGCGATCGGCCGATTCCTTCAGCATGTGGCGCGCTTGTGCGGCGGTACTATCCGTCTCACGCAGCGAAACGGCGACGGAACGGTTGGTCTCGGCGATGGAAAGGGCTGTGCGGGTGACGTCATCGAAGGCGGCGGCATGGCGGGCGGACATCGCCGCCATGTCCTGGATGGCGCCGGCTATATCGACGAGGTCGACGCCGAGCGTGGAGGCCTCTTCGGCAAGGCGCGAGAGGATATGGCGCAGAGCGTCGCGATCCGGTCCATCCGGTTCGTGGGCCGGGCTTACGGCATTCTCCTCCACTGCCTTCAACGCCTGCATGATCCAGCTCCCCCAAGCTACATTAGAGAAGCTTCAAACAACATGGTTAACAATTGTCTAAGAATATCGGGGCTTAGACTTAGGTCTTAGGGCCTCTGCCCCTCCGTCATTCTAGGTCTGTCCCCTGGCATCTGCTGGCAGCAGATGCCAGGCACAAGGCCGAGGATGACGTCAAGTGTGGGCTCCGTCTTCAGCTCTGCGTCAGTCCGGTCAGTCTTTCGCTCATCTGCCACAAACGCTCGGCAAGCTCCGGATCGGTCGCCCAGGGGCGCACGCCGAGCAACTCCTCGGAGTTGGCTGGAACAGCCTTGGCGATATCGCAGTTCTCGCAATAGACGCCGCCCATGCCTTCCAGCTCATCGCTGACGGCGCACCAGATGGTGGTTGCGGCACCCTGGGCGATGGTCTTCTTGTTGTTTTGGGGATCGATGACCGGGTTGCCATCGGCATCCACATAGCCGCTCGCCAGAAGATATTCGCGCGACTGATGGCGGATGAGATCGGTCGTGACGATGCCGCCCGGATGCAGTGAGAAGGCGCGCACACCCTCTCTTGCGCCCAAAGCATCCAGCGAGACGGCAAAAAGTGCATTCGCCGTCTTCGACTGGCCGTAGGCGACATAGGGCTGGTATTCGCGGTTTTCGAACATCGGATCGTCGAAATCGATGCCGGCGCGGACATGGCCGCGAGAGGAGACGGCAATGACGCGGGCGCCCTCCGCCTTCACCAGCGCCGGCCAGAGGCGGGCGGCGAGCTGGAAGTGGCCGAGGTGATTGGTGGAGAACTGCGATTCATAACCGCGGCTGTCGCGCGTCAGCGGATTGGCCATGACGGCGGCGTTGTTGATGAGGAAATGCAGCGGTTCGCCATTCTCCAGAAAACGGTCGGCGAAGTCGTCGATCGTGTCGGGATCCATGAGGTCCATGTAGTCGAGCTTCAGACTCGGAACGACTTCAGCGGCGGCCCTCGCCTTCTCGATATTGCGGGCGGGCACGATGACCTTGGCGCCGGCATCCGCCAGCGCGCGGGCGGTTTCGAGGCCGAGGCCGGCATAACCGCCGGTGACGATCGCCACCTTGCCGGTGAGATCATGGCCGGCAATCACCTCTTCCGCCGTGGAAGCGTCGCCGAAGGCGGAGCCTATAGGAGCTTGGGGAGTGGACATAGGATGTCTCCTTTCTAGTCGGAGAACATCTATGTCCCGCGAGCGGGATTCTGAATGCTTGTAAATCCCGATTTCTTGCGCCATCGTACAAAGATGACCAGTGATCCCCTCTCCGAAATGCTTAATCTGCTCGATGCCCGCTGCCTGATGGCCGGCGGGCTGATTGCCGGCGGCGCCTGGGCGCTTGCCTTTCCGCAGCCGAACCGCATCAAGATCAGCGCGGTGGCCAAAGGCCGCTGCTGGCTGGTGCTCGACAATGGCAGCGAGCCGATCCTTCTCGAAGCCGGCGACGTCGTGCTGCTCAACGGCAAGCATTCCTTCGTGCTGGCAACCGATCTTGCGGTGACGCCAGCCGATGCTGTCACAACCTTCAAGGAGAAGAAGGTCAATGGCATGGCGCGGCACGGCATGGGCGAGGATTTCCTCTATATCGGCGGCCATATCGCGCTTGGACCAACCGGCACGGCGCTGCTGCTCGATGTGCTGCCGCCTGTCATCCATGTGCGGGCGACCCTTGCTGAGGCCGGCGTGCTGCGGTGGCTGCTGGATCAGCTGGTGCGGGAAATGGCGGCGGGTAAACCGGGCGCACTGCTTGCCTCCACCCAGCTTTCGCAGCTCATCTTCGTACAGGTGCTGCGCGCCCATATCATGACATCGGAGCCGCTGACGGTCGGCTGGCTGCGCGCCTTCGGCGACGAGAAAATTGCGCCGGCGCTGCGACTGATGCATTCGGACCCGGCGCATGACTGGCAGCTTGGAGAGCTTGCGAAATCGGCCGGCATGTCGCGCACCAGCTTCGCGCTGCGCTTCAAGACGGTCGCGGGCGTCGCTCCGCTCACCTATCTCACCGCCTGGCGCATGCGCCTTGCCGAACGGGCGCTGCGCGAGGGCTCGATGCCCGTCTCCTCGCTGGCGCTTTCACTCGGCTATACTTCGGAAAGCGCTTTCAGCAATGCGTTCAAGCGCGTGACCGGCATTGCGCCGAAGCGCTACCGGACGTCGGCTGCCATCAATATCGGCCCGATCGAAGAAGTGGTGGATGTGGAAGGACGGGTGCCGACAGTGGACTACCGGCTCCTGCGGCTGGCGAACCAGCCATCGTCCCTTGCGCGCCAGGTTTGACGACTGGGTTGTCACCATCAGCAGCCAGTTTTGGTTCGTCTTTTCTTCCGGGAGCAAAACCGCTGCGCATGTTTGCCGGGATTGCTTTAAAGCGCGCCAATTTCCTTGAGCTTCTTCAGCACGGCTTCGCTCGGCTCGCCATTTTCCGGAAGATTATAGTGCTTCTGGAAGTGTCTGATGGCAGCGCGGGTCTGTTCGCCCGCTACGCCGTCGACGCCGACATTGGCGTAGGCCATGTTGGTGAGGCCCTTCTGGATCCTCAGCACCAGATCGACATTGGAAATGCCTGACAGCGGAACCTGTCTCGGCGCAGACGGCGCCGTCTTGACGGTCTTTTCGGCGCTGCGGATGGCAGCTGCAACCGGATCTTCCTCCGTCGCCTTCGACGTCACGTCCTCCCGCGGCTTTTCGACGGGAATGGTCGAGGGGCCGGCGGCATCGGTTCTGAGCGCTGCGAGCACTTCGGGCGTCGCGTCGCCGCTCTGCGCCATGCCGACCGTTTCCTCGAAGAAGAGGATGGCCGCACTGGTGCGCGGGCCGATGACGCCATCCGCATTGCCGTTATAGAGACCGCGGCGGATCAGCTCCTTCTGGATGTCCATCACGAGCTGGTTCGGCTGCTGGCCGGCCACGGCAGGTGGTGGCGTGGTCTGGGTCGTCGCGCTGGCATCGTCCGGCCGCTCGATGCGGAACGTGGTGACATCGCCTTGCGGCTCGGCCTGCGGACGAAAGCCGATAGCCGTCGGCGCGCCCGGATCGCGCGTGCGGAAGATCGGATGCGGGTGCGAGCCGGGCTGATACCAGAGCGCATTGGCGGCGACGAAAGAGAAGATGACGACGAAAGCGATCGTGCCGCCGGCAATGGAAGGATTGCGGCCGATGACGCCGCCGAGCGCACCAGCACCCTGGAGACCGAGGCCACCCAGCGCGGTCGCGCCCTGCAGGCCGACACCGCCGAGCGCCGCCACACCGGTCATCAAAAGGCCCGGCTGCTGCCGCCCTTTCCTGCCTTTAGGCGATTTTCGCTTGCGCGCGGCCATCGAAGAGCCCCTCCTCCAGTTCTACGGCGACCACCGCACCCTTCAGTCGCGGCGGAAACTCGACGGGCCCCGTCTGGCCGGTATCCTCGCCGGTGCAGGCGCCGGAACCATCAGCGGCGATCTCGATGGTGATGATCGTGCCTTCGCCCGGCTGGCTGGCGATGGCGAAATGACCGCCATGCAGGGCGACTAGGCCCTTGACCAGCGAGAGACCAAGACCCGTGCCCTCGAATCGGCGGGTATAATCATTCTGGATCTGGACGAAAGGTTGGCCGAGTGTGGCGAGCCTATCGGCCGGAATGCCGATGCCGGTATCGCTGACCGTCAGCTTGAGAATGCCGTCGCGCATGGCCGCATCGACAGTGACCACGCCGCCAGCTTCGGTGAATTTCACGGCATTGCCGACGAGATTGATGAGGATCTGCTGCAGCGCGCGCTGGTCGGCCACGACCTCTCCGATACCGCGCTGGACACGGTTCGTCAGCGTGACACCCTTGCTCTTGGCCTGCAGGGCCAGCATCGATTCGCAGGAGCGGATCGATGCGCCGATATCGAAAGGCTCGAGCATCAGCTCGTAGCGGCCGGCCTCGATCTTGCTCATGTCCAGCATCGTGTTGACGACGGAGAGCAGATGCGCGCCGGATTCACGGATCAGGCCGGCATATTCACGCTGACGCTCGTTCTCGAACTTGCCGAAATATTCGCCGATCAGGATATCCGAAAAACCGAGGATGGCGTTCAGCGGCGTGCGCAGCTCATGGCTGACGGCGGCAAGGAAGCGGGATTTGGCGTCATTGGCCGATTCCGCATCGGTCGCGCGCGCCTGCGCCTCGGCGCGAAGCCGCTGTTCTACCGAAACATCATGCAACTGGGCAACGACGGCCGAAAGCATGCCGTCGATATCGCGCCGCGCGGTCATATCCATACGCAGGTAAGCGAACTGCCTGCTATCGCGCGAGACCGAGGGACGCTCCAGCCTGAGATCGACGATCGCTTTTTCCTCGCCCTGGCGTAGTGCATCCAGCGCCTGCAGGAAAAGAATGCGGTCGGAAACATGCACCTGCTCGAAGAAGCCTCGGCCTTTCAGGTCGCGCATCCAGGCGAGATAGTCGCGCTTGTCGCGGCCGCCCGTCATCGTCACGCTGCCATGCGGATCGAGGAAGAGCACGAGGCCTGGGCTCATCTCAAGGAAGAGATCGTCGGCAGTGGCTGCCGCCACGTGCTGGGGGATAGCCTGCCGAGCCAGCGCGATGCTGCCGACGGCGGAAAAGAGAAAGGCGGCGCAGACGGTGGCGACACCGGCCGGCAGTGCAACAGCGGGGCTGGTGACGATGGAGAGGCCGACCGGAGCGGCAATAAGAGCGGCAGAAGACAGGAAGACGAGGCGGCGCAGAATCGCGAGCTCACTCTGGCGCACAGCTTCGCCACCGCTCGTCCGGGAGAGCCAGCCTGCCGCTGCCCGGTCCACGAGGGCTGTCGCCCGGCCGCCGATGTCACTCAATACACGCACGCAATACCTGCCCGAAAAGGCCTTTCATTACCCCGGACAATAGGCCCCCTCGGCTTAAGGAAAGGATAAGGCAAAGTCGCCTTCCACAGCCCAAAAACGCTAAAAGTCCCGTTTTGGGCCATCCGCATGGCTCTTTGAATTTTGTGGTTAATAGCAGGTAAGCGACGGATTTTCCTCATATTTCAGCATTGCGTTAACTCTTATGGCAGAGCGGCGGGCCAAAAGCCCAACGATTGCAGGCGGCGGCTGCCACCATGCTTAACGACATCTGGTAGAATTTGACTGAAATGCCCCGAAAATACCGATCATTAAAATTCGAGACAAATTTGCCGCAAATGCCAGTGAGTTTCGAAAAGCGGCATTCGCAACTTGGCGGTAGGGTGCAAACACACCGGACAACCGGCCCGATTCGGCGACAAGACCGGACGGGAAAACAGGATGGGCAAGACAATGTGGTTTCTGATCAAAGGATCATTCTGGTTTGGCCTTGTGCTCGTCGCTCTCTCCGTTTTCAGCTCGGAGAGCTTCGACAATGCCGGCCACCCGCAATTGCAGCTTTCCGACGCCTTCACGGCGGCAAGCGGCGCTTATGACTATATGACCGGCATGTGCTCCGAAAAGCCCGAGGTCTGCACCAAGGGCGGGGAAACCCTGACGGCTCTCGGCTACCGGGCCCGCGAAGGCGCCCGTGTCGCTTATGAACTGCTCGACAGCCAGTTTAGGGATGACAGCTCCAAAATGGCTTCTGCAAAGACGGCTGCGCCGCCGGCGCCTGTGGCACTCGCCGTTCCTTCCCTGCCGGAGGCCGTCACCAACACCGTGCGCGAGGCACAGGCCGCGCTGAACCAGCCGATGCCGCACCTGCCGCAGCCCTACCGCCCGCCGGTCGATGACGGTGCCTCGGCCGAACAGGTCGTGACTGGTACTATCTCGGCTAGCACCATTCCGGCAGGCTCGATCCCGCTGCCGACGCCGAAACCGGCGATCTGACGAATTTCGCGAGCATCCGCCCGCCCCCAAGCTTGCATCGGTGGTCCGCATGACGCGGAGATGCCCCATGCCTGACGTGCCTGCCCTGTTTATTTCAGCACTTTGCTGCGCCGTGAGGATGCCCATCCCTCACGGCGTTTCTTTTTAACTGTTCAAATCTGCGGTCGTTTCACCTATATCATCCGGTAACAGTGAAAGGCCTGACAGCATGGCGACCCTCGACCAGATCATCGACGACTTCTCCTTCCTGGATGATTGGGAAGACCGCTACCGATACGTCATCGAACTCGGAAAGGCGCTGCCTGATTTGGCCGACGCAAAGAAGACTTCCGAGAACAAGGTGATGGGCTGCGCCAGCCAGGTGTGGCTGGTGACGCATACGTCAGGCAATCCCGACAATCCGGTCATGACATTCGAAGGCGATTCCGATGCGCATATCGTGCGCGGCCTCGTCGCTATCGTGCTCGCCACCTATTCCGGCAAGACGGCGTCCGAAATCACTTCGCTGGATGCCTTCGAGATCTTCTCCAAGATCGGGCTCACAGAAAACCTCTCCTCGCAGCGCTCCAATGGGCTGCGCTCGATGGTGAACCGCATTCGCGAGGAAGCGCGTGTACGCGCTGCGGCCTGAGGGCGCGTGATCGGTATAATACAGAGCTGCGATCACATACGGCTGAGCGCCCGGAGGAAATCCGCCGGGCGCCCGAGTATAATATCCCCTGATGGGATTATTTGCCGTCAGCCATCTTTTCGCGCAGGCGCTCTTCCTGCTCGACAAGCTCCGGCGTGAAGGCTTCGCCGAAATCGGCAGCTTCGAAGACCTGGCGGATCTCGATTTCGCTCGGGCCAGGCATCGGATTGGGGCAGCGCTTGATCCATTCCAGCGCTTCATCCATGTCCTTGACCTGCCACAGCCAGTAACCGGCGATCAGTTCCTTGGTTTCGGCGAAGGGGCCGTCGATGACCAGACGCTTCGGGCCATCGAAGGCAACGCGCTTTCCCTTGGAAGACGGATGCAGGCCTTCGCCCGCCAGCATGATGCCGGCATTGACCAGATCCTCGTTATACTTGCCCATGGCCGCCAGAAGCTCAGTCGAGGGCATGACGCCCGCTTCACTGTCTGCTGTCGCCTTGACGATGACCATTACACGCATTGTCTCTTCTCCTCTTATTTGCGGCGGCATGAGTGCCTGCCTGTCATCAATCTCTTTGCTTCACGCAATTCCGAACGCATAACCGCTGGGCACTTTTGCTGGAATTGCCCTAAAGCGTGTCGCGATCTTTCAGATTCACTTGCCACGCTTCAGGCTTTTGTTTTCGCATGTCGTTATCGCAAAACCGCTGCGCACTTTTGCGCGACATGCTTTAGAGACGGATGAGCAATCGCGGGGCCGACATTTTTTGCCGCGCTTTTTTTGAAGATAAATGACGAGGGCCGAACATCCCCGGAAGGGACGATCGGCAAATACAAAAAAGCCGGGCAGCAGGCCCGGCTCTTTATCGTCTAGCGGTATGATACTCAGCCGCGTCCGCGTTTGCGGCGCTGACCCAGGCCCATTTCCTTTGCGAGGCGCGAACGCGCTTCGGCATAGGCCGGGGCTACCATCGGGTAATCGGCAGGCAGGTCCCACTTCTCGCGATATTCTTCCGGCGCGAGATTGTGATGCGTCATCAGGTGGCGCTTCAAGGACTTGAAGTTGCCGCCGCATTCCAGGCACGTAATCTGCTCGTCCTGTACGGACTTGCGGACAGAGACTGCGGGCTTCTGCTTTTCGATGACCGCTGCCACCGGCTGCGGTACGGATGTGTTGCTCAATGCCGAGTGTACATCGGAAATCAGATTGGCCAGGTCGCTGACCGGGACAACGTGGTTGCTGACATAGGCCGCGACGATATCGGCCGTCAGTTCCACAAGCAGCTCCGGCGCATTGCCGGTCGCYATATCCGTCATATTCTTTCTCCTGTTAGCATGCTCAAACGGTCCTTCTCCCAAAAAGACAAAGAACCCTCGTCGCAGAGCCAAACAGCAAAAGAGCAGGTCACAGCCTTTGTTTCGAAAAACCGGAATCCACCCCTAGATTCCGAAGACCGTATTCTGCACCAATACTGCCTGAAGGTGAGCTACTACGTATTCTTCCAGGCCGTCACCCAGTTAGACATTGGCAATCAAGGCTAAGGGACTTGGAAGCAGTACGTTTCTAATTCACAATCAGAACTCTACTTGGATTTTCAAATAGCATCGTTTTCGCAAAAGGCCAATTATTAATTGTGATTTTCCTAGAAAAAAAATCCATCACAAAGAATTGGTCAGCAGTTCAGCAAGCTTTACTCGTGCTTCCGGTGCATAAGTTTGCGTAAAATTGCTTAAAATTCTGAGTAGCCCCGCCTTCAGCGCATTCGCATATCGTCACGTACTGAGATATCAGCCGGGAAATGCCCCGATATATGCGAAGCTCTCGCAAGAAGGTGTGCAGAAACCGGTGCCGTCAGGATGAAGAAGAGGAAACCGGCCAGCGCTCTTGCAAGCACAGCAAGTTCGCCCGAGTAAAGCCCGGCGGCAAGCAACAACAAGCCGGAACCGACCGTGCCGGCCTTGGAAGCGGCATGCATGCGCGTATAGAGATCCGGCAGGCGCACGATACCGATCGCGGCCACCAGCGCGAAGAAGGCGCCGGCCAGCAGCAGGACGGCGGTGATTATAGCGAGCGCATAGTCCATCATCATTCGCTCCTCTTTCGCGTCTCAGGCCCCGCGTTTCCGCGCGAGAGCACGAAACGGGCGAAGGCGACGGTTGCCAGAAAGCCGACGAGGCCGAGCGCAATAGCGATATCGATGTAAAGCGAGAAGCCGGTGCGCACCGCGACGACGGCGATGAAGCCGATGGCGATGCCTGTCAGCATGTCGAGCGCCAGGATGCGATCCGGCAGGCTGGGGCCGGCAATGACCCGCCAGACCGTTATGAAGAGCGCCACGCAGAGGATGCCAAGCGCTGCGAATGCGGCAGTGGAAACGATGGCGGCGGGCGTTATCATCCGAAGGCCTCCATGATACGGCGCTCGAATCCGTCAGCAATATCGCGTCTGACGGCCAGCGGATTGGCACAGTCCAGCGCGTGCACATAGAGCGTACGCCGATCCGCTGACACATCGACCGAGAGTGTGCCGGGCGTGAGCGTGATGAGATTGGCAAGCAGAGTGATCTGGAAATCGCTCGTCACCGTCAACGGGAATGCGAGAATGCCGGGAGTAAGCTGCATACGCGGCGAAAGCACCGTCAGCGCCACCCGCCAGGCGGAAAGCGCCAATTCCTTCAGGAAAAGGCCGGCGAGCAGGAGGACATGCAAAGGGCGGATACGGCGCGGCGGCGAACGGTCGGCAAAGGCTTCGCGCACGACGGCGAGCGACAGCAGCGACAGGACGAGGCCGAAAACGAAATTATGCGGCGAGGCGCTGCCGGTCACGGCGACCCAGGCAATGGCGAGCGGCAGGCTCAGGAACAGCACGATCATCGTATAGTCCCTTCCGGAAAGACGGAAAAGATATAGGCGGAGGGATCGGCAAGCCCGTCGGCGGCCGACCGGGCGAGCTGCAGCAACTGCTCCGGCAGGACGCCGAAGCCGATGACGAGGATCGTCAATGCGGCAAGCGGCAGGCCGGTTGTCCAGCCGGTTCGCACCGGCGGGAGCGTCAGGAGGGCGGGACGCCAATAAGCAAACAGGAAGACGCGGCCACAGGCGATCGTCAGCAGGAAGCCGCCGAGCAGGATCGCGCCCGCCAGCCACCAGGCACCGACATCGAGCGAGGCCTTGACCAGCAGCACCTTCGGCCAGAAGCCGGAAAAGGGCGGCAGGCCGCAGGCGGCCAGGAGCAGCATGAGCGAAATCGCGGCAAACCATCCGCTCTGGCGATAAAGGCCCCCGAGCGCGGCCAGCGAGAAGGAGCCGCCCCGCCTGCCCGCTTCGCCGGCCAGAAGATAGAGCGCCGTCATCAGCACCACTGAATGCAGCGCATAGAAGACCGCGCCGCCGAGGCCATCGGCGGTGCCGAGTGCGGCACCGACCAACATGTTGCCGATGCCTGATATCACCACATAGCCGAGCAGACGACGCAGGTCGGTCTCGGCGAGCGCACCCAATGCGCCGACGAGAACGGTCAGGGCTCCGACGATCGCGATCAGCAGGCTGAGCTCATCGCGCTCGGCCGGCAGCAGCATGACCAGGACACGCAGCAGCGCATAGATGCCGACCTTGGTCAGCAGGCCAGCAAAGAGCGCGGAAACGGCGATGCGCGGCGTGTGGTAGGAGGCCGGCAGCCAGAAATTCACCGGGAAGGCCGCGGCCTTCATGGCGAAGGCGAGCAGAAAGAGGCAGGCGAGCGTCATCAGTGGCGCTGTGTCGCTCAAGCCCGCTGCCCGCTCGGCAATATCGGCCATGTTGAGCGTGCCGAAGCTCGCGTAGAGGATGCCGACAGCGATGAGGAACAGCGTCGTGGCGATGAGGTTCAGCACCGCATATTTCAGCGCGCCATCGATCTGCGCCCGTTCGGAGCCGAGGATCAGCAGGCCGAAGGAGGAGATGAGCAGCACCTCGAACCAGACATAGAGGTTGAAGATATCGCCGGTCAGGAAGGCGCCGGTGACACCAGCCATCAGCAGCATCAGCAGCGGGAAGAAACCGTAGCGCCGGCAGCTTTCGGTGGTATCCGAGAGCGCATAGATGCCGGCGGCAAGGGCAGCGACCGCTGCGGCGAGCGCCATCAGCGCGCTGAAGATATCGACCGTGAAAGCGATACCGAAGGGCGGCAGCCAGCGCCCCATGACCATGGTGAGCGGACCGTGTTCGACGACCTGCCGCAGGAGAGCGGCGTCGAGAAGCAGGAGGACGGCAAGGCCGGTGACGGCGATCCATGCCTGCAGGCGGGGAAGGTCCCGCAGCATCAGGAGCAGCGCGCCGAGGCTGATGCAGAGCACGACCGGCAGGATCGCCAGCCAGTGGGCCGGCGGGACCGGGGTGGTGACCATGGCGGCAGAGAGATCGGTGATGGGGGCGGCCATCAGGGGGTGCCTCCCTTGATAGCCGACGGGCAGAGGGGGGTGAGCATCCGCACAACCATGCTCAATACCCCACAGGCGGCAGCGGCCGGTCTTCGGGTTCGGCATCGTGCATGCGGGTCGTATCGTCTGTGCCGAGCTCCTGATAGGCGCGGTAGGTCAGCACCAGCAGGAAAGCGAGGAAGGAGAATGAGATGACGATGGCCGTCAGGATCAGCGCCTGCGGCAGCGGATTGGCCGCACCTGATGGCAGCATGTCGGCCCCGGCGGGTATGATCGGCGGCACGACGCGGGTCAGCCGTCCTGCCGTGAAGATCAGCAGGTTCACGGCGTTACCGAGAATGGCGATGCCGAGCATGATACGGATCGAGAAGCGCGACAGGATCAGATAGATGGCGGCCGAAAAGAACAGGCCGACGACGATGGCAAAGAGCGCCTCCATCAGTCCACCTCCCTTTCTTCCAGCGCCAGCGCGATCGAGGCGACGGCGCCGAGCACCACGAAATAGACGCCGAGATCGAAGAGCACGACGCTGGAGAGCGGCACCTCCACGCCTGCCACGACGGGATAGACCCAGAGGCCGGTCATGAAGGGCACGGCAAAAAGGACAGAGATCAGGCCGGCGAGGCAGGAGAGCAGCAGACCGAAGCCGGCAATCGCCAGCGGGTGGAAGCGGATCGCCCGGCGTACTGCCTCAACGCCGAAGGCAATGCCGTAGATCGCCAGAGCCGAAGCGGCAATCAGCCCGCCGATGAAGCCGCCACCCGGCTCATTGTGGCCGCGCAGCAGGATGAAGACGGAAAAGAGCAGCATCAGCGCGGTGATAAAGGGAGCGATCGTGCGGAAGATGATTGTGTTCATGCGGCGCCTCCGCTTCTCTGCGTGGCCGGGCGGTCAGACACGAGAAGGCGGATGCCGACGCCGACAGGTTTTGCGAAGACCCGGCTCATGCCTCCTCCGCATCCGGATCGTTCGTCGCCAGCCGGCGCTCCGTATTGCCGCGGATGCGGATGAGGGCCAGGATGGCGAGGCCTGTCACCGCCACGACGGCGATTTCGCCGAGCGTGTCCGTGCCGCGGAAATCGACGATGATGACGTTCACGACATTGGCGCCATGGGCGATCAGCTTCGAATGGGCGTTGAAGAAATCGCTGAGTGCCGTGTTGAACGGTGGCTCCGTGGCGCGCATCAAAAGCAGCGCGAAGCCGAGGCCGCATGCGAGTGAAAGCGCGATATCGAAGAGACGGCGGGCGCCGTGGCGCGGATCGGTCGGCGACAGGCGCAGACGGGTCATGACGAGGGCGAGGATGACGACTGCGAGCGTTTCGACCATGAACTGGGTGAAAGCGAGATCCGGAGCGCCGAAGAGCAGGAAGATCAGCGCGACAGCAAAACCCTGAATGCCGAGCGAGACGATAGCCGTCAACCGGTCGCGGGCGATCAGCACCGCGACGAGGCCGAGCATGGCGATGAGCATGATGCCCGCTTCGCGCAGGCGCAGGTCTGCGGGCCAGGCAAAGGCCAGCGGCAGTTCGTCATGGATGACGAGCGGCACGAGCAGCATCGCTGCCACACAGACAAAGGTGCAGGCGACATAGATATCGAGACGTCTCGGCTGGACGATGCCGATGAAGCGGTGCGCGAAACGCACAAGCCCGGCGATGACGTGATCAAAACCGCGATCGGGACCAAGGGCGGAGCGCAGGGCATGGGCCACAAGCGCGCGGGCACGGTCGAGATGCCAGTAGACAACGACACCGAGCACTATCGTCAGCAGCGACAGGGCAAGCGGCACCCCGATATGCGGGGCCAGCGAAATGGAGATGGCGGCCGTAGCTTCACCCGCCACGGCAGAGGCCATGGGCGAGGAAATCATGGCATGGGTGAAACCGGAAAAGAGCGCCGTGAGCAGCCCTGCGACAGCGAGGATCGCCGGACCGAACCAGAGCAGGACCGGCGCCTCATGCGGATGTTTCGGTGTTTCCACCGGCCGGCCGAGGAATGGCCTCAGCGCCACGGCAAAGGCGATCGCAAACATCAGGGCATTGCCAAAGACGGCGATGGCCGTGACGAGGATCGAATAGAGATCGCCGCTGGCGAGAGCCGTGTAGATTTCCTCCTTGGCGAGGAAACCGAAGAAGGGTGGCAGACCGGCCATGGAAAGGGCAGCTGCCATGGCGATCAGGAAGGTCAGCGGCATGGCCCTTCGCAGGCCCCGCAGCCGGGTGATATCACGCGTGCCGGTCTCATGGTCGATGATACCGGCGACCATGAAGAGCGCGCCCTTGAAGAGCGAATGTGCCACCAGATAGAGCACCGCCGCTTCGATGGCCGAGTGCGAACCGAAGCCGGTCAGCAGCACCAGCAGGCCAAGGGAAGAGACGGTCGTGTAGGCGAGCTTCAGCTTCAGGTCCGTCTGGCGGATCGCAAGCACCGAGCCGGTAACGAGCGTCAGGCCGCCGAAGACGGGCAGCAGGACCTCCCATGCGGGCGTCGCGCCCATGACCGGGTTCAGCCGCATCAGCAGGTAGACGCCGGCCTTCACCATGGTGGCGGAATGCAGGTAGGCGGAAACGGGTGTGGGCGCTTCCATGGCATTCGGCAGCCAGAAATGGAATGGAAACTGTGCCGATTTGGTGAAGGCACCGCCGAGCACCAGCAACAGGGTGGCGAAATAGAGCGGGCTGCCCCTGACGACATCGCCGAACTGCAGCAACTCGGACAACTGAGCAACGCCTGTCAGTCCCCAGAGCAGCAGCAAGCCGGCCAGCAGCAGCAGCCCTCCCCCGCCGGTGACGACGAGTGCCTGCAAAGCGGCGCGCCGTGCCGCCTCCCGCTCATGGTCGAAGCCGATCAGCAGAAAGGAAGTGATCGAGGTGAGCTCCCAGAAGATGAAGAACATCAGGAAACTGTCCGACACCACGACGCCGAGCATCGCGCCCATGAAAAGGAAGATGAAGGAGAAGAACCGGCCCTGATCCGGATGGCCCTTCAGATATCCGCCGGCGTAGAGCACGATCAGCGTGCCAATGCCGGTGATGAGCAGGGCGAAGGTGAGCGACAATCCGTCAAGGAACCAGGAAAAGCGCAGGCCCAAGCCCGGCACCCAGTCATAACCGCCGGTTATGACTTCGCCGTGAGCGATTTGCGGCACGAGACGCAGGAAATGCAGGAAGGCGAGCAAAGGGGCGATGGCGAGCAGCCAGGCACCGCCTGCGCCAAAGGCACGAATGATGAAGGGAGCCGCGAGAGCGCCGATCAACGGCAGACACAGGGCCAGAAATGTCAGAGCCGTGACATCGGCCATGTCCCCTCCCCGTGAGCACGGATGAAAGCCGGCAAGCAGCCTTTTCCAAGGCTTAGGCGAATCGGCTGATAGCCTCAAGCAATTTCGGCAACCCGCAATGGATGCAGGCGGCGGTTTTCACAGGCTTGGAGTTCAGGAAAGGCGTGTGACGAGACGGGAAACGGAACCGTGCAGGATGAAGAAAGCAAGCGGCAAAGGCCAGAGAATGCAGGCGATCAGCCCGCCAATGCGATGCACCGTCCAGCGGTCGTGATTGACCCAGCCTTCCAGCAGGGTCACGCCCAGGGCGATTGCGGCGACTGCGCCGTACAGAACAATCATCAGAGTATGAAACACCGTTTGTCCCCGAAACACGCAGCATTAAGCTTAATGGCACACTAAAGATAAAGCACGGGTGATTCGTCGTCTTCCCCCGAATTGGGTAGATGGTAATTGGGGCCCTGACGCGGCAGGTTTGATCGTGAGGCCTGATCCCAGACTTGATCAATCGTGCTCAGCGCACCACATTTGCGCACGAAAGAGATTGCCCCCATCGGCGAAAGGAGCACTCCATGGCCGAAACGACCACCACACCAAAAATTCACAAGACCGATGCCGAATGGAAGGAACTGCTGACCCCTGAGCAGTATCGCATCACGCGCCAGCACGGCACCGAACGCGCCTTTACCGGTCCCTATTGGGATTCGTTCGAGACCGGACTCTACCGCTGCGTCAGTTGCAATGCGCCGCTCTTCCGCTCCGACACCAAGTTCGATGCAGGATGCGGCTGGCCGAGCTATTTCGAACCGGTCTCTCCGGAGTCCGTGACCGAACACCGCGACACCACCTATGGCATGGTGCGCACGGAAATCCGCTGCGGCACCTGCGAGGCCCATCTCGGCCACGTCTTCCCTGACGGACCGCCGCCGACCGGCCTGCGCTACTGTATCAACGGGCATGCAATGGTTTTCGAGCCCGGCAAGTAAAGGCTTGTAAGTAAAAGAAAAGCGGACCCCACCAGGCCCGCTTTTTTCATATCAGCCCGGCGGATGGGATGAGCGGCGATCGCCGATCTTCCATTACATGCTCGGCGGCAAGCCGGCCGAGCAGTGGCGCGAGAATGACGCCGGGATGGCCGACGGCGACATAGGCGCCCTCGATGCCGGGCAGGAAACCGAGCCGCGGCATTCCATCGGAGAAGAAGGGCCGGTAACCTGCAGCCGCCTCGACCAGCGACACGCCTTCGGGCAGGCGCAGGCGCTCATGCATGACCTTCAAGATCCGCTGGCCGACCCTTTCCGGCGCGTTTTCGGAGGTATCGTCGATATAGCCCTTGGCGACATGCAGCATGTTGTCCGCCGACTGGCGGATTTCCAGGCCAGGGCCGCGGAGGATGCGGTTCACGACAGGCTCCGCGCAGCCATAGCGCAGGATGATGGAGGGCGAGGCTTCGACGCCTGTTCGGAAGCCCAGGCTTTCCGTTAGGCGGTCGACCGCTGTTCCGCCTGCGAGGATCACGAGATCGGCCTCGATCGCGCCATCGGCCAGACGCACGCCACTCACCCGGTCGCCCGAAAGGATGAGGCTTTCGACCTTCCGGCCAAAGGTGGCGGTTACGCCGGCGGCATCGATCAGGTCGCGTGACAGCCTTGCAGGGTCGAGCGCTAGATCGTCGGGCGAGAAGATCGCGCAGGCGGGAGGCTGACACAGATTGGGTTCCCATGCAGCAATCGCTGCGGCATCGACCAGTTCGACATCCGTGCCTGCAGCGCGATGGGCTGCGGCAAAGGCTTCGGTTTCGGCAGTACCTTTGAGCCAGAACAGAGAGCCGGGACGTGCAGCGGCAAAGGCATCCGGTAGATCGGCCTGCAGGCGGCTATAGTCGGCGAGCGCTTCCTGCACCAGGCGGTAATTGACCGCTCCCGGCGCGATGTTGATGATATTCACCCAGCCGAAGGCACGTGCCGTCACGCCGCTGCCGGCTTGCACATTCTCCTCCACCAGATGGACGGTGGCTCCGCGCCGGGCGAAATGGAAGGCGAGCGAAGCGCCGACAATGCCGGCGCCGATAATGATGACGCGTATCTTTGCAGATGCCATGACGGGAGCTCTCGTATAAATCGGGAGGAAGAGGTAGGCGCGGCTTAGGCACGCTCCATGACAGAGGGATGAAACAATGTCTATCATCCGGGAAATCCTGCGCAGCGACCGGCTGGTGTTGCGCGAAATCACCGTCGCGGACTTGCCGGCGCTCGAGCGCATCTTCGCCGATCCGCTGTGCATGCGGTATTACCCTTCCGTGAAGGATGCCGCAGCAACGCGCGATTTCTTCGACAGGCTCGCCTTCGGAAGCTACGAGAAAAATGGTTTCGGTCTCTGGGCGATGATCGATCGCGAGAGCGGCGATCTGCTCGGCGATTGCGGGATCACGCTGCAGGACACATCGCGCGGAATGGAGCCGGAGCTTGGCTACCATCTCTGGCCGGATTACTGGGGCAAGGGTTATGCCACCGAGGCCGCCCTTGCCTGCCGCGACCATGCCTTCTCGGTCATGGGACTGTCGCGCCTCGTCAGTATCGTCAGCCTGGAAAATCTTCCCTCGCAGAAGGTCGCCGGGCGGGTGCATCAGCGACGGGAGGTTTTCACCAAGCAGAATGCGGCCGGCGAGACAGTGGAACGCTATCTCTACATCAGCGAGAAGAATTCAGGCGCATGAGCACGAGTTCCGACGATCCCCTCTACCGCGATCCTTCACTTGCACAATTCTACGATACGGCCAATCGCTGGGGACCGGATTTCGACTTCTGCATGAAGCTGGCGGAAGGCGCCAATTCCGCGCTCGACCTCGGCTGCGGGACGGGCGAGCTGACGGCAGCGCTCGCCGCGACGCGCAACGTCACCGGCGTTGATCCTGCCGCCGCGATGCTCGACATCGGCAGGGCGCGGCCGGGCGGCGGCAAGGTGGCATGGGTCGAGGGTGACGCCCGCACCGTTCGCCTCAGGAAGAGATACGATCTCATCGTGCTGACGGGCCACGCGTTCCAGGTCTTCCTGACGGAAGAGGACCAGCGCGCCGCCCTTGCGACGATCGCAGCACATCTCAGCCCTGCCGGCCGGTTCGTGTTCGATACGCGCAATCCCGGTTTTTACGGGGAGCGCGACGTACGCCATAGCAGCGTGCGCCAGCTCGAGCATGCGGAACTCGGTGCGATAGAGGCCTCGGACGAGTCTCATTACGATGAGACGACCGGCATTCTTTCCTATGAGAACGGCTATCGGGTGCTCTCGACCGGCGAGCACTTCGCCGGGCGCTCGCAAATCCTCTACACGCCGCGCGACAAGCTTGCGAGAATGATCAGCGACGCCGGGCTCACCATCGATGCCTGGTATGGCGACTGGGAAGGCAACCCCTTCCATGCGCGGTCGCGCGAGATCATTCCGGTTGGTCGTCTCGCCTGAACCAAAGGGCCCTGTTTCCACGCAATTCCGGACGCAAAGCCGCTGCAAACTTTTGCTGGAAAGGCGCTAGTCCTGCTCCTGCGGGCAGGGCCAGCCTGAGGGAACAGAAAGCCCCGAAGGCAGCTTCGTCGAGGAATCGCCGCAGGCGAGGTCGATCTGCGCCTGCTGCAGGCCAGTAGCGGCGGACAGATCCAGCCCCTCGATGCGGGTCAGAAACATGAAGGCTCGGTCGAAGGTGATCGGACCTTCAAAGCTTGCGCCCGTCAGATCGGCGCGGGAGAGATTGGCGAGTGCGAAGCTGACGCCTGTCAGCACCGCCTTGTCGAAATTGGCCCGACCCAGCTCGGCCTTCTCGAAGTTGGCCTTCGTCAGCTGCGCCCCGGTGAAATCGGCCCGCTGCAACTCCGCACCGGCAAAGCTTGCACCATCGGCGATGGCCCTGGCAAAAGTCGATCGATAGGCTTCGATTTTTCCGAAGTTCGCGCCCTGCACGGTAGCGCCTTCAAGCGAGGCGCGCACGAGGGTCGCCTTTTCGGCATTGGCGGATTTGAGGTTGGCGCCGCCGAGATCGGTCAGCGAAAAATCCGTGCCGGCCAGATTGGCGCCCTGGAGGTCACTGCCCTGAAGCATCAGATTCTTCTTGTTGCACTCCTGCCAGTCGAGCTCCGGCGAAGCCGTGCTGCCGCAACTGGCCGCCATTACCGGCAGCGAATAGGCTGCCATGGCCAGAAAAGCCGAAAGACCGAGCACCGAGCGTCCAAACATCAACCTCTCCTCCGCGAGTCGCGCCATCAGAGATTTCTACAAGGCGCAGACTACGATAAAAATATGGTTAGTCCCCGCCAGCAATCAATCTGGAGATGGCCCTGTCAGGCTTTCGGTATGCGCAATTCCATGCAGGTGAGATCCAGCCAGCGGCCGAATTTGATGCCAACTTCGGAAAATGTGCCGGCGATGCGAAAGCCAAGCTTCGCGTGCAATTTGATGGAGGCGGTATTTTCGGCCTCGATGCCGGCGATCATGACGTGGATATTGCCGGCGCTCGCACGTTCGATCAATGCGCGCATCAGCTTTTCGCCAATGCCGGCACCGCGGCAATCCTTGTCGACATAGACAGAATGTTCGACCGTGTGGCGGTAGCCATCGAAGGCGCGCCAATCGCCATAGGAGGCGTAGCCGGCGACCTTGCCGTCCATTTCGGCGACGATGACCGGAAAGCCCCTGCCCTTGCGCGCCTTGAACCATTCCAGCCGGTTGTCGAGATCGACGAGCGTTTCGTTCCAGATTGCCGTGGTGTGCTCGACAGCGTGATTGTAGATATCTCTGATAGCAGGAAGATCGGCTTCGGCGGCGTCTCGGATGAGAACGGTATCGGTCATTTGGCAGGCCCGGTTCGAAATGGTCTTCTGCCGGGGCATACGCCGGGCGCGGGCCGATGTAAACGCCAGATATCAGAAGGCGGGAACCGAGAGGCTGAAGCAGGTCAGCACGGCCGAATAATGCACGGCGGCGGCGGCCACCACGAAGCCATGCCAGATGGCGTTCTGGAAGCGCAGCCTCTCCCAGACATGGAAGATGACGCCCAGCGAATAGATGATACCGCCGATGACGATCAGCAGCATGGAAGCATAGGGAATGCGCGAGGCGACGGGCTCGGCCACCAAGACGCCGCTCCAGCCCATGGCGAGATAAAGCAGGATCGCCAGGCGGTCATATTTGCCCGGAAAGACACATTTGACGAAGATGCCGAAGGCGGCAATCAGCCAGATGACGACCAGCATGCCAGACAGCAGCGGATCGTCGGCGCCGCGCTCCAGAAAGGGTGTATAGGTGGCGGCGATCAGGATGAAGATCGCCGAATGATCAAGCCGGCGCAGATACCATTTGGTGCGCGAAACCGGCCAGATATTATAGGAAAAGGAAATGCCGAGGGTCAGCACCAGCCCGACGCCGTAAACCCAGGCGGCAACCAGCGCACCGGCGGGGCTCCAGAGGGTGGCGTAGAAGATCAGCACAGTCACGCCGATCAGGGCAAAGAACAGTCCGACGCCGTGGACGATGCCGTCGGCGATCAGCTCATATCTGTCGTAGGCCCAGCGAATGCCGTTAATTTCGCCCATGCGCGCACCCCTACTCAGCGGAGGGGATCGTCGCATTGAATTCGCAAAGGCGCAACCGGACGCCCGGTGGCGTCAGGTTAAATCTTTGTGACGAGCCATGCTCGTTTTGATGACGCGCTTACTTGCCTGCCGCGCAATCCCCGCAGAGCGGCGTCTGCGGCAGCACTGCAAGGCGGGCCTCGGAGATCGCAGCACCGCAGCGGGCGCAGGTGCCGTAGGTGCCCCTGGCGATACGTTCGAGGGCGGCGTCGATGGCGCGCAGCTCATCCTCTCCGGCCTGGCCGAGACCTTCCAGCACTTCGTCATTCTCGTTCTCGATGGCGCGGTCGTCGTCATCGGTCGCCTTGGTGCGGCCGAGGTCCGTGTCGATCTTGCGCAGGCGCGCTGTCAGTTCGTGCCAGCGGTCGCGCAGGATCTTTTCCTGAAGTTTCATATCCATAGCTTCACGTCCTACCGATCCACCAGCACCGAGCACTTGGCGTGGCGCACCACGCGGTCGGCGGTGGCACCGATGAAATAATTGTAGATATCAGGAATGTGAGAGGCGATCATGACGAGATCGGCACCATGGCTTTCCGCTGCGGCAAGAATGCCGTTGGCGGGCGGGCCATTGCGGACTTCGACGGTGGCCGGAATGCCGGTCTTGGCGACGAGTTCATTCAGCCGGTCGCGGCCTTCCTTCATGGCATCCTCGACGACATTTCCCGGCAATTCAATGGCGACATAGGTTGGAATATCCTCGACGACATTGAGGAGGATGATCTCACCGCCATTGTCGAGCAGCTTTGCCGCCTTGCGGAAAATCTTCTCGCCTTTTTCGATGCCGCCGATTTCAACTGGAACGATGATCTTCTTGTACATGCTATCCTCCTTGAGGTGTTGATCTTCGTCATCAACCTCCTCCCTGGATAGATAAAGCGCATTGACTGATATCAAGTGGGGCGCGAGCCATCGTCAACGTTTGCAGAACGCTTCATCGTCAAAAACGAGCCTTCTGTGAACAATGAGAATGCGCCATATTGGGATCAAGTACAGCAGCCGAGGGGAGCTTACAGGCGAATGGACCGGCGAAAATTCCTCGCGCTCGCTACGGGCGGCACATTTGCCGCCACCGCCGGTACGCCTTTCAATTCCAGGGCAGGAGATCATTCCATGACGGCATCAGAACCATCTTACGCGCTGACGCGCCCTGCCTATATCGACCAGTCGCATCTGGTCGTGAAAGACTTGGCCGCGGTCTCCGGTTTCTATCAGAAGATGCTTGGCCTTTCGGTGCTCGAAAAGATCGCAAGCGGCGAAGTTCTGGGGGTTGCCGGCCTGCCGCTGCTGACGCTGACAACGGATAGCAATGCGCGCGAGGCCCCCCGCAATGCCGCCGGCCTCTTCCACACCGCTTTCCTGATGCCAAACCGCACCGAACTTGTCCGCTGGCTGCGCCATGCCGCGGACAACAATGTCACCCTCGAGGGCGCGTCCGACCATCTGGTCAGCGAGGCGATTTACCTTTCCGATCCTGAAGGCAACGGCATCGAAATCTATGCAGACCGTCCGCATGAAAGCTGGAAGTTCCATCCGGACGGCATGGTAGAAATGGCCACGCTGCGGCTCGACCTGCAGGCGCTCTACAACAGTGCGCCTGAGAATGCCTGGACCGGCATGGCTGACGGCACCGCGATCGGTCACATCCATCTGCAGGTCGGCGACATTCCGCAGGCAGATGCCTTCTATCGCGACGTGCTTGGCCTGAAGGTAATGGCGCGTTATCCGAGCGCAAGCTTCTTTGCGAGCGGCGGCTATCACCACCATCTCGCCGCCAATATCTGGAACAGCCGCGGCGCTGGCACCCGCGCCGACCACATGACCGGCCTTTCCGACTACAAGATCCGTTTCAATGACAAGGAAACGCTAGACAAAGCCGTTTCCAAGCTCGACGAGCTTGAGATCAAGAGCGAGAAGCGCGACGGCGGCGTCTTCCTGAAAGACCCGTGGGGCATCGGGCTTACACTCTCGGCCTGAAGGAATATCTTTTAAGGCACTCGGAAAGGATCGTTTTGGTATTTCACCGAAACGGTCCTTTCTGTTTTCAAGGAACTCCCAAAACAGTCGCGGCATATTCTCGATATTTGCTTTCAGGACGACCGAACGGTCGCGCAGGCGCTGGGCTCGACGCCATCATGCGGCTGTAATAAACTGGACGTATCTTCCCAGTTTACAACCCTCAATAGATTTCGCAGCCAATCCCCATCGTACACCGACGAAATGTCCGCCATCGGACGGAGGAGGCAGAATGACAGTGGAGGATTCCCAGCGCGTCCGGCAGGTGGCGGAGCAGGTTGTGGCCGCCAGCTCGGCGGGTGTGCAGGAGGACATCAACGCGCTGATGAGCAGCGCGCAAAGACCTGGCTGGCTTGATGAAGCCGGCCGCGCGATGAACGTCCGTTACGGCGGCGTGCGCGCATTGATGAACCGAGATCAGCCCGTCGAAGAAGGGGTCGATATCGGCCCACCTCCGGTCGGCGACTTGGAGACGATCGTCTTTGCCGTGGGTACGCCGGTTTTCCTTGTCAGRAACAATGCCGTCGACATCGACAGCGCCCGAGAGGAAGCGAAGGCCTGGCGCCGCATCCTGACGGACAACGCTGCGAACGTGGACCGGGCGATGGTTTCGATCGGCCGCGTCGACGTCACCAATGCCGACCGCGACTATGCCGGAACGGCATGGGTGATCGATGACGGCCTTGTCATCACCAACCGCCATGTGGCCAACCTTTTTGCGGAAGCAAGCGGCACCGGCTTCAAGTTCAAGATCGGCTTTGACGCGCGCCGCGAGATCGGCGTCAATATCGACTTCCTGGAGGAATTCGGTAACGCCACCAGCGACGAGGTGAAGATCGAACGTGTCGTCTGGGTGGCGCCTGAAAACGGACCCGATGTTGCCTTCCTGAAGCTGGAACAGAAATCCTCGCCGGTCGGCCGTCTGAAGCTCGACCTTGCCTCCGAGGTGCCGGTGCGCAACCTGCCGGTTGCTGCAATCGGCTATCCCGCCAGCGATTCCCGCTTCTCCGATCAGAGACTTGCCGAAAAGATTTTTGGCGGCGTCTTCACCAAGAAGCGGCTTGCAGTTGGCAACCTGCTGGCCGCCGACGAGAACCGTGTCACCCATTCCTGCTCTACCCTCGGCGGCAATTCCGGCTCTCCGTTGCTCGACATCGGCACTGGCAGGGTGATGGGGCTTCACTACAGCGGAACCGAATTCATCGAGAATGACGCGGTGCCGGCAGCCGTTCTGCGGCGTTGCCTGCAGCGCGCCCGAGGACTGCTCCAGCCATTGAACGGGGAGGTCATTGTGAGCAATAATGAGGAAAGCGGCACGGGCAGCGGCGGCGGCGGCAAGGTGACATTCACGATACCGCTGAAGATTACCGTCGAACTGGACACTGCAGCGTTGCAATCTTCGCTCGCAGGCGGACCAGCGGGCTCTCCTTCGGGGCCGTCCATTGTGATGAGTGCGACCGGTTCCGGTCCCAATCCGCCGTCCCCCTCGCCGATCGCAATGCCGACCAAGGAGCAGGTACTTGCTGCGGTCCGCAGCGCGCGATCTCAGTTTGCCAACCGTGACGACGTCGTTGCCATCAAGCCGGGCTATCGCTTCGAGAATGGCGAGATCACCGATCAGCGCGCCGTCGTGATCGCGGTCAATCGCAAGCTCGAACTGGGCGCCCTGGAATCGCGCGGCCGCACGAAGCTGCCGGACTACATCGATGGCGTTCGCACTGACGTCACTGTCGCCTCGGCGCAGGATCTCTTCGGCATTGACATGGATGAAGCCGCGAAGCCGAGCTGGCATACGAATTACAAGAAGCGCGACGACCTGCCGCTGACCCGTCGCCCGGTCAATGGCAAATTCGTCATCCATACCGGACCTGACGCGAGCTGGCCGCAGCTCGGTCCATTCCTGGCGAAGACCCGCAAGTCGCTGGTCGTTGCCATGTACGATTTCGGCGCGACGAATGTCGCCAATGGCGTGCTCGATGCGGTCAAGGGCCAGGCCGAAACCATCTCCATGGTGCTGCAGATGGGCGGCAAGGTGCATGATGGCGATCTGACGGATGCCGAAGCGGTCGCGCAGATCCGCGATGCGAAGGGTAACAAGTTCGATTTCGCGCCGGCGAGCGTCGGCAGGGACGGCATCTTCGATTCCGCCTACCATATCAAGGTCGCCGTGCGCGACCACAATGCCATGTGGCTTTCGAGCGGCAACTGGCAGAGTTCCAACCAGCCCAACGTCGCGCCTTTGACAAACAAGGATGACGCTCCATCGGCTCTCCGGCTCTACAATCGCGAATGGCATGCCATCCTTGAAAACGCCGAGCTCAGCAAACTCTACGAGGATCATATTCTGCGCGATCTGGAAGAGGCCAAGACGGTAACGGAGGCCGGCATCGTGTCGGAACAACTGGTCTTCCTGCCCGCCAACGTCGCCATGGACACGCTCGAAGCGCCCGAGAAGCCGCACTATTTCCAGCCGCTGACCGGCGAGCGCACAATCGACGTGCAGCCGATCCTGACGCCCGACAACTATCTCGATGTGGTATTGCCGTTCATTCAATCGGCCAAGAGCCGGATCTATTTCCAGAACCAGAGCTTCAATACCAAGACGGTGGGCGACAACTATCGCCGTCTGCTGGATGCGCTGCTCGAAAAGCAGAAGGGCGGGCTCGACGTGCGCATCATCTTCCGCAGCTTCGGCTCCGAGGACCGCGACGTCATCAGCAATGCCAAGGATTACGGCTTCGATACCAGTAAGATCCGCAAGCAGAAGAACTGCCATACCAAGGGAATCATCATCGACAGCGAAGCCGTGCTGATGGGCAGCCACAACTGGACGACAGCCGGCACCGGCTTCAACCGGGATGCGAGCCTGATCTTCTATGATGCCGAGATCGCCAAATTCTACGAGGAGATCTTCCTCTACGACTGGAACCGCATCGGCCCGGCGAAAATAGATGAAAATCTGCCGCCGCCGGTACTCGCACCATCAGGAGGGGAGACAGCACCGCCGTCAGGCTACATTGCCGTCCCGCTTTCGATCGCGCTTGGGCGGTGACTTCGGAGCGGCACAAACGGCGATTGGAACGCGCGGGGGCTGCGCTTTCGGAACAAAACTTCCAGACGACAAATGGCGCCGTTTCCGGCGCCATTTTCAGGTTTGCATGTTTCAATGACGGGGCTCGATGGTCACCTCGCCGAACATAACGCCGCGCGTCAATGGTTTAGCGAGGAAATCATGCGGGAAGCCGAGAACGATGGCGCTTGCTTCGGCCAGCCGAGTGCGATGCTCATCCGACAGGACCACATCAAGCGCACCGAGATTGTCTTCGAGCTGCGCCATCGTCTTTACGCCCATGATCGGCGAAGTTACGGCCGGGTTGGTGAGCGTCCAGGCGATCGCCACCTGCGCCGGCGTCTTGCCGATCTCGGCAGCGATTGCCTTTACGACCTCGGCGATGCCGAGGCTGCGCTCGGTCAGCGAACCGTTGCCGGCAGCGACATTCTTGCGGGTGCCGACGGCACTTGCGGTGCCACCGCCGATATCGAGGTCGGCACGACTATATTTGCCGGTGAGGACACCCATGCCGAGCGGCGACCAGGGAATGACGCCGAGACCGAGTTCAGCGGCCATCGGGATCAGTTCGCGCTCCACCGTGCGTTCGATCAGGCTGTATTCGATCTGGAGAGCCACCAGCGGCGCCCAACCACGAAGGTCTGCCAGCGTCTGCATGCGCGCGACCTGCCAGGCCGGTGTATCGGAAATGCCCGCATAGACGATCTTGCCGGCACGGACGAGATCGTCCAGTCCGCGCATCACCTCCTCGACCGAGGTCGTGAAATCCCAGGCGTGCAGGTAGAAGAGATCGATGTAATCGGTGTTCAGCCGCTTCAGGCTGTCTTCCACCGAACGGACCATGCTGCGGCGGTGATTGCCGCCGGAGTTCGGATCCCTGGGGCGCGAAGTGATCGTGTATTTGGTGGCAATCACCAGTTCGTCGCGGCGGCCTTCGGCAAAGCGGCCGACGAGGGTTTCGGACGTGCCGCCCGTATATTGATTGGCGGTATCGATGAAATTGCCGCCGCGATCGACATAGGCGTCGAACATGCGGCGGGACTCCTGCTCATCTGCTCCCCAGCCCCAATCTGTTCCGAAGGTCATGGCGCCGAGCGACAGCGGCGAAACGCGCAGGCCGGAACGGCCGAGGAGACGGTAGCGGTCAAGGGACAATGTATCAGTCATGGATAATCTCCTGTGTTGCAGAAAGAGGATGCGCCTTGCCGATACTGACAACAATGCTACATTATCGGCATGACTTCTTTAGAAACGAGAGCATAATGCGCGGCAGCGACTATGCCGAACTCAGGGCTTTTGCTGCGGTCGCCGAGCACGGCAATTTTGCCCGTGCGGCCGCCCGGCTCGGCATATCGGCCTCCGCGCTCAGCCAGACGATCCGCACGCTCGAGGAACGGATGGGCATCCGGCTGCTCAACCGCACGACGCGCAGCGTGGCGCCGAGCGAGGCGGGCCAACGGCTGCTTTCAAGGCTGCTKCCGGCGCTTGCCGATCTCGACCAGGCGGTGGCGGATGTTTCGGCGCTGCGCGATACGCCGGCCGGGTTGTTGCGCATCAACGCGCCGCGGGTTGCGATCGCGCACGGGCTGGCGCCGCTGATTGCGCCCTTCCATGCTGCCTTTCCCGATATCGTCATGGACATTATCGTGGATGACAAACTCTCCGATATCGTCGCCGATCGTTTCGATGCCGGCATCCGGCTGGGCGAGATGGTGGAAAAAGACATGGTGAGCGTAAAACTCGGCGGCGAGATGCGGCTCGTCGTGGTCGCCTCGCCCGACTACATCGCGCGCCACGGCATGCCGGACACACCGCGCGACCTGCGCGACCACTCTTGCGTCGTCTCCCGCTGGCCGACGGATGGCAGCCTCTATCATTGGGAATTCGAGCGCGGCGACGAGAAGCTCGAAGTGGCCGTCTCGGGGCCACTCAGCACCACAGACAACGACCTGATGCTGCGGGCCGTGCTTGATGGCATAGGCATCGGCTATCTCTTCGACTATCACGTGGCGGAAGATCTTACCGCCGGCAGGCTGGTGAGCATGCTGGATGACTGGACACCGCCCTTCCCCGGTTTCCACCTCTATTATCCGAGCCGGCGCCAGATGCCGCCGCCGCTGCGCGCCTTCGTGGATTTCGTCGGGCGGCGGCGGACGGCCTAGACGCCTCGATACCAGGGGGGAACCTGTAGCAAGCCTGCGCGTTGATTGGCGGAGCAATGGGGCTTCGGGGACACATCGCACATGGGAATCGCCAACGGCATCCGGAAACAGGCAAACAAGATCCGCCTCGGCGAACGCCACACCAGCGCATGGGCACGAACGCTTCAGGAAGAAGCTGCTGAAGAACTTCCACCGGCACCGATGCGGCGCGTCGAGAAGGACGGGCTCGATGTCAGCATGGCCTGGGCCATCATCGGCATCTTCGGCATCCTTGGGCTTGCCGCAGTCTATATGATGTCGCTGATTCTGATCCCCATCACGCTCGCGGTGGTCGTCGGCATGATCCTCGGCATGGCGGCAGAAAAGCTTTCGAAGATGGGCGTGCCGCGGCTTGCCAATGCGGCGATCCTTTCCTCCGCTGTCGCGCTGGTCATCGTCCTGCTGGCCAATTCGCTTGCCGGTCCCTTGGCGATGCTTGCCAATGAAGCGCCTGATTTCATCGAGCGCACGACCCAGCGCGTCATGCCCTATCTGGAGCGGATCGAATGGCTGCACATCACGCCTGCGACCTTCCAGAGCGGGCCGATGTCCATCGATGCGCTGCTCGAAAACACCGGAAACGTGCTGCATGTCGTGACAACAAACCTGACGCCGGCGCTGGTGCAGGGGCTGATCTTCTTTGCGGCGTTGCTGCTCTTTCTGGCAAGCCGCGTGAGCCTGCGCAAGACGATCATCATGACCTTTCGCGAACGGGCGCAGCGGCTGGCAGCGATCCGCGTCATCAATGCTGTGGAACAGGCGCTTGGCTTCTATTTCGCCACGGCCTCGCTGATCTATGTGGCGCTCGGCGTCGTGATGACTGTTATCGCCTATGCGGGCGGGCTGTCCATGCCAGTGCTCTGGGGTTTCTTTGCTTTTCTTTCGAGCTTCATTCCCTATCTCGGCATCACGATGATGACCGTTGCGGTCGCCATTGCCGGCGTTATCGCCCATGACGGCATCATTATCGGTCTTATACCTGCTGCAGCCTTCTTCACTGTTCACCTTGTGATGGAAAACCTGATCTTCCCCGCTGTCATGGGCCGGCGGCTGGAGATCAACCCGTTCGTCATCTTCCTGGCGATCATCTTCTGGACATGGATGTGGGGCGCGGTCGGCGCGATGCTGGCACTGCCGCTCTCGCTCATCGCCATGACCATCATGGAGGAACTGGTGATCGAGGAAAGACCGCAGCCGCAGCTGCCGAAGTAACGACACCGACTGGAGGCAAGCCATGGCATCCGACCTGCATCTCAACGAAGCCAGCCACGCTGAACTCGTAGGCGGCTGCTCGCTCTGGGGCAGGAACGGCGTGCGGCCGGCCTATCAGCCGCTCGAACTGAGCTTCAAGACCGATATCGCCATCATCGGCGGGGGGATAACCGGTGCGCTTGCCGCCGAACATCTGACGGCGCGAGGCTTTTCGGTCGTCGTCATCGACCGCGAGCAGCCGGGGTTCGGCAGTACCGCGGCAAGCACGGCCATGCTGCAATGGGAGATCGACCGCACACTCGGTGAGCTGGAAACCCTTTACGGCTTCGAGCGGGCAGCCGGCATTTATCGCCGCAGTGCTGCCTGTGTCGCAGGGCTTGCCAAGCTGATTGCGGCCCACGGCATTACCTGCGGTTTCCAGCCACGCAACACGCTCTATCTCGCCAATAATCACGAGGGTGCGCGCGAACTGATGGAGGAACGGCAGCTTCGCCGCCGGGCGGGATTGCCGGGCCATTATCTCGAACATCCCGATCTCCTCACCCAATACGAGTTCGACCGTGATGCGGCGATCCTCTCGCCGGGTTCGGCGGAGGCCGACCCGCTGCTGCTCACCTGGGCCTTGCTGCAGACTGCCTTTTCGCGCGGTGCGCGGTTGATCAACGCCTCGGTGACCAGGCTTCACAGCGAAGGCGGACATGTGACGGCCGAGACGAACGGCGCCCATGTAATCGAGGCGCGGCATGTGGTACTTGCGACCGGCTATTCCATGCCCGGCCTCGACATGCCGAAGCTGCATCGCACCAGTTCCAGCTGGGCTCTCGCCACCGTGCCCCAGAAGCCGGAAGACCTCTGGCGCGACGGCATGCTGCTCTGGGAAGACAGCCATCCCTATCTCTATGTGCGCACCACTGATGACAATCGTATCATCGTCGGCGGCGAGGACGATGACACCACCGATCCCGAAGAGCGCGACCTCAAGCTGCCGGGGAAGGTCATAACGATCCGGGAAAAGCTGAAGCGGCTGTGGCCGAGGGCGGATACGCGGGTGGAGCATGCCTGGTGCGGCACATTCGGCGAGACGGTGGATGGCCTGCCGCTGATCGGCCCGGTGCCAGGGATGGCTGGCGTCTATGCCGCCTATGGGTACGGCGGCAACGGCATCACCTTCTCCTACCTCGCCGCGCAAATGATCGGCGCAATGTTCGCCGGCATGCATCGTGACTGGTTCGAGGATTTCGCTCTCGACAGGGATGCGCCGACTGTGCGGAGTTTCATGGCGGGTTCGATACGGACCGGAGACGAACTGAGGTAAGCTTCGTTCCAGAGCATTTCCGTTTTCTTCGAATCACGAAAATGCTCTATCTCTTTGTCTTCACGCAATTCGGGGTTTTCACGCAATTCCGGACGCAAAACCGCTGCACGCTTTTGCTGGAACTGCTCTACTCCGTCGTCTTGTCGTCGCCCGTATCGGCAACATCCTGCAGCCGGACGAACTCCGTACCCTTTGCCTTGAGATCGACGAGTGCCTTGGCGACACCCGCACCGGCCGCATGCGTCGGCTGGTTGATGTGGGAGATGACGACGTCGCCGTCCTTGGCCGAGGAAATGCGCTTTTCGGTGACCGCGGCACCGAGCAGCGAACCACCGTCGCCATTCACGGAATAACCGGCGATGCGGTAGCCCATGGCGCGGATCTGGCCGATGGCCGAGAGATCATACTTGGCGGTCGAGCCACGGAACCAGCGGGGCGCCGGAATGCCCGACGCGACCATCGCGGCGGCACCACCTTCCACTTCCTGCCTGACGGCATCGGGCGAGCCGGCAGATGCGATGCCATAGACCCGCACCGGCTTGTCGATTGCCGGGATATGCTTCTCGCCGTGATTTTCCAGTTCGAAGAGATCCGGGTTCTGCAGGAAGACGGCAACCGCCTTCGGATTGCGCTTCAGCCAGCGGGCGGTGACGAAGATCGTCGCCGGGATGCGCTCGTTGACCAGCGTCGAGACAATGCGCTCATCGGCCTCGCCCATGCAGGCATCGAAGGTCAGCGCAATGCGCGCGTGGCCTGATATGTTGGAACGGGCGATGTGCAGGTGCGGCTCTACCAGCTTGGGACCTGCCGCGACCGGCGGACGGGCAGGTGCGGCGGCGGGCGTTTCCGCGGCAAAAGCCGATGAGGCAGCGGCGAGCAGCAGTGCGTAGCCGAGAAGAAAGCGGTTCATGAACAATCAGATTCTGTTGATGTTTTAGCAGGGCTTAAAGCAAAACAGGGACCCGAGCCATGTGGCCTGATGCCGCCCGTCGAGGACGGCTCATGTCTCAATCTGCCCGCATTCCTGTGCCTGTCACGGGAATGCGGAAGAGCAAAGAAGAGGCCAAGGGCTCAATCATAGAGATAATATTTGGTCCACTTATCCTTCGGCACCTTGTCGCCGATCTTGTACTTCAGGTCGCGAACGTTGATGTGCTGCGGGCCGGTGATGCAGGTATAGGAGAGATGATACCAGTCGCCCTTACTGCGGAAGACGGCGCCCGGGGCTTCGAGGCGGTCATCGCTCGGGATCGGGTCCTTGAAGGTGTAGGCGATGACCTTGTCCGGCCGGAAGCCCGTGCCGTCACTGTTGAYGCGGCTCATGGCTTCCGTATCGCAGCTCTGCTCAAGGCGGGTGGCCGGATCGAGCTTTTCGAGCTGCTTCTTGATGGCGGGATCGACCGCAAGGGCGGACGAGGCGGCAAGGCCCGCGAGCGACATAAACAGGACCAGACGTTTCGGCATTACGGGGAAACCTTTACTGTTATGTATTCGTCACGCTGCCGCCGACCGCTTGCCGGGACCCGACGCTGGTGCAATTTTCGCGCAATGCCAGCGGACATTCTTAAACAATGTGGTGACATCAAGGCGACGCGCCGGTCATCTTGTCTCAATAAGGTTCACCGGCTGACGCTTGATCCTGACCTGCAGCACCTCTATCTCTTGCCCACCGACACCGCCCTTACGGAGCTTTCCTTGACCGCTTTCAAGAACCTGCCTGTCCCGCCCGCCGCTGAAAAAAGACCCGTCTCCGACACGCGCCACGGCATCACGCGGACCGACGATTATGCCTGGCTGCGGGCCGACAACTGGCAGGCCATGTTCAAGGATCCCTCCATCCTCGACCCCGATATCCGCGCCCATCTGGAAGCCGAAAACGGCTACATGAATGCGGCCATGGAAGACACCAAGCCGCTGCAGAAGACGCTGTTTGCCGAGATGCGCGGCCGCATCAAGGAAGACGACAGCTCAGTACCGATGAAGGATGGGACCTATGCCTACGGCACCTCCTTTGTCACCGGCGGCGAGCAGCCGCGCTATTTCCGCATTCCGCGCGATGGCAACGTAAAGGACGAGACGATCCGCATCATCCTTCTCGACGGCGACAAGGAAGCCGCCGGCAAGGCTTATTTCCGGCTCGCCGGCCTCGACCATTGCACGGACCACAGCCGCGGCATCTGGGGCTATGACGACAAGGGCTCGGAATTCTTCACGCTGAGGGTTCGTGATCTGGCGACCGGCGAAGACCTGTCCGACGTGCTCGAGAATACCGGCGGCGGCGGGGTCTGGGCGCCTGACGGCAGGAGCTTCTTCTATTCGGCGCTTGACGAGAACCACCGCCCCTCGAAGGTTTTTCACCACATTCTCGGCACGCCGCAGAGCGACGACCGTCTGGTCTACGAGGAAGAGGACGCCGGCTTCTTCATGGGCGTCGGCGGTTCGCTGCTCGACGACTTCATCTATATCGATATCCACGACCATGAAACGAGCGAATACCGGCTGCTTTCGACCAAGGACCTGACGGCCGAGCCGAAGCTGGTGGCGGTGCGCGAGGAAGGCATCGAATATTCGCTGACAGAGGGCGGCGACGTCTTCTACATCCTCACCAATGACGGCGGCGCCAAGGATTTCAAGATCATGGAAGCGCCGGTTGAAAAGCCGGGCAAGGAAAACTGGCGCGAGGTCGTACCGCACAAGCCGGGCACGCTCATCATCAGCCACATGGCATATGCTCGCCATCTCCTGTGGCTCGAGCGCAAGGACGGCCTGCCGCAGATCATGATCCGCGACCGCCGCACCGGCGAAGAACATGCAATCGCCTTCGACGAGGAAGCCTATTCGCTCGGCCTTTCGGGTGCCGCCGAATACGACACCGACGTCATCCGCTTCTCGTATTCCTCGATGACGACGCCCTCGCAGCTTTATGACTACAACATGGTCACCCGCGAGCGCACGCTGCTCAAGACGCAGGAAGTACCATCGGGCCATAATCCTGACGACTACGTCACTCGCCGCGTCTTCGCGCCGGCATGGGATGGGGAGAAAGTGCCGGTCACCCTGCTCTATCGCAAGGATACGCCGCTCGATGGTTCCGCGCCCTGCCTGCTCTACGGATACGGCGCCTATGGCATCACCATTCCGGCCGGCTTCAACACCAATTGCCTGTCGCTTGCCGATCGCGGCTTCGTCTATGCCATCGCCCATATCCGCGGCGGCAAGGACAGGGGCTTTGCCTGGTACGAAGACGGCAAGATGGACAAGAAGACCAACACCTTCAAGGACTTCATCGCTGCCGCTGATTATCTGAATCAGGAGAAGTTCACGTCTTACGCGAACATCATCGCCGAGGGCGGATCGGCCGGCGGCATGCTGATGGGGGCGGTCGCCAACATGGCACCGGAGAAATTCGCCGGTCTCATCGCCGCCGTTCCCTTCGTCGACGTCCTGAACACCATGCTCGATGACACACTGCCGCTCACCCCGCCGGAATGGCCGGAATGGGGCAACCCGATCGAGAGCCGCGAAGAATACGAGCAGATCGCCGCCTATTCGCCCTATGACAATGTCGGCGCGAAACCCTACCCGCCGATCCTGGCGCTCGGTGGCCTGACCGACCCGCGCGTCACCTATTGGGAGCCGGCGAAGTGGGTCGCCAAGCTGCGCGACAAGACGACAGGCAATGCGCCCATCCTGCTGAAGACCAATATGGATGCCGGCCACGGCGGCGCCTCCGGGCGCTTCCAGCGGCTCGAAGAGATCGCGTTCGAATATGCGTTTGCGGTCAAGGTGGCAGGCAAGATGTAGGAGCCGAATGTGGCGTGCCCTGCGCACGCCACGCAGTCAAGGGAGGGAGAAATGGCCGTCTATATCGCGCTGCTGAGAGCCGTGAATGTCGGCGGCACGAGCTCCCTGCCGATGGCGGAGCTGAAGGCGATATGCGAGGGGCTCGGCTTTTCCGATGTGAAGACCTACATCCAGAGCGGCAACGTCCTGTTCCGCTCTGATGAGGCCGAAAAGGCAGTCGAGGAGAAGCTCGACAACGCGCTGGGCAAGAAATTGGGCAAGAGGCCGGGCGTGATGGTGCGCAGCCGCAAGGAACTTGACGGCATCATCGCCCACGCGCCCTTCCCCAAGGCCAAACCCAATTTTCTGCTGGTCTATTTCCTGCCGGAAGCAGCACCTAAAGATGCCTTGGACAAGATGGCGGCGCCCGATGGCGAGGAAGCAAAGCTGGCCGGGCGCGAGATCTATGTGCACTATCCCATCGGCTCCGGCCGATCGAAGCTGAAGCTGCCGGCGCTGAAGGCGGGTACCTCCCGCAATCTCAACACCGTGCGCAAGCTCGCCGACTTGGCAGCTGAGCTGGAAGACGGCAAAACCTAAAGTCCGCCACTCCTCACCGTGCCGTAGATCTGGTCGTGCCTGACGGCAACGAGCGGCGACTCGATGGCCGGCAGGAAGAGCATCCTTACGAAGATGCGCAGCATCAGCACCTGTTCGGCGAGCGTATTCGGCTCCTTCAGCGTCTTTGAGAGAACGATACCGCCTTCGAGCACCGAAGAGACCATATCGGCGAGCTGGTCGACATCCACGGGCTCGCGTGGCGTATAGACGGCCATGATCTCGCGGAACATGCGGCCGAAGCGGCGACGCCAGGCGAGTACGGCATTGCGGTTAGTCTCCTGGATCTCGCGGTCGAAGAGCCGCTCGTAGTAGCAGACAGTCGCCACCAGGCAGCCCGGATGGCCGTTCGGCAGGTCGGCCACCAGTTCGGAGAGCAGCTTCAAGCCAAGCAGAAAGGACTGCAGCGGATCATCCATCAGATCGCGCGCGCGGCTGAAGATCTCGTCATAGATGCGTTCGTCGTTCTCGATGTAGCGGTTGAGCAGCGCTTTCGCGAGCTCGTTCTTGTCCTTGAAGTGGTAAAAGAAGCCGCTCTTGGTGATGCCCGTCTCGACGATCAGTTCCTCAATGGACGTGCCGCCGAAACCCTTCTGCAAGACCGCTGCTTCTGCCACATCAAGGATGCGATTCCGCGTTTCCTCGCCCTTTCGCATGTTCCCCTCCTGTACCCGCGGTACAGTTTTCTGCGCAGCAAGATCGGGCCTGGCTCCGCCCCCGGCAGCATTGGCCCATGCAAGGGATTGATTTCAATCCGCAAAATTCGAAACCCGCAGTAGTATACCGCAAGTCGCCTAGTTTGGCATCAGATTAAGCGGCAGAACATCACCATCGACGGCAGCCATTACTGGCGCCGCGACAGGAGAGGTTTCACAATGGCAAAGTACAGGCATGGGCTGCCGCAGCTAAAGGGCGGCACCTTCATTAGCGATGGCGGCATGGAAACCACGATGATCTTCCACGACGGCATCGAGCTTCCGCATTTCGCCTCCTTCGTATTGCTGGCTTCTGAGGACGGACGGGAGCGCACGAAGAATTACTATCGCCGCTATCTGGATATCGCCCGGCGGCACGGAACGGGTTTCGTGCTCGACACCGCCACATGGCGTGCCAATCCCGACTGGGGCCAGAAGCTCAACTATACGACCGAGGCGCTGCAAGCGGCAAACGAGCAAGCCGTCGAGCTTCTCGTGGGCTTACGCCACGCCTATGAGCGGCCGGAGCAGCCAATCGTCATCAGCGGCGCTATCGGCCCGCGCGGCGACGGCTACAAGGCGGGCGTGATGAGCGCCGACGAGGCGGAGGACTACCACGCCTTCCAGATCGAGACCTTCGCCGGCACGGAGGCCGATATGGTCGCCGCCTTCACGCTGACCAACATCGACGAGGCAATCGGCATTGCGCGTGCAGCCAAAACGCTCGGCATGCCCTGCGCGATCTCCTTCACGCTGGAGACTGACGGCAGGCTGGTGACCGGCCGCAGCATTCAGGACGCGATCGAAACGACGGATGCGGCGACCGGCGGATCGCCGGCCTATTACATGATCAATTGCGCCCACCCGACGCATTTCGAAGGGGCGCTCGATCACGGCAGCGCCTGGGTGAAGCGCATTTCCGGCATCCGCGCCAATGCCTCGACCATGAGCCATGAGCAACTCGATAACAGCGAGGTGCTGGATGCGGGGGATCCTGCCGATCTCGGCCGACGCTACCGCGAACTCCTTCGCCGCATGCCGCAGGTGCGGGTGCTCGGCGGCTGCTGCGGCACCGACCACCGCCATGTTGCGGCGATCTGCGAGGCCTGCCTGCCGCAGGCGGCGTGACGGGGCGAGCGGAAGGGCATGATTGTGACGATGGTGGGGGCAATGACGCGCCAGCGCAGCTGGCGTGATCTGTGGTTTGCGATCACAGGGCGGCAGACGCAAGCCGAACCGGAGGCGGTTGTGGAGGTGGCATTGCAGGATATGGATCTTGCAGCTTTCGAGGACCTCGACAGCCGCATGGCCTACGGGCTTCAGGCGGACCAACGCAAGGGGCGTCCATCGTGGCGCCGGCGATTGCGGAAGCCTATCGGCCTCTAACGAAGAGGAAGGCGCCTCAGCTTCCGGCTGCGGCGCCTTTTGTCTGCTTGGCCTTATAGCCGCTGATCTCTTCGCCTGCGGTCGGTGAGAAGCGCAGGTTCCAGATGGTGGCGCTAATCGAAATGATCGCAACCACGATGAAGGCGGTGGAGAAATCACCAAGCTCGGGCGTTTCGACACCGTTGAAGGCCATGGAGGCATGCAGCGCCAGTGCACCGATGCAGATGCCGAGCGAGAGCATCAGCTGCTGGAAGGTAGTGTAGAAGCTCGTTGCCGAGCTCATCCGATCCTGGCTGATCTCATCATAGGCGATGGTGTTGTAGGCCGTGAACTGGAACGACATGAAGAAGGCGCTGAGCACCAGCGCGATGAAGATCAGCGGCATCGGCCAGTCCGGCCGGAAGGCGGCGCAGAGACCATAACCGATCGTGCCGAGAATGCCGTTGATAATAAGGCTTCGGCGGAAACCGACGCGGCGGAAGACGGCCTTTGCCAGAGGCTTCATGAACAACGCACCGAGTGCCGTGGAAATGACGATCTGGCCGGCGGCAGCTGCCGAAAGGCCGAAGCCGATCTGGAAGAGCAGCGGCAGCAGGAAGGGCTGTGCGCCCTGCGTGATGCGCGTCAGCGAACCGGCGATGACCGAGGTGCCGAAGCTTGGCACCTTCATCAGCGAGAAATCCATGATCGGGGCCGGATGCTTGCGAGCATGGCGCAGATAAGCAATGCCGAAGAGCAGGCCGATGGCGATGAGGAAGATCGAGAACGAGCCCTGCCCTTCATGGCTAGACAATTCGAAGCCGAAAAGCATCGAGCCGAGCGAGATACCAGAGAGGATGAAGCCGAGCGTATCGAAGGGGCCGGCCGCCTTGCCCTTCACTTCGTCGATATAAATCGACACGAAGATCATGCCGATGATGCCGATCGGCACGTTGATGTAGAAGATCCAGCGCCAATCGAGATAGGTGACGATGAAGCCACCGAGCGGCGGGCCGACGATCGGGCCGATCAGCGCCGGCACCAAAAGCCAGGACATGGCGCTGACCATATCCTTGCGGTCGACACTGCGCATCAGCACCAGACGGCCAACGGGCATCATCATGGCACCGCCAATGCCCTGCAGCAGGCGGGCGAGCACGAGGAACGGCAAGGTCGGCGCGAAGGCACAGAGGATGGAGCCGATCACGAAAACGGCGATCGCAGAGCGGAAGACGGTGCGCGAACCGAAACTGTCTGCCATGCGGCCGCTGGCGGGAATGAAGATCGCCAGACTGAGCAGATAGGAGGTCAGGGCGATCGACATGGCCGGGGCGTCGACGCCGAAATCGCGCGCCATCGTCGGCAGTGCGGTCGCCAGCACGGTTGCGTCGACATTTTCCATGAGCATGGCACTCGCGACAATCATCGCGATCACCCGGAAATTGGGTGCTGCGCGCCGAACCATCGGCGCATGATAAATCTGATCCGACATCGTCAGGGATCACTCGCAAAGGCGCAGCGGAGCACACGGGGCGACAGGGCCGCGGGGGATGACATGGCAAAACTGCCAAGAGGAGATGATTTTGCTATACGCCTGCAATCATGGCGGCGCTATGTCTTTTATGGCACATCTGCTTTGCCGAGAGGTAAAGGCAGATCACCATTCCTTGCACTTTTTTGCCCTTCGTGAAGGGAATGGTTTCGGGGCCAAAATCGGCTTGCGTGACCGCACCTGCGGCCCTACCTATTAGTCATGACCTCCGCCCTGCAGAAAAAACGGCCGGATACGGCCTTCAGCTTCGACAACAGCTATGTGCGGTTGCCGCAGCGCTTCTTCGCTACGCAAGTGCCGACACAGGTAGCGGAGCCCTGGCTGATCAAGCTCAACGAGCCGCTCGCGGAAGAACTGGGGCTCGATGTCGATATTTTGAAGCGCGATGGCGCTGCGATCTTTTCCGGCAATCTCGTGCCCGAAGGCGCCGAACCGCTGGCGATGGCCTATGCCGGCCACCAGTTCGGCCACTTCGTGCCGCTGCTCGGCGACGGGCGGGCGATCCTGCTCGGCGAAGTGATCGACCGTAGCGGCGAGCGCCGCGACATTCAGCTCAAGGGTGCGGGACAGACGCCCTTTTCCCGCCGTGGTGACGGGCGGGCGGCGCTTGGCCCAGTCTTGCGCGAATATATCATCAGCGAGGCGATGTTTGCGCTCGGCATTCCCGCCACGCGGGCGCTTGCTGCCGTGTTGACAGGCGAAGGCGTGCGGCGTGAGGAGATATTGCCGGGCGCCGTCTTTACGCGCGTCGCGGCAAGCCATATCCGCGTCGGCACCTTCCAGTATCTTGCCGCTGGTGGTGACGAGGATGGCATCAAGGCGCTCGCCGATCATGTCATCGAACGGCACTATCCCGAGCTGAAGGCGGCGGAGAATCCTTATCTCGCGCTCTACGAATCTGTCTGCGACCGGCAGGCGGCGCTGATCGCGCGCTGGCTGCAGGTCGGCTTCATCCATGGTGTGATGAATACCGACAATATGACGATCTCGGGCGAGACGATCGATTTCGGTCCCTGCGCCTTCATGGATATCTATGATCCGATGAAGGTCTTCTCGTCGATCGACCAGCACGGGCGCTACGCCTATGCCAATCAGCCGGGTATCGGGCAATGGAACCTGGCACGGCTCGGCGAAGCGCTGCTGCCGCTGATCGATGCCGACAAGGACAAGGCGATCGAGCATGCCAATGCCATCATCAAGGCCTATGGCGAGCGTTTCCACGCCTTCTGGCTGCAGTGCATGCGCGGCAAAATTGGCCTGAGCGCAGCTGAGGATGACGATCTGGAACTGATCCAGTCGTTACTGGCGCTGATGCAGGCTGAGAACGCGGATTTCACGTTGACCTTCCGGCGGCTTTCAATCCTGGCAGGCGATGAGACGGCGGAGGCTGTCTTCGCCTCGAGTTTCCGGGAGCCGACTGCCACTGCCGAATGGCTGACGCGCTGGCGCGAACGGCTTTCGCGCGATCCGCAGACGCCCAGTGATCGGGCTGCCGCGATGAAGCAGGTCAACCCGGCCTTCATTCCGCGCAACCATCGGGTCGAGCAGGCGATCGAGGCGGCCGTTCAGGACGGCGATTTCTCGCTGTTCGAGGCGCTGCTGACAGTTCTTTCGCACCCCTATGACGAGCAGCCAACATTTGCGGCCTATATGGACCCGCCGAAGCCCGAAGAGCGGGTGCTCCAGACCTTCTGCGGAACCTGATTTCCGACAAGTCGATATCAACTGGGTCATACTAAAGGGAGATAATGATGACTGATCTTCTCGATATTCCGGTCAAGACCGTTCAGGGGCGCGAGACGACGCTCAACGAATATCGCGGCCAGGTGCTGCTTATCGTCAACGTCGCCTCCAAATGCGGCCTGACGGTGCAGTATGAAGGGCTTGAAAAGCTCTATGCCGACAAGCGCGAGAGAGGCTTCGTCATCGCCGGCTTCCCGGCCAATAACTTCAAAGGCCAGGAACCGGGGACGGACGCGGAAATCCTCGATTTCTGCACCAGCACTTTCGGCGTCGATTTCCCGATGTACTCCAAGATTTCCGTCAAGGGGCCGGACAAACATCCGCTCTATAAGAACCTGACAAGCTCCACCGTGGAAACGACTGGGGAAGGACCGATGCGCGAACGGCTGAAGGGCGCCGGTCTCGCCTCCGACGACAACGAAATCCTCTGGAACTTCGAAAAATTCCTCGTCGGCCGCAACGGCAAGGTCGTTGCCCGTTTCGCCCCCGACGTGACGGCTGACGATAACCGCCTCGTCTCGGCGATCGACCGCGAGCTTGCAAAAGCCTGACACCGCGACCGCTGCCAATTGTGGCGGTTGAAAGGTAAGCCTCCCGCTCTATCTGTCTGATCGGCGTATATTTTTCGCCATTCTCCGATCCGGCTAACCAGCGGGAGACTGCCTTATGGCAATCGTCATTACCTCCATCCTCTTCATCATTTTTGGACTGGCGCTGGGCACCGGCGGGCTTTGGCTCGTCACGCTCGGCGGCAGCATCTTCTATCTCTTCGCGGGGCTGATGTTCCTGCTGACGGCAGGCCTGCTTCTCATGCGTAAGGCCGTGGCGCTCTGGGTCTATGCGGTGCTCGTGGTCGTTGCACTCGCCTGGGCGATCTGGGAGGTGGGGTTCGACTGGTGGCAGCTTGGTCCCCGCGGCGGCCTCATCATCCTCTTCGGGATCTGGCTGCTGACGCCCTGGATCCGCCGGCCGCTCGGCTTTCGCAGCCCGACCGGCACTTATTACGGCGCCAATCCCTGGCCGCTCGCCATTCCGGTCATCGCTGCCATCATCGTCGCTGCCTATTCGATAACGACGGATCCGCATGATCTCGCGGGCGATCTGCCGATACAGACGGTTGCCACAACGCCAGCCTTCGGCGGCAATGTGCCCGATAGCGAATGGCACCAATATGGCCGCACGCCCTATGGCCAGCGCTATTCGCCGCTCGACCAGATCACTGCACAGAATGTCTCCACCCTGAAAGAGGCCTGGCGCTACCAGACCGGCGACGTGAAGCGGCCTGACGATGTCGGGGAAACGACCTATCAGGTGACGCCACTGAAGGTGGGCGACACGCTCTATCTCTGCACGCCGCACAACTGGGCGATCGCGCTCGATGCCAAGACCGGCCAGCAGAAATGGAAATATGACGCCAATTCCGGCATGAACCCGGACCGGCAACACCAGACCTGCCGTGGCGTCACCTATTACAGCGATGAGGCCACGCCGGCCGGCCAGCCCTGCAAGGAGCGCGTCTACCTGCCGACTTCGGATGCACGGCTGATCGCGCTCGATGCGACCAACGGGCAGGTCTGCACCAGTTTTGCCGAACAGGGCGTGCTGCAGCTACAGGCCGGCATGCAGTATAATCCGGCCGGTTATTATTACTCCACCTCGCCGCCGGTCGCTGTTGCGGGCAAGATCATCATCGGCGGGGCGGTCAACGATAATTATTCGACGAAAGAACAGTCCGGCGTCATCCGCGCCTATGACATCAACAGCGGCGCGCTGATCTGGAACTGGGACTCCGGCAATCCGGACCAGACGACGCCGCTGCCCGAGGGGCAGCATTACACGACGAATTCGCCGAACAGCTGGTCGGTCTTCAGCGTCGATGACCAACTCGGCATGGTCTATATCCCGCTCGGCAATCAGGTGCCGGACCAGCTCGGCATGAACCGCAGCGCCGATGTCGAGAAATTCTCCTCTTCGGTCGTGGCGCTCGACATCAATACAGGCCAGCTGCGCTGGGTGCAGCAATTCGTCCACCACGATCTCTGGGACATGGACGTCCCTGCCCAACCGGTGCTGCTTGATCTGACGAAACAGGACGGAACGGCGGTGCCGGCGCTGGTGGCATCCACCAAGCAGGGCGATATCTACGTGCTCGACCGGCGCACCGGCCAGCCGATCATTCCCTTCAAGGAAATCCCGGCGCCTGGTGGCGCTATCCCGGAGGATCACACGGCGCCGACGCAGCCAATCTCCGATCTCACCTTCTCGCCGGAGCCACTGCAGGAAAAGGATATGTGGGGTGTCTCGCTGTTCGACCAGCTTGCCTGCCGCATCGAATTCCACCGCTACAAATATGAGGGCCGCTACACGCCGCCGTCGCTGCGGGGAACGATCGTCTATCCCGGCAATTTCGGCACCTTCAACTGGGGCTCCGTCGCTGTCGACCCCGAGCGGCAGGTTATGTTCGGCATGCCGACCTACCTCGCCTTCACCTTGCGCCTGGTGCCGGCCGCCGATATTCCGCCGCGCGGGCAGGATGAGAAGGGAAGCGAACAGGGCCTCAACCGCAATGACGGCGCGCCCTACGGTGTGTTCATGGGTCCGTTCCTCGGGCCGTTGCAGATCCCTTGCCAGGCGCCGCCATGGGGCTATGTCGCTGGCGTGGATCTGCGCACGGGCCGCATCGCCTATATGCACAAGAACGGGACGGTGCACGACATGACGCCGCTGCCTCTTCCCTTCAAGGTTGGCGTGCCCGGCATCGGCGGGCCGATGGTGACCAAGGGCGGCGTCGCCTTCCTGGGTGCTGCCGTCGACAACTATCTGCGCGCCTATGACGTGACGAACGGACGCCAGCTCTGGGAAGCACGTCTTCCGGCCGGCGGACAGGCAACGCCGATGACCTATACGACCGATGACAACAAGCAATATGTCGTCATGGTCGCCGGCGGGCATGGTTCTGTTGGCACCAAGCCGGGCGATTATGTGATCGCCTACACGCTACCATAACGACTGGACCGGCCCGCTGATATTGGGCCGGTGCTCTGGCAACTGTCAGGCGGTGAGCAGGTCGCGGATCGCCTCGCCGACACCGGTAGCAGATTGCGGGTTCTGGCCTGTAACGAGCCTGCCATCAACCACGACCTTGGCATTCCAATCCGGCGCCGGATGATGGCTGGCGCCGCGTTCGATGAGCGTGCTGGCGAGCAGGAACGGAACCGTCTTGTCGAGACCGACCGCCCGCTCCTCGGAATCCGTGAAGGCACTGACGTTGCGTCCGGAAACGAGATAGCTGCCGTCGCTGAGCTTGACGTTTACCAGCGCTGCCGGACCGTGGCAGACCGCCGCGACGATGCCGCCGGTTTCGAAGATCTTCTGCGTAACGTCAAGCACAGCAGGGCTTTCCGGCAGATCCCACATGGCGCCGTGGCCGCCAGCAAAGAAGATCGCCGAATAGTTGATAGGATCGATATCAACGAGCTTTGCCGTGCCGCGGATCGCATGGCGAAATGTCTCGTCGTTCCAGTAACGGGCATTCGTCGCATCCTCGAGATCGAGGCCATCGACCGGCGGTTCCCCGCCCTCGATCGAGGCAAACTCGACCTTGATGCCGGCCGCATCGAGGACAGCCAGCGGGTGTGTTACTTCACCGAGGTAGAAGCCGGTCGGCTGACCGCTGTCGCCTTTGACGCCATGGCTGGTCAGAACGAAGAGTACGGGCTTTGTTGCGGATGTCATCGCTTTCTCCTGATGTTTGATCGGCTTGCGAAAGCCGTGATGCATTCGATGACAAAGGTTTATTATCTCCTTCAGAGAGGATAAAGCAGCACCGGTGGAAATCATCTGTTCTTAAAAGGTTATAATCATGCGGCGTTTCGATCATCTCGGCGATGTGGAAGCCTTCGTCACCGTGGTGGAAAAAGGCTCGATCAGCGGTGGCGCGATCGCGCTTGCAACCACGCCTTCGGTGCTCAGTCGGGCGATCACGCGGCTGGAGACGCGGCTTGGTGCGCAGCTCATGCGGCGCACGACGCGGCGGCTCAGCCTCACCGAGGCCGGCCGCGCTTATCTGGAGCAGACGCGAGCGGCCTTCTCGCTGATCGAAGATGCCGAGCGCGCCATTCAGGGACAGGACGGAGCGCTTAGCGGCCGCGTTCGTCTCAGCGTTTCCACCACCTATGGCCATTTCCGGCTTCCGGAGAAACTGACGCGCTTCTGTGCTGCCCATCCGCATGTGCATGTCGAAGTCAGCATCACCAACCGAAATGTCGATCTGGTCGCCGAAGGCTACGATCTGGCAATCCGCCTCGGGCCGCTGCCGGACAGCGGGCTTGTCGGCCGCAAGCTGGAAGACGCGCCGCTGCGGCTCGTCGCTTCGCCTGATTATCTCAAGCGCACGGGCACGCCCCGGACGATCGAAGACCTGGCAGGCTACAGATGCCTGCCGTTTTTCATGCCGAGCACCGGCAGGCCGGCGCCATGGCTGTTTCGAATCGATGGCGCGGAGACGGACTGGACGCCGGAGGGGACGATCGAGATCCACGACGATGTGCTGGGCGTCGTATCACTGGCCGAAGCCGGCATGGGCATCTGCCAGAGCTACGACTTCATCGTTCGCGACAGGATCGATCGCGGCAGCCTGATCGAGATTCTCCCTGACATCAGCGGGCGCTCGCGCCCTTTTTCGCTGGTCTACGCGCCGCATCGCCGTCTCTCGGCCGCGACGAGGACGATGATCGATTTCCTGCTGGATTAAGCGGTGGCCAAAGATTTGCTCGCCCTCTGGCAGAGACGCAAGCCTCAGACAGGCTCCGGGGAGAATGGTGCAGCCGGTTTTTCAGGGGGATTTTTCATGGAAATCGGTAGCAACCTCTCAATTTACTCTGGCCTCGGCTCGCTCTTCGAGCAGGGCAAATCCAAGAACAAGCAGACCGAGGAATTTGGCGGCAGCACGCGCAACCAGTCCGGCGCCGGCCTGCAGCCGAGCACCACCCCGCCGTCCATCGCCAATACGATGTGGGCGGTGCAGGCCGGCAACGAGACCTATATCAACCAACCCTCTGATGCAGAAATGGAAGCCAAGGCAGCACATAAGAGCCTGGTCGACGAATTCTCCGACTGGAGCAGCATGACGCCGGAAGAATTCATCCGCGCCCGCTATCTGGCAGCCCATAATCTCACCGAAGACGATCTGAAGGCGATGCCTGCCGACGAGCGCGCGGCGATAGAGAAGGAAATCGCCGAGCAGATCAAGCGCGAGCTCGCCGGCATCGAAGGCGGTGGAGACGGCACCACTGATCCTGCGACTGCGCAGGCAAGCAATACGAAGTCCACCGACTAGGCCGAAAACGGCTGATAGTTGCCGATCGATCACCTAAATCTTTCGAAAGCCGCAGGCCGCGAACCGGGCTGCGGTTTTTTCGTTGAGTCCGACCGACCGCGACGCTGTTGGCGGCCTACACCATCTCAGTGATCATCTTGCCGATTTCGGCGAAGACGGGATTGAATTCGTCCATCTTGACCGTCGTTTCCGCCATATAGACGGCGGCGACGATGGGGCCGCGCTTCGGCGGCCAGATGATGGCGATATCACCGGCCGAACCGTTGTCGCCTGTTCCAGTCTTGTCGCCGATCTTCCAGTCGCTGGGCAGGCCTGCGCGCAGGCGCGCGCCGCCGGTCGTGTTTGCAATCATCCAGTCGACCAGCTGATTTGCAGAGGTTTCTGCCAGAACCGAGCCGAGAGCGATATTGCCGAGTGAATCGAGCATTGCATCCGGCGTCGTGGTGTCGCGCGGATCGCCTTTCGCGGCCTCGTTCAGTGCGGTTTCCATGCGGTCGAGTCTTGTCGTGCCGTCGCCGATCGAGCGCAGCCAGTCGGTAAGTGCAGCCGGGCCGCCGAAACTTTCCAGCATCAGATTACCGGCAGTGTTGTCGCTCAGTGTAATGCCGGCCTTGCAGATCTCGGCCATCGTCATGCCGTCGCCGCCCGCATGCTTTTCGGTCTCGGGGGAATAGGTGACAAGCTTTTCCTTGCCGTATTTGACGGGCCGGTCGAGGCTCTCATCGCCCTTGTCGACACGGGCAAGAACGAGGCCGGCGGCCAGAACCTTGAAGGTGCTGCACATGGCGAAGGGCTCGCTGCCGCGATAGCCGAAGGAAACATTCGTGTCGCTGTCGAGAACGGAGACCCCGAGACGCCCGCCAATGCGCGCTTCCAGTGCTGCAAGCCGCTTGTCGATATCGGCGTCYTGCTGCTCAGCGCGTGCGAGAGGGGCAAAGCCCAATGCAGGCAGCAGCAAGGCGGAGCCCATGAAGCTGCGGCGGGTGAGGCTGTGATTCATGAAGACCTCCGGGGAATCAGGATCACAGGCGTAAGGCCCGATTGCGGCGGCATCTCGGCTTTTTGGCGGGATCAGGCAGCGTGCGTGACCTCCACCGTCACATGCGACAACTCGTCCAGGCTCGCGAGCCTCTCCTTGTAGAAAGCGGTGTCGCGCAGCTGTGGTGTCATTACGGCGACGATCGCTGCATGGTGGCCGGGACCGACCTGCCAGACATGCAGATCGGTGATGCTGTCGCCGTCTCCTTCGATTGCGCCGCGGATCTCATCCGGCAGCGTCTCACCCTCGGAGAGCACATCAAGCAGCACAGCTCCGGACGATTTCATCAGACCCCAGGACCATTGCGCAATGATGAGAGCGCCGACAATGCCCATCAGAGGATCGAGCCAGAGCCAGCCATAAAGGCTACCGAAGGTGAGCGCGGCGATGGCGAGCACCGAGGTCAGCGCGTCGGCGATGACGTGCATATAGGCGGAGCGGATATTGTTATCCGCATGACCATGGTGATCATGGCCATGGGCATGATGATGATCGTGATGGTGATCATGCCCGTGACCGTGATGGTGGTGGTCGTGGCCGCCACCGCTGAGGAGCCAGGCACTGACGAGGTTGACGGCAAGGCCGATGACGGCGACGGCAATCGCCTGGCTGAAGCTGATCGGCACGGGCGATGTGATGCGCAGGAAACTTTCCCACCCCATCAGCAGCGCGATCATTGCCAGAATGATGGCACTCGCGAAACCGGCTAGATCGCCGAGCTTGCCGGTGCCGAACGTGAAGCGCGGGTTGCGGGCCTGCTTGCGGGCGAAGAGATAGGCGAGCGCAGAGATGAGCAGCGCACTGGCATGGGTGGACATATGCCAGCCATCGGCCACCAGGGCCATCGAGCCGTAAATGGTGCCGGCGCCGATTTCGACGACCATCATGACCGCCGTCAGCGCGATCACCAGCCAGATGCGGTGTTCGTTCCGGGCATGGTCCTGCCCCAGGAAGATATGCTCATGTCCATGGGTATTCGTTCCGGCACTCATCGCCAGCTCCTTATCGATCCGGTTCAGCGGATATAGGTTCGCAAGACTTCCGATATTTCTTCGACTGCCTCCGCCCTCGCCTTCTCGTCGGCGGCATGCAGCACATGTTCGTGCAAATGGTCGTCCAGCACCTCGCCCGTCAGCCCCGTCAGCGCGCCGCGCACGGAGGCGAGAAGCTGGAGGATCTCGCCACAGGGACGCTCGCCCTCCAGCGCGCGCTCGACCGCCTCGAGCTGGCCACGGATGCGACTGACACGGGCGATGAGTTTCTTCTTCTGATGGGTCGTATGGGACATGGCAGTCTCTAATGTAGGATAGGGGGGTACCCTATATTACCCTCCCGAAAAACGAAAGCGGCAATACAGCGCAATTGTCCTTGAAATTACATAGGACTCCTATATATTACGTGCATGGAAACGCCTAAAGACCCCACATCGATCGACAACCGCATCAGCGAAGGCCTGTCGCGCATCGCAATCGCAATGCGCAGCGACGAATGGTCGAAGGCCGAAAAGGCCGGGCTGAAGCCGACGCAGCTTGCGATCCTCGAATTTCTCGCCGGTCGCAATGGCGCACGGGTGAAGGAGATTGCGGCGCATCTCGGCGTCTCGCAGCCGACGGCGACGGATTCGATTGCGGCACTGGAGCGCAAGGGGCTCGTCGCCAAGGCGAGCGCTCCCGACGACAAGCGCGCCACCGCGATCCGCATCACGGTCGAGGGAACGGCAGCGCTCGGCTCCGTTTCGCCGATCGAAACGGCGGCGATGGAGGCCGCCCGTTCGCTCTCCGCGAGCGAACAGGAGAGCCTGCTGCTGTCACTCGTCAAGATGATCCGGCATCTGCAGGAGGCAAACGCCATACCGATCCAGCGGATGTGCACGAGCTGTCGCTACTTCCGCCCCTACCAGCATTCTGGTGCTGCCAAACCGCACCACTGCAATTTCGTGAACGCGGCCTTCGGCAGGAATGAACTGCGCATCGACTGCCGTGACCATGAAACCGCCGATCCGGCAACCCGGGCTGCCACCTGGGACGCCTTTGAAAAAGGATAGGCGCACTCTCCAGGCAACCTAGAAAGAGAAGGAAGTCCAAAATGTTAAGGCAGTTGATCACCGGCGCAGCCATCGCCGGAACGCTGTCGCTTTGGCTCGGCTCAGCCGTGGCCCATCCCGTCACGGCCGAGCCGTCGAAGAGCGTGAGGGCCTCGTTCGACATCATTGAAACGCAGATTGTCACCAAGGGCGACAAGGCGATTTTCACAACCCGCGTGCCCGGTCCGTCGACTGCCATCGCCGGACCGGCTCTTTCCTCTCTCCAGGCAAATAGAGAAAGAAAACGCCAGGCAGGATTATCCCATTGCGCCCCGGATGCAACTGATGATGCGAAGGCCTGCCCAACGACCAAGGATTTCGACATGTCCGATCTGACACTCGCACCGGAACTTTCCGTCAGCGAATGGTTCAACACGCCTCAACCGCTCTCCATCGCCGGATTGCGTGGCAAGGTGATTTACCTGCACAGCTTCCAGCTGCTCTGCCCCGGCTGCGTGGCCGAAAGCCTGCCGCAAGTGCGCCGCATCGAGCGCATCTTCGCCAACACGGATCTTCAAGTCATCGGCTTGCACACGGTCTTCGAGCATCACGAAGCGATGACACCAACCGTGCTCAGGGCTTTCATCCATGAATATCGGCTGACCGCGCCAATCGGTGTCGATCAGGCGGACGGGCGTTCCGACATACCGGTGACGATGCGCCGCTATGGTTTCAGGGGAACGCCCTCCTCGGTCCTGATCGGCCGCGATGGTGCTATCCTGCATCATGCCTTCGGGGTCGAAGACGATATCGCTCTCGGCACGCGCATCGGCATGGCGCTGGCGGCACCCATTCCAGCGGCGGCGCCCAGTGACAAGGCTGAAGGCTGCGCGGCAGGTGTCTGTGCCATACCCGCCAGTGCGGCCTGATTGGCCTGCATCTGCCATTGACAAACGGGCGGTTTCGGAGAATGTATGGCGCATGATCAAGAACGCGCACCATAACCGCTCGTATTTTTGGCTGTACCTGTAAAGGGCGGCCGAGACAGATCATAATGTCAACAAGCCGCCGTCAGGCGGCTTTGTTGTATCAGCAGCGTCCTGGCGGCATAAACTCAAAAAGGACGCGAAGACCATGCTTGAAATCGAAGACAGCGAAATATCGCTCATGCGACCGCCGGTCGTGACGATCCGCGCCGCCAAACCCCGCGACATATCCGAACTCCACCAAATGATCGGCCTGCTTGCCGCCCATCACGGCGACATCTCGGCTTCCACACCTGCACAGCTCGAACGCGATCTCTTCGGCCCGACGCCGTGGATTTCGGCCCTCGTCGCTGATGGTAGCGACGGGCTGATCGGCTACGCCATCCTCGTTCCACTCTACAGGGCGCAGGAGGGCAAGCGCGGCATGGATCTGCATCACCTCTTCGTACGCGATGGCCATCGCGGCCATGGCACAGGCCAGCTTCTCGTCGACCGCGCCCGCGAAACGGCACGTATTGCGGGCTGCGATTACCTCTCCGTCAGCGCTGCGACCGGCAATCTCAAGGCGCACCGATTCTACGAACAGATGGATTTCACCCCTCGCCCGGTCACCGGCATGCGCTATATGCAGGCTTTGTCGTAAGTGGCTACAGCCGCTCGGCCATCTTGCAAGGGAGGAAAGCATGACCCGACTGGCGGTGGTTCTGACCGAAGGCTTCGCGGACTGGGAAGTGGGGCAGCTTGCTGCCTCCGCCCGCACCCATTTCGGTTTCGATGTGGTGACGGCAAGTCCCGGCGGCGCGGAAGTGCGCTCCATGGGCGGCATGCGAGTGGCACCCGATGCGGTAGCCGAGAACCTGCATGGCGACGCCTTCGATGCGCTGGTCATCTGCGGCGGCACCATCTGGGAGACAGAAAAGACGCCCGACCTTTCGCCCGTGATCAACGACTTCATCGCACGCGGCAAGCTCACCGCTGCGATCTGCGGCGGGACGCTGGCGTTGGCGCGTGCCGGTGCTCTCGACCAGGTTGCCCATACCAGCAACGCCCCCGATCTCCTCGCCGGCGCCGAGGGCTATCATGGCCAAGCGCATTACCGTGAGGGACCGCAGGCAGTTCGCTCCGGCATGATCGTCACTGCGCCGGGTTCGGCGCCGATTACCTTTACGGCAGAGATCTACCGGGCACTCGGCTTCGGCAGCGAAGAGCTCGACACCTATGTGCAGATCTTTGGTGCGGAGCATCAGCCGAAGGCGGCCTGAGCGCTAGCAAGCATGCCAATCATTTGAGCCGTCGAGCCTCTTTCGGGAGGCTGTCTCCGGGCGCCACCTCATGCACCGGGCGGCTCGCCCATTGGTGAAGCGCCCTCTTTACAAACAAAAAGGCCGCAGCCCTTGCCTGCGCCAGATCGCCGGGATCATCGAGGCGGCTCGCGATTTTTGCTTCCATGACAGCAAGTGTGTCGGAAAACCAGCGCGCAAGAACGGCATTGCGCGCGGCAAGCCGGTCCTGCATGCGAGCAATCGCAGCGTCTGTTTCCTCAAGGGTCGGGTGCTTCATGGTGGCAGTGTGGCTTGCGGCGCTTGCCCCAGGCAGACGCTACTTGCTCGGCACGGCCTTCAAATAGGCTGCGATCGCTTCGATATCGGACTGCGGCAGATGGGCGATGTTCTGCTGCACGTCGACCATCTGGCCACCGGCGGAGTCGAAATCCGGGGTGAAGCCAGTCTGAAGGTAGTTGGTTATGTCGGCCTCGCTCCAGGAGCCGACGCTCTTCGAGCCCGGCGTGATATCGGGTATGCGGCCCTTGCCTTCCGGGTTCGGCGCGCCGGCGAGCCACTGATCGCGGACGAAGCCGCCGAGGAAATCGCGTGGGGTGTGGCATTCGCCGCAATGGCCGAGGCCCTCGACCAGATACTGGCCGCGCTTGAGCTTGTCGTCGGCATTGGCGAGCACGACGCGCGGCTGGTCGTTGAAATAGAGGAGTTTCCAGCCACCGAGCGCCAGGCGGATGTTGAACGGGAACGGCAGTTCATGTGGCGGTGCGACGTTGCTGCTCTTCGGCAGCGTTTTCAGATAGGCGAAGAGATCGTTGACGTCCTTGTCGCTCATGCGCGTATAGGAGCCGTAGGGGAAGGACGGGTAGAGATGCTGCCCATTGGGGCCGACGCCGCGCTTCATGGCATTGCCGAACTGGGCCAGCGTCCAGCGGCCGATCCCGGCCTGTTCATCCGGAGAAATGTTGGGCACATGGAAGGTGCCGAAGGGGCTCGTCAGGGCGAGACCGCCGGTCAGCGTCAGCTTCGCATCGTCTTTCGCACCGGGCGCGGCATGACAGCTGACGCAGCCGCCGGCCCAGAACACCTTCTCGCCATTCGCAACGTCGGGCGCGCCGAGATTGGCCCAATGGCTTTCCGGCAGCGGATCGGGCGCGGTGATAAAGTAGAAGGCTGCGCCGCCGATCACGACGATGCCGATGAGACAGAGCACAAAGCGGATGAACCTGCGGACCATGCGCCGCCTCTCCTTACTGTCGATATCAAGGGACATTCCCGGGTTTGCCGGCCCCGGCCCCGCTGCCGGGGAGAATAAGGCGATCCGCACCGGCGGCAAGGGCCGATGCGGATCGCGAGATCATACGGGAATAGCTCTATCGCCTAGTCCTTCTTGATGCGATAGAGCTGATGACAGCCACCGCAATTGCCGCCGAGCGTGTTCAGCGCAGCGCCGACGCCGGCGGCATCAGCCGGAAGCTGGGCGAGCACGGTTTCGGCGTCGGCAGACAGCTTCGCGGCGCGTGCCTTGAAGTCATCCATGTTTTCCCAGATCTTCGGGCTTGCTTCCTCGTCGCCCGTCTCGGTGCCCGGCTTGAACTGGTCCGGGAAGGCCTTCGCCGTGGTGGCGATCGTCGTCAGCGCCGTCTTCACGGCATCCGCATCATACGGCTTGGTGCCCTTGGCGATGGCGGACAGCGCGCCTGCTGCGCCACCGATCTGCTTCATCATTCCAATACGTGCGTCATGCGTGCCGTCGACGGCCATGGCCGAACCGAGGGCAATGCCGGCGAACGCAACAGCCGCCGCAACTGTTTTCCAATTCATGATTCTCTCTCCATTGTTCCACCGGCGAAGCCGGTCGAGGGCAATTTGCACCGGGATCATGACAAAATCCATGTGCTCGCATAGTCACGTTTAGCCGGATCCTCATAAAAACAATGTGATAAAAATAGGCAAGATCAGGCTGTCTTCCACCCTTGCCAGAGGCTGATCGCGGAGATGACGACCAGCAGCAGGCCGGCGAGACGGCCGATGACGGCAGTCGTCTTCGGGTTGGAAACCAGGAGATCGCGGCTGCGGCCGGCCGTCATCGCGAGCGTTCCGTAGACGGCGAGCTGCGTGAGCACGGTCATGATGCCCATTATCAACCCCTGCAGCCAGATCGGCCCATATTCCGGCTTTATGAATTGCGGATAGACGGCGAGCACGAAGATATAGGCCTTGGGATTGACGAGGCAGGTGACCGCGCCCTGCCGGAACGCCTTCCAGGTGGAACGCGCCGTGCCGGGGCCGACCGCCTCGACCTTGATCGAGCTGCGCATCAGCGAAATGCCAATCCAGATCATATAGGCGACGCCGGCAAAGAGCAGCACGTTGAAGGTCTGCGGCAGCATGGCGACGAGAATGCCGACGCCCGCCGCACCATAGGCCGAATGCACGGCCCCGCCGAGCATGATGCCGCTGGTGGCGGCCAGCCCGCGCTTGGTGCCGCCGGTCAGCGAGTTGGCGAGCACGAAGAGCATGTCCATGCCGGGCACGATGATGATGCCGAAGAGAAGGGTGAAGTAGAGCCAGAGGCTTTCGTGGTAATTCATGTCAGTTGTCCATCCTGTATTTTCGTGCGATTTTTCAGGAAATTCATCAATTTCAATCCGATAGATGGCTCTATACGGGAAGCCAACTGACAGTGTATTGTCAGGAGCGTTGGAGAAAGGGCGACAAATGCGCAAGGCCTCCAGGCTTTTCGAGATCATCCAGATATTGCGGCTGGCGAAGAAGCCGATGACCGCAGCCGTCATGGCCGAGAGGCTGGAGGTGACGGTGCGCTCGATCTACCGCGACATCGCTGCGCTACAGGCGATGCGCGTGCCGATCGAGGGCGGGCGCGGCATTGGCTATATCATGCGGCCGGGCTTCGATCTGCCGCCTTTGATGTTTTCGATCGAAGAGACGGAAGCGATCGTGCTGTCCCTGGCGCTCCTGGAGCGCACCGGCGACGAAGAGCTGAAGCTTGCCGCCCGGCGCGTCAACCAGAAGCTTGCCGGCGCAGTACCCGCACCGCTGCGCCAGGCGATGGAGAACAAGGCGCTGTTTGCCTGGGGCACGGTCGCCCAGGCGCCTGCAGGCGTCGACCTTGCCATTGTGCGCCGTGCGATCCGCGACGAACGCAAACTCACGCTCAACTATCGCGACGAAATGGGACGCACGACCGAGCGGATGATCCGCCCGATCGCGCTGATCTATTATTCCCAAACCGCCAATATCGTTGCCTGGTGCGAACTCAGGCAAGCGATCCGCAATTTCCGCGGCGACCGGGTGGAGGCCTGTGCCGAAGCCGACGTCTTCTTCAAGGGTGAAGGCGACGGTCTGCGCGCGCTGTGGACCGAGAGCTGGACGGAAAAGCCGCTGGCGGCCAATGCGTGAGCCAAGCCCGCCAACCCTCCATCCAGCAAGAACTCAGAGCGCCATGCCGCCGGAGACCTCGATGCGCTGGGCGTTGACCCAGCGGTTGGCTTCCGTCAGCAGCGAGGCGATCATGGGGCCGATATCATCGGGCACGCCGGCACGGCCAAGTGCCGTCATCGAAGCGACCCTGCGGTTGATTTCCGGATTATCGCGCACCATGCCGCCGCTGAAATCGGTGGCGATGGCGCCGGGTGCGACCGTGTTGACGGCGATGCCGCGGGCGCCGAGTTCGTTGGCCATGTAGCGCGTCAGCACCTCGACGGCGCCCTTGAGCGAGCCGTAGGCCGAGGAACCCGGCACGGCGACGCGGGCAAGGCCGCTGGAAAGATTGACGATGCGGCCGCCGTCGGCGATTACGGGCAGGAGCTTCTGGGTCAGGAAGAAGACGCCCTTGAAATGGATGTTGTAGAGCCTGTCCATTTCCTCTTCGGTCGTCTCCAGGATCGAGGCATGGTAGCTGGTTCCGGCATTGTTGACGAGAAAGTTGAAGTGCTCGCGGCCCCAGCCCTTCAGCACCGAGCGGACATTGTCCACGAAAGCATCGAAGGTGGCGACATTGCCGGTATCGAGCTGCAGGGCGGCGGCCTTGCGGCCGAGCGCTTCGATCTCGGCGACGACCTTGTCGGCCTCGGCGCGGTTGGAATTATAGGTGAAGATCACGTCGACGCCATCACGGACGAGGCTGACGACGGTGTTGCGGCCGAGGCCGCGGCTGCCGCCGGTGACGATTGCGATTTTCGAATTCGTGTTCTGATCGGTCATCTCAGTTACTCCTTGTTCGGATGACTGGAATCTAGGTCCTGACACCCCTTTTCTTGAATGCCGAAAGCCTCGAACTTCTTGCCTATTCCTCCAGATAGGTTGTCGCCTCCGGTCTACGGAGTAGGATAGCGGGCAAAGGCCGCTACCCGGAGAATGACGATGTCCAATGAAATCAAGACTGTACTCAACCAGTACATGGACAGCCACGGTGGCGGCGACGGGCTGTTTGCAACTGCCCTGCCCGGCTTCTACCTGATGCGTTCTTCCACGCTGACCATGCCAAAGCCTGCGATCTACCGGCCGGCGCTCTGCATCATCATCGATGGTGCCAAGCAGATCATGTTCGGAGAACGGCTCTATACCTATACAGCCATGCAGGCGCTGGTTATCAGCGTGGAAATGCCTGCCTTCGGCCAGGTGATCGAGGCAAGCGTGGAACGGCCGATGATCGCGCTGACGCTGGAACTCGATGTCACCATTCTGCGCGAGGTTCTGGAGGCGATGGAAACTCCGCCGAAGCCTTCGGGTGAGGGCGGTCCCGGCGTTTTCGTGCAGCATTTCGGGGCAGAGCTGCAGGATTGCATCCTGCGGCTGATGCGCATGCTCAACACACCGAAATCTATCCCGATCCTGCGACAGGCGATCCTGCGCGAGATCAGCTTCTGGCTGCTGTCCGGCGAGAATGGCAGCGAGGTCTGCAAGCTGGCGCTGCCCGGCAGCCAGACGCGGCGTGTGGCAGATGCCATTCACCTGCTGCGCGACAATTTCACGGCGCCGGTGCGCGTGGAGCAGCTGGCGGCGGCAGCAAGGATGAGCCCCTCCTCCTTTCACCAGCATTTCAAGATGCTGACCTCTATGAGCCCCCTGCAATATCAGAAACAGTTGCGGCTTTTGGAAGCGCGGCGGCTCATGGTGGCCGATGGCATTAATGCCGCCAATGCCGCCTATCAGGTGGGCTATGAAAGCGCCTCGCAGTTCAGCCGCGAATATTCGCGCATGTTCGGCACGCCGCCGAAGAAGGACGCGCAGGAGCACCGGGCACAGCCAGCGGCGATCGCAACGGAAGTGGCTTAGTAGTTGAGCGTGCGGCTATCCTCGCGGCCGAAACCGCGGATCTCCATCCGGTTCTCGTAGACATGGACGATGGCGAAGGTGTTTTCGCTCTCGGTATCGACCACGCCCTTGAAATTGACGAAGTGGCAGCCACCGACTTTGCCGTAATTGCCGACATGGTTATGGCCGTTGAGATAGGCGACGACGTTTTCCTGCGAGGACAGAAGCTCGACGATGCGCTGCCGGTCCCACATGTCATGCTCGCAGGGCGGATGGACGGGGAAGTGATTCATGACGATCACCTTCTCGCCCGCCGCTTTCGCTGCTTCGATCTCACCAGCCAGCCAGGCGAACTGTTCGTCGCTCAGCGATGCGTTCCACTCATGGGCGTTGTCGGCGCCGGCTGCCAGCAGAGCCGCCAGACGCTCGCGGCCAAGCGCACGGTGGGGATGGCCTTCCGGCGGCGCGAAGGTGCTGACCTCATTGCCGTTGAGTACGATGAAGCGGAAACCGTGGCGCTGGAAGCTGTAATAGGGCGCCGGCATGCCGACCCGTCCCGCGACCTTTTCCAGATGCTCAGAAGCCACGCCAAAATCGTGATTGCCGAGCAGGAAGAACGCTTCGTGATACAGCGTGTCATAGACCGGCAGGATATCGTCGAAGCTCTTGAAATCGCGGTCGATGATATCGCCGAGCGTCATGACGAAGCTCAGCTCCTCGCCATTGAAGGTCTCGATCGCGGCACCGACCTTGGCGAGGCTGTTGGCGTAATAGCGCCCCATCTCGACCTGCGGTTCGAATGCGGCATATTGCGGATCGGCGATGATGCCGAAGCGGAAAAGGGGAAGATCGGCGGAAGACATGCGGCGTGATGTAGAGGCGGCGGATGACAGCGATGTGACGGGCCAGCCGCGGTCTTGGGAGCCCCGCCAATACCGCTCTTGCATCGGTCGTCCGGCCCATACAACATGGGTCTTATCCTCTGAGGAGCATTCCAGATGACATCCTACATAAGGGAGCTTCGCGGCCTGATCGGAAACCGCTTGCTGATCCTGCCTTCGATTGCTGCTGTGATCCACGATCCCCGTGGCAATCTGCTCTTACAGGAAAAAGCTTCGGGAGAGGGATGGAGCTTGCCTGCCGGCGCAATTGAACCAGGGGAGACCCCGGAAGAAGCCGTCATTCGTGAGGTCATGGAAGAGACTGGCCTTGCAGTGACCCCTACCAACATCCTCGGCGTTTTTGGAGGTAGAGATTTTCGCTACACCTATCCAAACGGCGATCAGGTCGAATATGTCGTCACGCTATTTAAATGTCGGGTCATCGAAGATCGCGGCGGGTGGACAGATACTGAGACAAGATCACTCGAATATTTTGCACGAAACGAAATGCCCTCGCTTGCGCTGCCTTACCCTTTATCGACGCTGTTTTCGTAGGCATTTCGGCAACGCAAGATGAGGTATTTACGCAGGAATGGGGACAAACCCTTTTACGGGTAGCTGCGATTCCTTACCTTGCGGCCGACGCCTGTTCCCGGCGACCGGCAAAGTAGGGCAAGGCAAACATGTAGAGGCCGCTGAACAATAGCAGAAAGAGTGGTGGTAGCGGCGAGTAAACCACAAAGGCAGGCGGAGCGCCCACCGCCATGGTGGCGAAATTGGCAATGACAGTCACCGTGAAGATGATGGACAGCCAACGGTGAAGCTGGCGGATCGCCTTGTTCCAATTCATTATTCTTCCTCCTCAAACAATCAGACGCCGTGCGTCATGCTTCAGTCGGCGCGCGCCAGCACCTGTTCCAGATTTTCGAAGAAACGCTGCCAGCCGAACTTGGCGCCCTGGTAGGCCTGTTCCTGATCCGGACGGAAGCCGGCTTGTTCCATGCGCAGATGCGTGCCTGATTCGACAGGTGTCAGTGTCCAGGTAACGGTGCTTTCGAGACCGTAGGCATCCCAGGTATAGGCGAGCGTTCGGTTCGGCTCGATTTCCAGTACCCGGCAATCGACGGAGCCCCACTCGGCGGTCAGTTTGAAGCTGTGATCGCGCACGGGCTTGAAGTCGTTCTTCATCAGCCATTCCTGGATCAGATGCGGTTGGGTGAGCGCACGCCAGATCTTTTCCGGCGGGAACGCGATTTCCCGCTCGACGATGACGGAGCGGATTTCAGTTGCGGTGTCGTTCATTGGTCCATCCTTTTGAGCAAATCTTCCAAAGCGTCGAACCGGCTCTCCCAGAAGCCGGCCATCTCCGTCGTCCAGTCGGCGAGCGGAGCAAGCGCGCGGATTTCGGCGCTGTAATGCGTCTGACGACCTTCATGGCGGTCGCGCACGAGGCCGGCGTTTTTGAGCACCGCCAGATGTTTCGAAACAACCGGCTGAGACACACCCGCGTGAGTCGTCAGAGCGCCAACCGTCTTCTCGCCCTGACGGCACAGGCGCTCGAAGATGCCCCGACGGGTCGGATCGGAAAGCGCCCTGAACAGCGCATCTTGAGCATTCGACATTTGAATTCATACCCGATTGGCTATGGATCGATCTATAGCCAATCGGGTATGAATGAGTCAAGCCATCCTTGGCGGATAGATTGCAGGAGAATAGAAGCAGAAACGAAAACACCCGGCGCTTGCGGCGCCGGGTGCTGAAAATCAGATGCTCGGAAGTGCTTACTTCGTCGCCGCTTCGTAGCGCTCCAGGACGTAGTCCCAGTTGATCAGGCTGTCGATGAAGGCTTCGAGGTACTTCGGACGCAGGTTGCGGTAGTCGATGTAGTAGGAGTGTTCCCAGACGTCGACGCCGAGGATCGGGGTGGCGCCGTGAACGAGCGGGTTTTCGCCGTTCGGGGTCTTGGAAATTTCGAGCTTGCCGTTCTTGACGGAAACCCAGGCCCAGCCGGAGCCGAACTGGGTGGCGCCGGCAGCGGCGAAATCGGCCTTGAACTTGTCATAGCCGCCGAGGTCGGAATTGAAGGCAGCTTCGAGCTTGCCCGGCAGCTTGTTGCCGCCGCCGCCCTTCTTCATCCACTTCCAGAAATGGATGTGGTTGTAGTGCTGCGCAGCATTGTTGAACAGGCCGGCATTGGTGCCGAAGGACTTCTTGACGACCTCTTCCAGGGAGAGATCGGCAAGGCCGGCTTCCGCTGCGAGCTTGTTGCCGTTGTCGACGTATGCCTTGTGGTGCTTGTCGTGGTGGAACTCCAGCGTCTCCTTCGACATGAAGGGAGCAAGGGCTTCGTAGTCATAGGGAAGTTCAGGCAATTCGAAAGCCATATCAGATCTCCTCTTGGCAATAGATTGCGTCATCGGCAGGTGAGGCGGAACATAGGAGGGGAAGCATTGAGAGGCAACCGGCGAATTATCAAAAAACAACCGCTTCGAGGAAAAATTGCCTCTCGTCACGGGCTTTCTCCACACGCATAAATCACCCGGAGATGTCGCGCTTTCAGGGATATGAAGCAGCGTGACGACAAGACGGGAACTGCCATGCAAAGGAATAAAATCCCTCTCCTTGCGGCGCTCACATTCCCGTAATCGCCCCTGGAAGATGAGGCACGCTCGGGTCCGGCAGCCGCGCTTAGGGGCGGCGGCCGTTATTTCAATAAAAAACTGTTAATTTCTTTTGGGCGCTTTTGACAGGCGATGAATAGCGCGTCTTAGATGCAATCCAGGGCTATCAAAGAGCGTTAGCGCAACCTTTGATAGGAATAGCTTAATTAGCATTGCATAAATCATTTCAGGGACTTCTGACATCAACTTCGGGGCGTGTGATGGTCATGAGCTTTTTTCGTCGTAATGAAGAACCCGTCAAGCCGGGTTTGAGAGTATCCAGCCATCGCCAGATGTTGTCCGTCACCGAACAGACGGGTCTCGTGGACAAACCGCCGGTGCAGTACAGCGTTTCGGAAGTCGATGATTTCCAGGCTTTCGGCACGGCAATCGAGGAAAACAAGCAATCTTCCGAGGAGCTGCTCGTTAGCCTGACGTCGCTGCAGGAGCGGGTTTCCTCGCTGCTCGGTGCGCACAGTCACTCGCTCAACGAAACGGGCGCTCTGAGGGCCGAATGTTCGCGTTTGAGCTCGCTCCTCGACTATGAGAGCAATGCGCGGCGCAAGGCTGACCAGGAAAACCAGCGCCTGACGGCCGACAACAAGGAGCTGAAGCTCGACGGCAGCCAGCTTCGCGTCGAGGCCGGCACTTACCGCGAAGAACTGGTGAAGCTGCAGGGCGTGCATGAGCTGACGCGGGAAGAATTCACCGTCGTCGAGGCGCGGTTGATCGATGCCGAGCGCGAGATCCGCGACCGGGCGCTGCAATTCGACGAGGTTTCCTCACAGCTTCGCCGCACGCAGCAGGATCATGATGCGCGCAGCCGCGAACTGGCGAGCACCCGCGAGAAGCTGGAACTGGAAACCACGGCCCATCAGCTGCTCGTTGAAAGCTCGCGCCGCGAAAACAGCATCCAGCTTCGCGAAATCGCCCGTCTCAACGAAGAGCGCAGCCACCTCAAGACCAATCTTTCCGAGCATGAGGCGCTGACACGCGGCCTGCAGTCCTCCGTCGCCAACCTGAAGCAGGATCTGGTCGCTTCCGAGGAACGCTATCGCCGCCTGGAAACCGAATTCGAGACGCTGGAAACCTCCTCGACGCTCGAAATCGCAAACCTGCGCACCAGGCACGAGGCGATCGGTTCGAAGTCAGAGCTTGTCGAGAAGCTGCTGTCGACCGCCAACGGCCGCAACAAGATGACGGACGAGGAACTGCAGTCGACCCGTGCGGAACTGAAGCGTACGAAGGGCGAACTCGCCACGGCGCTGGCACGCCTGGAGCGGATGACCGACGAGCTCAACCGCGTTCGTCTCAACGGCACGGAAAGCGAAGCCGCCCGCCGCGAGCTCGCTGCCCACAGCAACGATCTGGTGATGAAGCTGCGCGAGGCCGAAGGCCAGCGCAGCAAGCGCGACCGCGAGATCGAAGCTTTCAAGCACGATCTCGACACGCGCCTCGATACCGACCGCTATGAAATCAGCCAGCTGCGGACGAGCCTTGAAATCGCCAAGTCGGAAATCCGCCAGCTCCGCGCCGAACGCGCGATCCTCAGCGGCCAGCTCGAAGTGGCGCGCGGCGATCGGCCGAGCCTCGCAGACGCCCTGCCCGTCGAAGAGCCCGTGAAGGAAGATGTCCGCATGCCGACCGCTACCTTCGCGCCGATGATCGACATTTCCAACAAGTCGCTGCGCGGCAATGGCGTGGTCGCCGGCTCGGTCAGTGACGAACTCGCGGCCATCGAAACCAATCTGCGCACGCCGGCGGAATGATCGAAGCGCTCTTCGGCGGGAAGAAAATTTTCCGCCGAAGGCGAAAGCAGCACATCTGACAACTCCTCTGTCGTGTCGCCGGAACCGGAGCCTGCCTTTACGAGTTTGAAGGCAGGGTCTGGAGGAGGCGCTCTCATGGGACAAGTTCAAAATCGGGGACAAGTTCAAAATCAGGCGGAAGACCAGCAGAAGATCTATCAGCGCTGGGCACCGGTCTATGATCAGGTCTATCGCGGTCTCCTGCGCGACGGGCATCGCACGCTGGCGCGGCTTGCCGCTGACGCCGGTACGGACATTCTGGAAATAGGCGTCGGCACCGGGCTGGTGCTCTCCCACTACCCTCGGCGATCCCGGGTGACGGGCATCGACATTTCCGAGCATATGATCGCCAGGGCGCGGGAAAAGGTCGTAAGACAGAAGCTCTTCCATATCCGGCAATTGCAGGTGATGGACGCGCACGCGCTGACCTTCGAAGACCAGTCTTTCGATGCTGTCTGCCTGCCTTTCGTCATCACGCTCATCCCCGAGCCGGAACGGGCGCTCGATGAATGCGCCCGTGTTCTGCGGCCAGGTGGCGAAATCATTCTGGCCAGCAAGCTCGGCGACGGCGCCGGCCTGCAGGGCGCGATCGAGGAGGCCGTGGCGCCGCTTGCCCGGCGCATCGGCTGGAGCTCCTCCTTCCGGATCAGCCGGATCATCGACTGGGCGCGAGCGAGCGGTTTCGATGCCATTGAAATATTGCCGGTTTTCCCGAAGGGCTTCTTCAAGGTCATCCGCCTCAAACGGAGCGCTCTTGACGCTTGAAACGGAACTTTTTTCACCCTCAAAGCGTGTCGCGATCTTTCAGATTCGCTGCCACGCTTTAGGTCTTTGTTCTCTGCATGTCGTAATCGCAAAGCCGCTGCACAGCTTTGCGCGACATGCGTTAGGCGTGTTTTCAGTCGAGCTTTTGCTCACCAGGGATCTTCATGACCACGGATTTCTTCCTATTCATCATCGTCGGTTTCTGCGCTCAGATCGTCGATGGCGCGCTCGGCATGGCCTTCGGCGTGCTCTCGACGACCAGCCTGCTGGCGCTCGGCGTGCCGGTCGCCAATGCCAGCGCGATGACGCATGTGACGGAGATGTTCACGACGGCCGCATCGGGCATTTCCCATGCCTGGCACCGCAATGTCGACTGGAAGCTCGTGGCGCGGCTCGCACCCGCCGGCATGATCGGCGGGGCGGCCGGCGCCTTTCTGCTTGCCAATGTCGATGGCAAGGTCATTGAGCCCTTCGTTTCGGCCTATCTGATCGCCATCGGTCTCGTGATCCTCTGGAAAGCCTTCCACCCGATGCCGAAGCGCGATGTCCGCGACTGGATGGTGCCGCCCGTCGGACTTTGCGGCGGCGTGCTGGATGCGATCGGCGGCGGCGGATGGGGACCGATCGTCACCAGCTCGCTTGTCGGCCGCGGCCACGATCCGAAGCGGGTGATCGGCTCGACCAATTTCACCGAATTCGCGGTGACGCTGATCATCTCGATTACCTTCGTGCTGACGCTTGGCTGGTCGGAACTCGGCTCAGCGGTTGGCCTTATCATCGGCGGCGTGATCGCCGCGCCCTTCGGAGCGATCCTCGTCAAGCGGCTACCGGTGAAACCGCTGATGATTGCGGTTTCGATCATCATCATCACGACATCGGCGATACGGTTTTTCTAAGCGGTGTTGCGGCCGAAATAGACATCGACGGATGCTATGCGGTCGCGATCGAAGCGGAAGCTTTCGATATTGCGGAAGGCTTTGCCATCAGTCATTTCGGCCCGGTAGCGGACGACGGCCTCATCGCCACGGACCGCCAGGAACTCGATATCGAAGGCGTTCAGCTGCGGCTCGTTCGGCCAACAGCGCGCGAAATAAGTTGCGCGGTCGATATGATTATCCTGCGGGCTGGAAAAGGTGAAGTTCTCCGTCAGCATAGCGCCGACGATATCCTTCCGGCGATCCAGATAGGCTGCATAGAGCGCGCGCAGCATCTGCGCACGGCTTTCGTCCCTGTGATCCATGATTGTTCCTCCCTTGTAATTCTGATTGCATATTGCAATCAGTTAGAGGCAAAATCGTGGCTTTCGATGCGTTTTTCCTGATGACGGCAGGTCGGATCGGCCGGAATCCGTCCTTGGCAGCCCTCAGGGCGGTGCGTAAAGTGAGGATCGCTTCATCTTGGCCACGGCCAGACTGTACCGAAGAAGATCCGCAATGACCGACACTCAATGGGACGCCGCAAAGGTGGCGCCTGGCTCCGCCTACTGGAAACGCAATCTTGTCATCTCGCTGCTTGGCTCGTTCACGACCATCGTGGCGATGACGCTGCTGCTTCCTTTCCTTCCGCTTTACGTGGAGGAGCTTGGCGTGAGTGATCATGCGGCGATCGTACAGTGGTCGGGCATTGCCTATGGCGCGACCTTCTTTGCCGCCGCCTGCGTGGCGCCGCTCTGGGGCCGGCTGGGCGACATCTACGGTCGCAAGCTGATGCTGGTGCGCGCCAGCCTCGGCATGACCATCGCCATCTCGCTGATGGGCATGGCCGGCAGCGTCTGGCAGCTGGTGGCGCTGCGCCTCTTCGTCGGCCTGGCGGGCGGTTACGCCTCCGGCTCGATGGTGCTGGTGGCGACACAGACGCCAAAGGACCGCTCCGCCTGGGCGCTCGGCGTGCTCTCATCCGGCATCATGGCCGGCAATCTCGTCGGCCCGCTGATCGGTGGGGCGCTGCCGCCCATCATCGGCATCCGCGGCACGTTTCTCGCAGCCGGCGGCATGATCTTCTTCGCCTTCCTCGCCACCACCTTCCTCATCAAGGAGGAGAAATCGGCGGCCCGCAAACAGGCGGCCAAGGCATCCGGCGGCTGGAAATCCATTCCCGACAAGGGGCCGGTGGTCGCCATGCTTGCGACCGGGCTGCTGCTGATGCTCGCCAATATGTCGATCGAGCCGATCATCACCGTCTATGTGGCGCAACTGGTGCCCGATCAGGGTCAGGTGACGATGGTGGCCGGCATCGTCATGTCGGCGGCGGCGCTCGGCAGCATTCTGTCGGCCTCGCGGCTCGGCAAGCTTGCCGACCGGATCGGCCACTGGCCKGTCATTGCCGGCGCGCTCGCGGTTGCCGGACTGCTGCTCATTCCGCAGGCCTTCGTCACCGGCTCCTGGCAGCTGATTGCTCTGCGTTTCCTGATGGGCCTGGCGCTTGGCGGGCTCCTGCCCTGCATTACTGCCGTCATCCGGCATAGTGTGCCCGATAGTGCTGCCGGCAGCATTCTCGGCCTGTCCATCTCCTCGCAATATGTGGGCCAGGTCGCCGGGCCCGTTCTCGGCGGCTTCGTCGGCGGGCATATCGGCATGCCGGCGGTCTTTCTCGGTACCAGCGTCCTCCTGCTCGCGGGCGCGGCCTTCACATGGCTAGTGCGCACCAAGGAAGAGCAGGCCTGAGCCTCAGGCTTTGCCGCAGATCATGTCCACTCCGGACTGTGCCAGGGCCTCGAGCGTTTCGCGGCTATCGCCGGCCCGCGCACGGACTGCAAGCGAATGCATGACGGCGGAAGCGAGCCTTGCAAGCGTGTGAGGATCGCTTCGGTCGGGCAATTCGCCCCGTTCTATCGCGAGCTTCATGCGTTTTTCGATCTCCCCGTCGAAATCGTCGAGGCTGCGGCTCAATATTTCCCGGACCCGCTCATGCTGGATCGCCTCGGCTGTTGCTGTGCCGATGAGGAAGCAGCCACGTGCGGCGGTTTCCCCGTGTAGATAGATGGCCAGCGCACGTTGATAGACACGCGCGAGGTTTTGACGCAGGGGCAGCGATGGGTCGAGCGCATCTGCCAGCACGTCCATGCTTTCGGCGCGGTAGCCCTCAAGGGTATCGAGATAGAGATCTTCCTTATCGCCGAAGGCACCATAGAGGCTCGGGCGGTTGAGCTGGGTAGCGGCGCTCAGTGTGTCCAGCGACGTGCCGGCAAAACCGCGATCCCAGAACACCTCCCTCGCCTTTTCCAATGTCACCTTCGCATCGAAGGCCCTCGGGCGGCCGCGCTTCTTCTCGTTCATTTTGTACCATTTCGCATAAAATAATTGACCACAGGAATTTTATGCGAAATAGTACAAATGTCCAACGAATTGATGCAGGCGGTTTCACGCTGCCGCAGAAGGAGGAACCTATGAAACTCTATATGCACGCGGCCGCCTGTTCGCTTTCGCCGCATATCGTCTGCCGGGAACTGGATATCGATATCGAGCTCATCACGGTCGATCGAAAGACGCATCGCACCAGCAACGGCGAGGACTATCTCGCCATCAACGGCAACGGCTATGTGCCGGCGCTGATGCTCGACGATGGCAAGGTGCTGATGGAGGGGCCGGCGATCGTGCAGCTTCTTGCCGATAGCGCGCCTGAGGGCAGAAGGATGCTGCCCGAGATCGGCGACTTTGGCCGCAATCAGGTGCAATCCCTGCTGAATTTCATCACGTCGGAACTGCACAAGCCGATGGCAATGCTCTTCAATGCCGATTACGCCACCGCACATGAGGCGATGCGCACGGTCGTGAACAAACGCCTCGACTGGATCAATGGACGCCTTGCCGGTCCCTATCTCACCGGCGAGAATTTCACGGTCGCGGATGCCTATCTCTTCGTCTGCCTCAACTGGTCGCCTTGGATCGAAATCGATCTCGATCGTTTTCCCGCCCTTCCTGCCTTCATGAAGCGTGTCGCAGCCCGCCCGGCCGTGCGGGCGGCGTTGAGCGAGGAAGGGCTGATGGCCTTCAATGCCCGCGGCAACTTCTTTGCGCCCATCGCCTATATCCAGTCTGCCGGATATGTCGGCTCGCCGGTCCGGCCGTGATAAAATGTCGGTCCGGCAGAACGCGCGGCCGGACCGGATTATCCTCTGATGCTTGATAATCGTTCCCGAACAGCAGGGATTATCGAAAGTCTTCGATGGCGGCATCTTCACTCCATCGAAACCGGAGAGCCGGTTCACACGAAGGAGCAGAAGATGACCACGATTACCGAGAGCGAGACAAAGACGACCATGAAAGCCTACAGGGTTCATGCATTCGGACCGCCGGAAGCCATCATTGCCGAGGATGTCGAGATCCCCGCGCCCGGCAAGGATGAGGTTCTGATCAAGGTGCATGCGGCCGGGGTCGGTCCCTGGGATGGCTGGATCCGTTCGGGCAACAGCGCCCTGCCCCAGCCGCTACCGCTGACGCTCGGCTCTGATCTCTCGGGCACGGTGGAAGCGGTCGGCGAAGGTGTCACCCATGTAGCCCGCGGCGATGCGGTCTACGGTGTCACCAATCCGCGCTTCATCGGCGCCTATGCCGAATATGCGATTGCCGCAGCCGGCATGATTGGCGTGAAGCCGGCAAGCATCGGCCATGTCGAAGCCGCCTCGATCCCCGTCATCGCGGTGACCGCAAAGCAGGCGCTGTTCGACCACGCTAGGCTGACGGCTGGACAGACGGTGCTCATTCATGGCGCGGCGGGCAATGTCGGCGCCTATGCGGTGCAGTTCGCCCACAAGGCCGGGCTGAAGGTGATCGCCACGGCAAGCGGAAGCGATATCGAGACCGTCAAGCGACTCGGCGCCGATGTCGCCGTCGACTTCCGCAGCCAGCGTTTCGAGGACTTTGCCCATGAGGTCGATGCCGTCATCGATCTTGTCGGCGGGGAGACGCAGACACGCTCCTTTGCTGTGCTGAAGCGCGGCGGCAAGCTTGTTTCCGCCGTTTCGCAGCCGGATCAGGACCTAGCTAAAACGCAGGGCATCGAAGCTTTCTTCTTCCTCGTCAATGTCACGACCAAGGAGCTCCGCGAAATCACCGCGATGGTCGATGCCGGTCAGCTCGAAACCAATGTCGGCGATATGCTGCCGCTCGATGCGGCGATCGCGGCGCATGAGATGCTGGAAGGCAAACGCCCGCATAGCAAGGGCAAGATCGTGCTGAAAGTCATCTGACAAGGACCGTAAGGGCGCCCGGTGAGATAAACAGTCCCGCCGGACGCTTTTCATGCCATCCATTTTCGGTGTTCGGCGAAACGGTCCACCAGCATGTCGAGGAACAGCCGCACCTTAGTCGGCAAGTGGCTGCGGTTCGGATAAACGGCGTTGATATGGATCTCGACGCCGCGATAATCCGGCATCATTCGCACCAGGCGGCCGGCCTCCAGATCCTCGAAGACGACGAAGCTTGGTGCGAGGAAGATGCCCTGCCCGTTCAGCACCAGATAACGCAGGGTCTCGGCGCTGTTGGAGATGATGCTGCCGCCCACCTTGACGCTTTCCGGCTGTCCCTCGGTACCCTCGAAACGCCATTCCTCGCCAAAGGGATAGTAGGCATACTGCAGGCAATTGTGCCCGGCGACCTCCGCCGGTGTCGTCGGCATGGCGTGGGTCTTCAGATAGTCCGGCGAGCAGACGAGGAAATGCCGCCAGGGCGTCAGCTTGCGCGCAACGAGGCTCGAATCCGGTGATGGCGTCGTGCGGATCACCAGATCATACCCGTCTTCGATCATATCCACCGATCGCTCGCCGATGTTGAAATCGATCTGAACCGCCGGATAGAGCGTCATGAACTCATTGATGACCGGCAGCAGGAAGCGGACGATGGCGCTGCTCGTATAGAATCTCAGCGTGCCGCGCGGCGTCGAACTCAAGGCCCCGGCAGCCCGGTCCGCCTCTTCCAGATCGGCCAGGATCTGCGACGAGCGCTCATAATAATATTTGCCGGTTTCGGTCAGGCTGACCTTGCGCGTGGTGCGGTTCAATAGCCGTACGCCGAGGCGATCTTCCAATGATTGCACATGGTTGCCCACCATGGTGACGGACATGTTGAGGCGCCGCGCGGCAGCGGAAAAACCGCCGCATTCCACCACCCGACCGAAGACTGTGAGGCTGGTCAGCCGATCCATATTATTCCTCGATTATCCGCTGAGAGTTGATGATCCTTCCCGAAAACAGCAGATTATCAGAAAGCATGTCCGGGTCCATCTTCCGCTCATCGAACAGGGCTTCGCACTGATGAAGCCGAGACGAATGGAGAAGGACAATGGTCGAACTGCCCCGCAACGAAGTTTTCAAGAACGTCCAGCAGGCCGGAACCGCCCCCACCGCAGAAGCTGCAGCACCGGCTGCAGAAGCGATGGCTGCAGCCGCCGCCGCGGTCGTAGAGACCCCTGGGAAGACCGGCCGCAAGCTCATCAAGCGCGCCGTCATCGCCGCAGCGCTGCTTGCTGGTGTCGCCTTCGCCGGCGATTTCGGCTACCGCTACTGGACAGTCGGCCGCTTCATCGAATCCACCGATGATGCCTATGTGAAGGCAGATTATACGACCGTTGCCCCGAAGGTCGCCGGCTATATCAGGCAGGTCCTCGTCAATGACAATGACACCGTCAAGGCCGGGCAGGTTCTCGCCCGCATCGACGACCGCGATTTCCAGGCCGCCCTCTCACAGGCCAAGGCCGATGTGAAGGCTGCTGAGGCCGCCGTCACCAATCTCGATGCGCAGATCTCGCTGCAGCAGTCGATCATTGCGCAGGCCCGCGCAACGCTCGATGCATCGCAGGCCTCGCTGACCTTCGCCCAGTCCGATGCCAACCGCGCCAGCCGGCTGATCACCAACGGCGCCGGCACGCAATCCCGTGCAGAACAGAGCCAGTCGCTGAAGGATCAGGCCGCCGCTGCTGTCGAGCGCGATAAGGCGGCACTCGTTGCCGCCGAGAACAAGGTGCCGGTGCTGCAGACGCAGCGCGAGCAACTGCTCGCCCAGCGCGACCGCGCTGCTGCCGCCGCCGGCCAGGCCGAACTGAACCTCTCCTATACGGATATAGTCGCTGCCGTTGACGGCACGGTCGGCGCCCGCTCGATCCGCGTCGGCCAGTATGTCACCTCAGGCACCCAGCTGATGGCGGTCGTGCCGCTGCATGCGGTCTATGTCGTCGCCAACTTCAAGGAAACGCAGCTGACCTTCGTTCGCCCCGGCCAGACGGTGGAGATCAAGGTCGACAGCTTCCCGGATGTTGCCATCAAGGGCCATGTCGATAGCGTCTCGCCGGCCAGCGGTCTCGAATTCTCGCTGTTGCCGCCCGACAATGCCACCGGCAACTTCACCAAGATCGTCCAACGCATCCCGGTCAAGATCGTCATCGATGACGAACGCCTTGCGGGCCTGCTGCGCTCGGGCATGTCTGTTATCCCCGATATCGATACCAAGGCCGCTCAGACCTCCGCGGCCGCGGAGGAAGGATTATCCACTCCTGCTGGATGATCCTTCCATCCCTTTCTCAATTATCACCCGAAAAGCGTCATGAGACAGTTTTCCGCAGAGCCGGAAGGAGATAAGTCATGGCTACGCTTCAGATCGCCGCAAACAGCAATTCGGTCGCGCGCCCCGCCGCAGCGACGGTCCCCGCTGTCAAACCCGCCATGAGCCCGCTTCGCATGTGGACCGCCGTCGTCGGCTCCACACTCGGCGCCTTCATGGCGATCCTCAACATCCAGATCGTCAATGCTTCGCTGGCCGACATTCAGGGCGCCATCGGCGCCGGCACCGACGATGGCGGCTGGATCTCGACCTCGTATCTCATCGCCGAGATCGTCGTCATTCCGCTCAGCGCATGGCTTGCCCGGGTCTTCTCTGTGCGCAACTACCTGCTGGTCAACGCAGTGCTCTTCCTGGTCTTCTCGGTCGCCTGCGCCTTTGCGGTCAACCTGCAGCAGATGATCATTCTGCGGGCCATCCAGGGCTTTTCCGGTGGCGTGCTGATCCCGATGGCCTTCACCATCATCATCACGCTTCTGCCCAAGCCCAAGCAGCCGATCGGTCTTGCGCTCTTTGCCCTTTCGGCCACCTTCGCGCCGGCGATCGGCCCGACCATCGGCGGCTATTTCACCGAAAACTGGGGCTGGGAATATATCTTCTATATCAACCTCGTGCCCGGCGCGCTGATGGTCGGCATGCTCTGGGCTTCGCTCGATCGTGCACCGATGAATCTCGGCCTGCTCGCCAAGGGCGACTGGCCCGGCATCATCACCATGGCGATCGGTCTTGCCGCACTTCAGACCGTGCTGGAAGAAGGCAATAAGGAAGACTGGTTCGGCTCGGATTTCATCGTCCGCCTCACGATCATTGCCGCCGTCTCGCTAACGCTCTTCCTCATCATCGAGCTGAAAGTCGCCCATCCGCTCTTGAACCTGCGCCTGTTTGCTCGCCGCAACTTCGGCTTCGGCATCCTTGCGAACTTCCTGCTGGGTATCGCGCTCTATGGCTCCGTCTTCGTACTGCCGATCTACCTAACCCGTATCCAGGGCTATAATTCCGAGCAGATCGGCTTGGTGCTTGCCTGGACCGGCATCCCGCAGCTTCTGCTGATCCCGCTGGTGCCGCGCCTGATGAAGCACTTCGATATCCGCCTGCTGATCGTCGTCGGCTTCGTTCTCTTCGCCGCCTCAAACTTCATGAACGTTCATATGACGGGCGACTATGCGAGCGATCAGCTCTTCTGGCCGAATGTCGTGCGTGCCGTCGGTCAGGCCCTCGTCTTCACGCCGCTGTCGGCGATCGCCACCGCAGGTATCGAGCCGGAGAATGCCGGTTCGGCTTCCGCCCTCTTCAACATGATGCGCAATCTCGGCGGCGCCGTCGGTATCGCCTCGCTGCAGACCTTCCTGTCGAAGCGCGAGCAGTTCCACTCGAATATCCTGACCAATTCGGTCTCCGTCTTCGAGGAAGCCACCCGCGATCGCGTCGCAAAGCTCACGGGCTATTTCATGAGCCACGGCGTCAGCGACCAGGCCATTGCCACGCACAAGGCGGTCGTCGCCATCGCACTGAAGCTGCGCAAGCAGGCCAATATCATGGCCTTCAGCGACACTTTCTTCCTGCTCGGCGTCGCCCTCGTCATCGCTCTGCTCGCCTCCCTGCTTCTGAAAAAAACCGGCCAGGTCTCCGGCGGCGGCGCTCACTGAGCGCACCGTCCCAGCGAAGGAGAACACTCGTGAATAACCTGCTCGACATCGACTACGCCGTTGAAACCAGGGCACCGGCCAATAGCCTCAACACGACTGCGGTGCTCGGCCTCATCGAATGGCTGACCGGCGACGAATGTCATGCTCTCGACGAGGTCGGCCTCGTCTCCGGCCTCGGGCGCCGCCTTCGGGCGCTCGGTGTTCCAGTCGATCGGCTGACGCTGCATCTGATGACGTTGCACCCGGAATATATCGGCCGCACCATCGCCTGGGCGCCGGGCGAACCGGTGGAAATCCATGACCGCGAGCATGGCACACGGCTCGCCATTGCCAATACGCCACTGCAAAAGGTTTTCGAAAGCCGTGAAATGCTCGTCGTCGGCCCTGGCCAGAGCCCGCATGGCCGCTGGCAGCATATCGACGTCTTCGCCGGGCGTGGCCTCGTGCAGCTGATGATCGCGCCGCTCTGCAATGCCGACGGTCCAGTCAGTGCCGCCATCTTCGGCACCAAACGGCCGGGCGGCTTCACCGCTTCGGAGATGCAGGTGATCGAACGTATCGTGCCGGCGCTGCGCAATACCAGCGAACTCCGCATTCTGCGCCAGGTCGAGCTCAGCCTGCTCGACACCTATATCGGGCCGCTGACGGCAAGCCGTATCCTTTCCGGCCGCATCCGCCAGGGCGAGATCGAATCCATGCAGGCAGCCCTGCTGCTCTGCGACCTGCGCGGCTTTACCGAACTCTCCAACCGCTTGCCGGGCGAAACCGTGCTCGGGTTGCTGAACGCTTATTTCGACCACGTCATTCCGGCGATCACGCGAGAAGGCGGCGAAGTGCTGAAGTTCATGGGCGATGCGGTGCTCGCCTTCTTCCCCGGCTATGATGCGACCCGAACCTGCAATGCAGCGCTTTCGGCTGCCCGGGCGATTCTCGAGGCGCTGGATGGTTTCAACTATGACGGGATCGGCGCGAAGGCCGGCATCGCGCTGCATCACGGCGAGGTCAGCTACGGCAATATCGGCTCCGGCCGGCGACTGGATTTCACGCTGATCGGCGGGGATGTGAATCTCGTCAGCCGCATTCAGGGCGTGTGCAGTGAGCTTGGGGAGGCCTTGCTGATGTCTCAGGACTTTTTCAATGAGGTGCGCCCTGAGGATGCCGTGTCAGTAGGAAGCCACAGATTAAAAGGCTTCACGGATGGCGTAGAGCTTTATGCGGTGAGACGCTAGGCAGCGGCCACACTACTCCTCATTCCCCCCGCGCCCATAAGCCCAGTTCATGTAGAGCTCCAGCGCCTTGCGGGTAATCGGACCTTCCTGGAAATTGCGGCCGTCGAGCCTGTTGACGCCGACGACCTTCGAATAGTTGCCCGACGTGAAAATCTCGTCGGCGCCCATGAAATCCTCGACAGAAAGTGTCGCCTCGCGCACGTCGAAGCCGGCCTTGCGCAGCAAGCCGATGACGCGCAGCCGCGTGATGCCGGCGAGGAAGGTACGGTTGGCAATCGGTGTGAAGACGACGCCGTCCTTGACCATGAAGACGTTCGAGGAAGCTGTTTCGACCACATTACCGTTCATATCGCGCATCAGCGCATTGTCGAAGCCGCGGCCTCTCGCTTCGGCAATCGCACGGCCGCTGTTCGGATAGAGCGCGCCTGCCTTGGCATCGGTCATTGCGGTTTCCGGCGTGGGGCGGCGGTAGGGCGAGACGGTCAGCGAAGAGCCGCCATGGCCGCCCATCGCGGCTTCGAACAGGCAGAGCGCGAAGCGGGTGGATTCGCCATCAACGGCCACGACACTGCCCGGCGAACCATGCTCGCCCCAATACATCGGCTTGATGTAGATCGGAGTCTTGCCGTCGAATTTCTTCACGCCTTCCCAGGCAAGCGCCTCGATCTCTTCAGCAGTCTTCACCGGCTTCAGGCCCATGGCGACAGCGGAACGGTTGATACGCTGGCAATGCAGGTCGAGATCGGGCGCGATGCCATCGAACCAGCGGGCGCCGTCAAAGACGGTGGAGCCCAGCCACATGGCATGGGAGGTCGGCCCGATCAGCGGCGGGTTGCCGGCAATCCACTCTCCGTCGACATAGGTCCAGGTGGTCGTGCGGGGTGACGTATCGACGGGCATTTGCGGCTCTCCTCATGAAGTCGGCAAAGCAAAATCCTCCCTGTCGGGGGCGGTCAAGCGCAAATTGACGGTTGAAACATCGAAGCAATAAAATGCCCGATAGTGCGCTAGGATTGAAATATTGATGCGTGTGCCATGGTTCTAAAACGATGGGTCCATAAAGGAAAATGATGGAAAGGCGACTGGATGAAAACCCTCGCCGCATGCCATCATGGATGAAGACACGCATATCCCGCCCAGGAGAAGACAGATGAAAGCCATGTATTACGAAGCTTTCGAACAGGCGCCTGATATCCGCACCGTGCCGGACCCGACGCCGACGGAAGACGGTGTGGTCATCAAAGTCGGCGCAACCGGGCTTTGCCGCAGCGACTGGCACGGCTGGATGGGCCATGATCCGGATATCCACCTGCCGCATGTGCCGGGCCACGAGCTTGCCGGCAAGATCGTCGCGACCGGCAGAGGTGTCGTGCGCTTCAAGGTCGGCGACCGTGTGACGGTGCCCTTCGTTTCCGGCTGCGGCCATTGCAGTGAATGCCATTCCGGCAACCAGCAGGTTTGCCCCAACCAGTTCCAGCCGGGCTTCACCCATTGGGGTTCCTTCGCGGAATATGTCGGCATCGACTATGCCGATACCAATCTGGTGCACCTGCCCGAGAGCGTTGATGATGCCACGGCAGCGAGCCTCGGCTGCCGCTTCGCCACCTCCTTCCGCGCGGTTGCCGATCAGGCGCGCACCGGCCCCGGCGAATGGATTGCCGTACATGGCTGCGGCGGCGTCGGGCTTTCGGCGATCATGATCGCGACTGCGCTGGGCGCGAATGCTATTGCCGTCGATATATCCGAGCAGAAGCTTGCCTTTGCACGCGAATGCGGGGCCGTCGCCACGATCAATGCCTCCACGGTCGCCGATGTGGCCGAAGCGGTGCGTGAAATCACCAAGGGTGGCGCGCATGTCTCCATCGACGCACTCGGCCACCCCGTCACCTGCTTCAACTCGATCAAGAACCTGCGCCGGCGCGGCCGGCATGTGCAGGTAGGGCTGATGCTCGGCGAGCATTCCACGCCGCAGATCCCGATGGCGCAGGTGATCGGCCATGAGCTGGAAATCTACGGCAGCCACGGCATGCAGGCTTGGCGCTACGATGCCATGCTTTCGATGCTCGCCGCCGGCAAGATCGCGCCGCAGAAACTGATCGGCCGGCGCATCAGCCTGGCAGAGGCAGTGCCGGCGCTGATGACGCTCGACAAGGCCGAAGGCACGGGCATCAGCGTTATTACGCAATTCTAGGAATGTGGGATGGTAGCCCGCGCTGGAGCGGACTACCGAAACAAGACTGCGATCCCACTTATAGAATAACGAAGCCAGTTCCGGCCGGCGGCGATGGGGGATTTCATGAGCGAGACACAACGCAAGCTGACGACGATCTTTGCAGCCGACGTGCAGGATTATACTCGCTTGATGGGCGCGGATGAGGAAGGCACGCTCGCCATGCTCAAGCATTATCGCGATGCCATGTCCCGCCTCATCGCCTCGCATGGCGGACGCGTAGTCAATACCTGGGGCGACGGATTGCTGGCCGATTTCCCGAGCGTTGTCGAAGCGGTGCGGGCGGCGATCGACGTGCAGAACGAGCTAGCAGGCAAGAATGCAGCGCGGCCCACGGATGGGCGCATGCTCTTCCGCATCGGCATCAATCTCGGCGATGTCATCGTCGAAGGCGAGGATATCTACGGCGATGGCGTCAATATCGCTGCCCGCCTGCAAGCGTCCGCGCCGGCCGGAGGGATCGTGATCTCGAACACGGTCTATGACCAGGTGCGAAACAAGGTGGCTGTCGGGTTCGACTTTCTGGGGGCATTGGAGATGAAGAACGTTGCCGATGCCGTGCCTAGCTATGCCGTGCGCATCGGCGATATCAGCGCGGAGCCGCGGAAGCCGGCAGCCGCTCCCGAACGGCCCGTCGAAATGCCAGCGCCAAGACCGGCCCCGGCGCTGCGCCCGCGCGGCAGGCTGCGCAAGCTCGGCGGCATTCTCGCTCTTATCGGCGCCGTGCTCGTCTTCATCAACATTGCCACTTGGGAAGGCGAGTTCTGGGCCGTCTGGCCGATGCTTGCCTTCGCCTTCGTGACGGCAATGATATGGGTGCGGAGGCAGGATCGGTTCGATCAGCGCGTCGCCGCGTTTGCCGTCATCGGGGTCGGCATCGTCGCCATCAACATGCTGACATGGCAGGGGACATTCTGGGCAATATGGCCGCTGCTGGGGCTTTCGGTCGCCGCCGGCATTCGCTGGGCGATGCGCGACTGAGACTTAGGCGTCCTGCGACAACCGAAGGGCGGCGCCGTCGATCATCATCCTGAGGCCGGCCTCGAAGAAAGCCTCGTGGCCGCGATTGCGATAATGCGTGATCGCCCGGCGCGTCAGCGGGAAATCGGCTGCGGCCGCATCGAGCTTTTCCTGTTCCGGCGGCGGTTCGGCCTGTTCCTCGATGACGCAGCCGACAGTGTAGCGGGCGATGGCGACGAGCAGTTCCATAGCGAATTCCGCTTCCATGCCCGCTTCGACGAGAACGGCGATATGGGCTTCGACATTGGGAAGATCCTGCGGACTGGTTTCCGTGCCGGCATGCACGCGGCCGCCATCGCGATAACTCAAGAGCGTGCGACGGAAATCACGGGCGTTTTCGAGCATGAAATCCCGCCAATTATCAGGCACGACCGGCCAGTCGTGGGTGTGGCCGCGCGCCATGATCTCCTCGGCCATGGCCTCCACCAGCGCCCGCTTGCTTTTGAAATGCCAGTAGAGCGCAGGCTGGCGCACATTCAGCCTATCGGCAAGCATGCGCGTGGAGAGCGCATCGATGCCCACCTCGTTCAAGAGCTTCAGCGCTTCGTTGACGATCTGCGCCCGGTCCACCTTCATCCTGTTTCCATTCGCTGTTGCCATTTCAATTTATCAGCGATAAGGAACTTATCAGTGATAAATTTTCAGATGATCCCATGAAAAAAGCGCTCACAGTCATCTATGCCACCGTGATCCTCGATGCCGCCGGGATTGGCCTCACCTTGCCGATCTTTCCGCGGCTGCTTCAGGATGTCGGCGATACCGATA
>NZ_JBFTPD010000020.1:0-127101 GCF_056398305.1 Rhizobium sp. 01T444
GGGGTGAGCCTGAGGGCGCCGGCAAGAACTCGTTGCACCGCCACCTGATTTCCGCCTGCGGCTGCGCCAATGATTGCAATGTCCACGGCCATGCCCACGCCAATGCCTGGGGTTCGAAGGCACCGGTCTCCGATCTCAAGAGCTTCTGGGGTGCGCTCGGCTGCGCCTGCTGGGCCGTCTGAGGATCGATGCCATGCATGCCCTTGAAATCCGATTTGCGTCCCGCGCCCGCCCTCTTTTCGGCGCCGCCTTCATGCGCTTCATCGCCTATCTCGGCCTCTGCGCCGCCTATCTGCAGGGCGGCCTCAACAAGCTCACGGACTTTCAGGGTGCTGTCGGCGAGATGACGCATTTTGGCCTCTCGCCTGCCCCGCTCTTTGCCGTATTCGTCATCATCCTGGAGCTTGTCGCCTCACTCATGATTCTGACCGGCTTTTTCCGTTGGCTGGGCGCAGTCGCCCTCGGTGGCTTCACACTGATGGCCACCTTCCTCGCCCTGCGTTTCTGGGAATTGCCTGATGGAATGGAACGCTTCATGGCCGCCAATTCCTTCTTCGAACATCTGGGCCTCGTCGGCGGTTTTCTGCTCGTCGCCTGGCTCGATCTCAGGGAAAAAGCATAGGGCAACCTGCACCTAAGCATCACTTCCGCTGACCATTGCAAAAATGCTTCCTGACCCTGTCAGCACCGCGGTGCAAACCATCCGCCCCCAGGGCGTAGATCCTGCCAACCTCAGCATAGGACAAGTTCAATGCCGACGATCACAACCAAAGACGGAACGACGATTTACTATCAGGATTGGGGCAACGGCCAGCCGATCCTCTTCTCCCACGGTTGGCCGCTCTCGGGCGACGCATGGGAAGTGCAGATGCTCTATTTCGCCCAGCAGGGCTACCGCGTCATCGCCCACGACCGCCGCGGCCACGGCAAGTCCTCGCAGCCGTGGAACGGCAACAATATGGACCAGTATGCCGATGACCTCGCCGAGCTCATCGAGAAGCTCGATCTGAAGAACCTCATCATGATCGGCCATTCCACCGGCGGCGGCGAAGTCGCCCATTATATCGGCCGCCATGGCACCAGCCGCGTCGCCAAGGTCGTGCTCGTCGGCGCCGTTCCGCCGCTGATGCTGAAGACGCCTGCCAATCCCGAAGGCTTGCCGATCGAAGTCTTCGACGGCATCCGCAAGGGCACGGCCGGCGACCGCTCGCAGTTCTACCGCGACCTCACCATGCCCTTCTACGGCTTCAACCGCGATGGCGCCAAGGTCAATGAAGGCCTGCGCGAAACCTTCTGGCTGATGGGCATGGCCGGAGGCATCAAAGGCCACTACGATTGCATCCGCGAATTCTCCGAGGTCGATTACAGCGACGACCTGAAGAAGATCGACGTTCCGGCGCTCCTCATCCATGGCGATGCCGACCAGATCGTGCCGATCCAGGCTGCCGCCGAAAAGGGCATCAAGCTTCTGAAGAACGGCACGCTGAAGGTCTATCCGGGCGCCCCGCATGGCCTCGCCCAGACCGAAGCCGACAAGTTCAACGCCGACGTTCTCGCCTTCATCAAGGCGTAAACCGGGAGTAGCGGCCGGCCAGGCCGAAGGAGATCACGCAATGCTTCGTCTATCGTTAGCCCTTGTTGCCCTTCTCGGCCTAGCCGGTGCCCCGGCCTATGCCGCCTCGCCGCAATTCGGCGTCGGCGCGCAATATGATACGACCCATGTCTATGTCGCTCCTGGCGACGTGGACGCCTTCGCCAAAAGCTTCCTCGCCACTTTCGGCGGCACCAGCACCAAGCAGGTAACGGCAACCGTTACGCCGACGCCGAGCAGCACGACGTCGCAGCTTCTGCAGACGCCCGTCGGTACTATCTCGCTCTTCGGCTTCGAGACGCCGATCCCCTACCCCTTCGGCGCCGAACGATCAGGCTATCTCGTCACCGATCTCGACAAGGCCATAGCCGCGGCAAAGGCTGCCGGCGCCGACGTCATTGTCTCCGCCTTCCCGGATCCGATCGGCCGCGATGCCGTCATCCAGTGGCCGGGCGGTGTCAACATGCAGCTCTATTGGCACACGACCACGCCAAACTATCCGGCCTTCACGACCATCCCGGAAAACCGCGTCTACGTGTCCGTCGACCGCGTGGCCGCCTTCACCCATGCCTTTCTCGCCTTCTCGCATGGCAAGGTCGTCTCCGACGATGAGAAGGCGCCCGGCACCGAGATTGGCCTGCCGGACAAGGCCTTTCACCGCCTGCGCATCGAATCCGTCTTCGGCCGCATGACCGTGCTCGTCACCGATGGCCAGCTGCCTTTCCCCTATGGTCGCGAAATGACTGGCTACGAGACCGCCGATCTTGACGCGACGCTTCAAAAAGCCAAGGAGAGCGGCGCTGAAATTCTCGTCGAACCCTACCAGTCCGGCGATCGCCGCGCCGCCATGGTGGAATTCCCGGGCGGCTATATTGCCGAAATCCACGCCGTCGCGGCACACTAGGCAAACGAATTCATAGAGGAAAAAACAATGCGCCCAGCCCTGCCCGTGCTCCTGAGCCTGACCGGCGGCTATGTTGATACAGCCGGCTTCCTGGCGCTTGGCGGCCTCTTCCCCGCCCATGTCACCGGCAACTTCGTGACGCTTGGCGCAGCGCTCACTCACGGCACGTCTGGCATCATCGCCAAGTTGCTGGCGCTGCCGGTGTTCTGCCTGACGATCCTTCTGCTGCGCTACCTCACCCACAATGTGCCGCCAGGCGATGAGAAGGGCTTGCGCATCCTGCTCGTGATCAAGCTTCTCTTCCTGATTGCCGGCGGCGCCTGCGCCATCTGGCTTGCGCCCTTTACCAATCCGGATGGCCTGCCGCTGGTCGCGACCGGCATGCTGCTCGTCATCGCCATGGCGATCCAGAACGCCGCTCACCGCATCCATCTCGGCGCCTCACCGCCGAGCACGCTGATGACCGGCACGACGACGCAGATCATGATCGATCTCGGCGACCTCGCCCATGGCAGCCTCGGCGATCAGACAAAGACCGTGAAAGGGCGCCTGTCGCGCTTGACGGTCGCCGTTTTCGCCTTCGCCCTCGGCTGCGGCCTTGCCGCCTTGCTCTTTGCGACCATTGGCGTCTGGTGCTTGGCCCTGCCGCCGCTCTTTGCGCTGGTTTCGGTCTGCTTGGCTTTTGCCGGCCCGCAGGCCGCTTGAGAGCAGCCCTTAGCGGCCGATGCCGTTGCCGGCCGCCTTTGCCTCTGCCTCGGCAATACGTTGCCTCAGCGTGGCCTTGCGCGCCCGGATCTCAAGCGAAACGAGTTCGGAAATCGACCCATTGCGGCGCAGCAAGGCAATCGTGCTCAACACGGGAGCCACAATGGCAGCGACAAAGAATCCGAGGCCCTCGCCACTGTCCGGCAAACCATTCCCCGCGATCAGCGCAGCAACGATGATCAGCAGGATCAGATTGGCAAGAATGGCGATGACGTGCATATGGCTCTCCCAATGGTTGGCGCGAGACCATAGTTGAGCTCCAGGAGGACCACAACTCCTGGGCAGGCTTCCCGACCAGGCAAATAAACCGGCTGAGGATAGCGCAGCCGCTGGGAATGAAAGCAGAACATCTTTTCTGGTCTTTCCTTCCCGAATCACTACATTACGCGCCATGAGCAATAGTTTCGACGATATGCCCTTCTTCGACGAAGAACCGGGCGATGCGCCGCGCAAGCCGCAACAGCCCGCTGCTCCCGCAAGGGCGCCCGCTGCCGGCGGCGGCATTGCTGCCCGCGCCATGGCGGCCCGCGATGGCGGTCGCCCCGATTATCTCAGCGGTCTCAACCCGGAACAGCGCGAAGCCGTCGAGACACTCGAAGGCCCCGTCCTCGTGCTCGCGGGCGCAGGCACGGGCAAGACGCGCGTACTCACCACCCGCATTGCCCATATCCTTCAGACCGGCCGCGCCTTCCCCTCGCAGATCCTCGCCGTGACCTTCACCAACAAGGCCGCCCGCGAGATGAAGGAGCGTATCGCGCTTCTCGTCGGCGGCGCCGTCGAAGGCATGCCCTGGCTCGGCACTTTCCACTCGATCGGCGTCAAGCTCCTGCGCCGCCACGCCGAACTCGTCGGCCTGCGTTCCGATTTCACCATCCTCGATACCGACGATGTGATCCGCCTCATCAAGCAGATCATCCAGGCCGAAGGCCTTGATGACAAGCGCTGGCCGGCCAAGCAATTCGCCGGCATGATCGATACCTGGAAGAACAAAGGTCTCGGCCCCGCCGATATTCCGGAGGGAGACGCTCGCGCCTTCGCCAATGGCCGCGGCCGCGATCTCTACTTCGCCTATCAGAACCGCCTCTCGACGCTGAACGCCTGCGACTTCGGCGATCTCCTGATGCATCCGATCGCGATATTCCGCAAACAGCCGGACCTGCTCAAGGAATATCACCAGAAGTTCCGCTTCATCCTCGTAGACGAGTATCAGGACACCAACACCGCCCAATATATGTGGCTGCGGCTTCTCGCCCAGCGCCCCAAGGGCGAGCCGCAGAATGTCTGCTGCGTCGGCGACGACGACCAGTCGATCTATGGCTGGCGTGGTGCGGAAGTAGACAATATCCTGCGCTTCGAAAAGGATTTTCCAGGCGCCAAGGTCATCAAGCTTGAGCGCAATTACCGCTCGACGGCCCATATCCTCGGTGCTGCCGCCCATCTCATCACCCACAATGAAGGCCGCCTCGGCAAGACGCTTTTCACCGATCGCTCCGATCCTGACGACGTCAAGGTGCAGGTCCACGCTTCCTGGGATTCGGAGGAAGAGGCGCGTGCCATCGGCGAGGAGATCGAGCGCCTGCAGCGCGGCGATGCCGACGGAAAGAAGCATCTGCTGAACGACATGGCGATCCTCGTGCGCGCCTCCTTCCAGATGCGCGAATTCGAAGATCGGTTCGTGACACTCGGCCTGAACTACCGCGTCATCGGCGGCCCGCGCTTCTACGAGCGCCTCGAAATCCGCGATGCCATGGCCTATTTCCGTCTCGTCGCCCAGCCGGCCGACGATCTCGCCTTCGAGCGCATCATCAACACGCCGAAGCGCGGCCTCGGTGATACGACGGTGCGCGCACTCCACGATTATGCCCGCGCCCGCGACATCCCGATGCTCGCGGCCGCCGCCGATATGATCGAGACGGACGAACTTAAGCCCAAGGCCCGCAAGGCCCTCTTCGATGTGATTCAATCTTTCCGCCGCTGGCAGGAACTGCTTGAAAACACACCACATACCGAGCTTGCCGAGCAGATCCTCGAAGAGTCCGGCTATACCGATATGTGGAAGAACGACAAGAGCGCGGAAGCGCCGGGTCGCCTCGAAAACCTCAAGGAACTCATCCGCTCCATGGATAGCTTCGAATCCTTGCGGGGGTTCCTGGAGCACGTCTCGCTTGTCATGGATGCCGAGACGAACGAAAATCTCGATGCCGTCTCCATCATGACGCTGCATTCGGCCAAGGGCCTGGAGTTCGACACCGTCTTCCTGCCCGGCTGGGAGGAAGGCCTCTTCCCGCATCAGCGCTCCCTCGATGAATCCGGCCGCGCCGGCCTCGAAGAAGAACGTCGCCTTGCCTATGTCGGCATCACCCGCGCCAAACACCGCTGCCACATCTGGTTCGTCTCCAACCGCCGCATCCACGGTCTCTGGCAATCGACCATTCCCTCGCGCTTCCTCGACGAACTGCCGGAGACCCATGTGGAAGTCGCCGAGATGGAGCAGAATTACGGTGGCTACGGCCGCGGCGGCGGTTATGGCCAGTCGCGCTTCGACAAGGCCGATCCCTTCTCCAATTCCTATTCCACGCCCGGCTGGAAACGCGCCCAGCAAAACAAGACCGACGCCACCCGCGACAACTGGGGCAGCCGCTCCGGCCATGCCGTGGAGCGCATCGGCTACGGTGAAAGCGGCCCGCGCGGCCGCACCATCGAGGGCGAACTGGTGGCGAAATCCACTGCGACCGAACCCTCGCGCTTCGCACTCGGCGACCGCGTCTTCCACATCAAATTCGGCAACGGCTCCATATCAGGCATCGAAGGCAACAAGCTGACGATCGACTTCGACCGAGCCGGCCAGAAGCGTGTGCTCGACGGTTTTGTGGAGCGAGTCTGACCGCTCCACTGCCTTGGCGCGTCGCCAGGAATCACAGGCCCAGCCGCACGCGCTTCTCCAGATGACAAAACGCCGCTTTGACCCGACTCGCAAATCAGCCTAGCCCGGTCATTGCCCGCCCATGAAAGGCAGGCTTCACAAGACCTTCAAAGGAGGTTCAAGTGACCAGTGTTTCAGCCCTGGGCAGCACGCTGACCCAGTATCAAGCCCCCCTCAACCCACTCGACAAGAACGGTGACGGCGTCGTCTCGGCAGACGAGATCGCCGCCGCTTCCCAATCCTCAACAGCCAGCGCCTCGACCGCCAGTACGTCCGCCGGCGATGACGATTCCTCCGGCTCCGATGTCGTCCAGAAGATCGCAGCCGATATTCTGGCGCTCATGCTCTCGCTCCAGAGGACCGATGACAGCGACAGCCAGTCCAGCACCGATGCCAAGGGTGACGGCTCCAAGGGCGCACTCTCTGCCCTTGATACGAATGGCGATAGCAGGCTCACAACGTCGGAAATTCTTGCCGCCGATCCGCAGAAAATTGCCGCTGATGGCAGCGACGATGATGACAGCGGCCTAATGGCGAAGGTCCTGACCGACATGCAGACTGCACTTCGCGCATACCAGACGACTTATGGCACCTCGCCCGTCGCTACCGGCGATAGCGACCAGACGGCCTGATGCAATGAGGCTCCGCCGGGGGAGCCTCGCTGAACGGGCCGTGACTGACTTTTGCCGCCTCGCTGCCTGATAGCGCCTCTTCACGGCGGGGCAGCATCCGTATTGGTTCGACAGCACGTCTTCATCTTCCGTCAACTTCCGGACCACGCTCCCCTCATTGGCTTTTCGATCGCACGAATCCCCTGTAAATGACATTGCCGAATGACCTGCACCTGCCGGTTCTCATTCCAGATTTCATCCGATTTTCCAGCGAGATTTCCGATGACGGCAATACCGACGCTCCAAACCGAGCGCCTGATTCTGCGGCCTCCCATGATGGAAGACTGGCCGGATTATCATGCGCTGATGATCTCCGATCGTGCGCTCTATATGGGCGGCCCGCATTCGACCAAAGCCGCCTGGGGCATGTTCTGCCATGACGTCGCCCTATGGGAGCTGATGGGCCACGGCGCCCTGATGATGGAGGACCGCGCCACAGGACAATGCCTCGGCCAGGTTGGCATCAATCACGGCCCGCTTTTTCCCGAGAAGGAACTGGGCTGGCTCGTCTATCCGCAGGCCGAGGGCAAAGGTTACGCCTATGAAGCTGCCGTTGCTTTGCGCGACTGGGCCTTTACTGTGCGTGGCCTGAAGACCCTGGTGAGCTATATCGCTCCTCCCAATGTGAGGTCGATTCGGCTCGCTGAGCGGCTGGGCGCCGTGCCGGATATAAAGGCGGCGCGCCAGGAGGGTGATGCCGATGATCTGGTCTTCAGGCATCCGGCTCCATAGCTGCATGCATAAACCCTAATATAAAACGCGAAATACTTGCCGCTTTCGCGTATAACGCGAACGGCAACAGAAAAATACGTTGATGCAGCCATTTGCCACTCTCGATACGAGAAATAGCACTTGCGCCCTGCCCCCCGGAAATCCACTAGTTGATTGTGCCGGCACTGGTCGGCATTTTGCGACGCGGAATGCGTAAGGGATAGCTTGATGAAGGCGTTGCTGCTGGTCGATATTCAGAATGGCTTCTGTCCCGGAGGCAACCTGCCGGTTCTGGATGGCCATGAAGTCGTTCCCGTCGCCAACAGCCTCATCGACAGCGGCAAATACGATCTCATAGTCGCCTCACAGGACTGGCACCCGGCGGACCACGGAAGCTTCGCCTCCTCTCATCCCGACAAGAACCCTTTCGAAATGGGCGAACTCTCCGGCAAGCCGCAGATGTTGTGGCCGGATCACTGCGTGCAATATACGCGCGACGCCGAGCTGCACCCCGAGCTCCACGCTGCCCAAATCGATCTCATCCAGCAGAAAGGCGAAAACAAGAACGTCGACAGCTACTCCGCCTTCCGCGACAACGATCAGTATGCCGTGACCGGCCTTGCCGATTTCCTGGTGGATCAGGGCGTCACCGAACTCGACGTCTGCGGGCTTGCGACGGATTATTGCGTAAAATTCTCTGCGCTCGATGCGCTGGAGCTGATCCCTGGCGTCAAGGTCCGCTTCATCGAGGACGCGAGCCGGGGCATAACGCCCGAAGGTGTCGCCGCGGCCATCGACGAGATGCGCCAGAACGGCATTGAGATCGTCAACAGCGCCGATATTCTGGCTGCCTAATCAGCCGTTTTTCTCGCCCTCGCGCTCCAAGAGATAGATCTCCTCTCCGAAATCCTCCATCTTCTTCAGGAAGGCGGCGTGGGCATCCCTCAAGCCGCGATTATAGAAATAGGGTCCGATATGCTCGGAGAAGAAGTCGAGCAGGAATTCCGCCGGCAGCGCGCCGATCGGATCGAGTTCGCGGTCGAAATATTGCCGGATGCGCGAAACGATTTCCGCTTTTTCCTCTTTTGTAAATTCGATCTTTTTCATTGTCTCCCTCGCCTTGCCGGTGACGTAAACCGGTAACGCTTCAGCAAAATCGATTGGTGAATCAAGGAAATTCAATTGCCGCAGCAGGTGAGACACCATAGAGGGAAATTTCAATTCCAACAGGACCTAATCCCATGAATCGCGCCGACTTTGTCGAAGGTTTGCGGGGCGGCTTTGCCGTGGCGCTCGCTTCTGCCCCCTTCGGAGCACTGTTCGGCGCACTTGCCGCCGAGCAGGGCATGTCGCTCTCCGAACTCACCTTCATGAGCGCCACCGTCTATGCCGGCGCCAGTCAGCTGGTCGGCATCGAGCTTTTCGGCCACAATGTGCAGGCTTGGGTGATCGTGCTGTCGATCCTCGCGGTCAACTTCCGCCACGTGCTCTATTCGGCAGCGATTGCCCGCTACATCAGGCATTTCACGGCGATCCAGAAGTTCTTCACCTTCTTCCTGCTGGTCGATCCGCAATTTGCCGAGACCGTCAGACGCGGTGAGGCAGGTCAGCCCGTTACCTTCACCTGGTATCTCGGCTTCGGCATCATCATTTACATTCCCTGGGTCATGATCAGCCTGATCGGCGGCATGCTCGGATCCCTCATTGGCGATCCGAAGACGATCGGCCTCGATATCCTGCTGCCGGCCTATTTCCTCGCTATCGTGCTCGGCTTCCGCAAGCGTGACAACTTCCTGGCTGTGGCGCTGACGAGCGCCGTCGCCTCGGTCATCGCCTATCATTTCGTGGGTTCCCCCTGGCATGTGAGCCTCGGTGCTGCGGCCGGCATCCTGCTTGCCGCCCTCTTACCCCTTCCCGCGGAGGAGCCGGATCTCGAAGCCGACGCCCTCAACACCGAAAACCACGAGGTCTGAGATGCAGTTCGATCTCCACATGGCTCTCGTGATTCTGGCCGCCGCAGCCGCGACCTTCGCGACCCGCATCGGCGGCTACGTCATGATCACTAAGATGAAGCGCATCCCACCGCGCATGGAGGCGGCATTGAATGCCGTGCCGGCCGCGGTCCTGACGACGCTCGTCGCACCTGCCTTCTTCATCGGTGGTTGGGATTCGAAACTGGCGCTCGCAATCGCCCTCATCATCGGTCTGCGCTTCTCGCACACCTGGATGCTCGTGGCCGCCTGGATCATCGTGATGACCTGGCGACACACGATCGGCCTCTGAACCGAAGGCCGGATAGCCGGCCGCTCAGTATTCCAACGGCAAAGTCGCATTCTCGAGCCATGCCTTGACGTCATGGTCGTGGATCAGCGGCATCAGCGCCTCGCGCGTCTGGCGGTGGTATTCGTTGAACCAGTGCAGCTCGTCATGCGTCAGCAATTCGGGGATGACGATGCTGCGATCGATCGGGCAGAAGGTCAGCGTCTCGAAGCCGAGCATCGACATGTCGCCGCCGTCGACGGCTTCAGCCTCCCGCACATAGATCAGGTTCTCGATGCGGATGCCGAAATGGCCCGGCCGGTAGTAACCCGGCTCGTTGGAGAGGATCATGCCCGGCAGCAGCTCCTGCGTCGAAAGCCGCGAAATGCGCTGCGGTCCCTCGTGAACCGAGAGGTAGGAGCCGACGCCATGGCCCGTGCCATGCGCGAAATCGGCCCCTGCCCGCCATAGCGCGATACGCGCCAGCGGATCGAGATCGCAGCCGCGCGTGCCCTTCGGGAAACGCGCCGTGCTGATCTGGATCATGCCCTTCAGCACCAGTGTGAAGAAGCGCTTGTGCTCTTCGCCGACAGCACCGATGCCGACAGTGCGGGTGATATCGGTCGTGCCGTTGATATATTGCGCGCCGGAATCGATCAGGAAGAGTTCGCCCGGCTGGATATGCCGGTCAGTGGCCGTCGTCACCCGGTAGTGCATGATGGCCGCATGTTCGCCGGCACCCGAGATCGTGTCGAAGGAAATATCCTTCAGCGGGTTCTGCATGCTCTGACCCAGCTTTGCGCGAGCCGCTTCCAGCCGTTCAGCGGCGCCAATTTCGGTGATCGTGCCGGGCTTGCTCTGCGACAGCCAGTAGAGGAATTCCACCATGGCCGCACCATCCTGCAGATGGGCAGCGGCCGAGCCATTGATCTCGACGCTGTTCTTCACAGCCCGCGGCAGCTTTGCCGGATCGACACCTTCCACGACTTCGCCGCCAGCCTTGCGGATGATCTCGGCGAGCGCATAGGAGGCGATATCGGGATCGATGAGGATGCGGCCGCCATCCTTGGCGACCGCAGCAAGCTTCTCATCCAGCAGCGAGGGCGCAAGCTGGGTGGCGATCTGCGCGAGATAGGCTTCCGGCTCGATGCCGGTCTTGCGCTTGTCGAGAAAGATCTCCGCCTTGCCGTCGGCATGAATGATGGCGCGCGCCAGCGGATGCGGCGTGTGCGGCACGTCGGCGCCGCGGATGTTGAAGATCCAGGCAATGGAAGACGGATCGGCGATGAGCACTGCCTTTAGGTTCTTCTTGGCGAGATCATCCGCGATGGTCGCGATCTTGTCCTTGGCGAGAATTCCGGCCTGCGCCACGTTCTGGATGGTGACAGGCCCAAGCGGTTCCGCCGGCCGGTCTGCCCAGAGCTTGTCGAGCGGATTGTGCGGCAGGAAAACCAGTGCGCCACCGATCTCCGAGAGCGCCTTTTCGAGCTTGCGCACTTCGGCACCCGAATGCAGCCACGGATCGATGCCGAGCTTCAGCCCTTTCTTGCCATGCGCAGGCAGCCAGACATGCGGCGGCTCGTTGACCAGATCGCCGCCGGTAAAGACGGAACCATCGACCTGCTCGGCAAGCTGCGTCACGTAGCGCCCGTCGACATAGACGATCGCTTCCGTCCGGGTGATCAGCGCAATGCCCGCAGAGCCGGTGAAGCCCGTCAGCCAGGAGAGCCGCTCCGCACAGGCAGGCACGTACTCGCCGTTATATTCATCGGCGCGCGGCACGAGGAAAGCATCGATGCCGAGCGCATCGAAACTGGCGCGCAGTGCGGAAACCCGTTCCCTGCCGAACTGCGGCGTGGAGGTGACTTCGAAAGACTGGAACATGCTGGAAACCCGAATGAATGAAACGAATCCGGTTAATGGGATAACGGCCATGTTAGCGAATTTTCAGTCATTGGGGAGAAAAAGCGACGCGAAGCGCCTGGAAGGTAGCGGCAGCCCAATAATTTGGCAGAAATGTGTCTCGATGTGGGAAACTGGCACGCTTCATGCATTACGCGCATGGCTGCAATGAAACAAACCCTCTGCCACCGCATGACGGAATAGCTATATAGAGCGCATCGAACGGTTCACGACGAACCATCAACAAAGGATTTTTTGAAATGACCGCCTCTCTCTCGCGCTTCGCTTACAGCAGCCCGGTACAGGCTGGCGAACGCCAGACTGTGCGTCACGTCATTGGCGCCCGCCGCCCGCAGAATGAGGATAGCCTCAAGGTGCTCGCAGCAGGCCAGCGTTCCACGCGCCACAAGGGCGCACCGAGCTACGCATTCTGAGCTTAAAGCCCTTCCGATCCTCCTCCCTCCACCGGACAGGCCTATCGGAATGCAGTAGTGCCCGCTCGAGCATCCTCCTCCTTCGAGCTCGCGGGCAAGACCGGATTTAAATGCCGGTCCAAGGCGGTGCCTCAGGCACCGCCTTTTTTCTTGTTCGGAATTCCCCGAGATTACGTACGATCGAGATGGATCGTCACCCAGCCATTGCGCCAGATCGTGCGCACGTGGCGAAGCTTCGCGCCATTATAGGCGGCAATCACCTTCCAGCGCTGGCTGGCAAGGATGCCGGACAGGATCACCGATCCACCCGGCGCCAGATTGGTGACGAGCTGCGGCGCCATTCTGATCAGCGGCCGCGCCAGAATATTGGCGATGATGAGGTCGAAAGGTCCGTTCTCGGAAAAGGCAGTCGAGTGGAAGCCCGGTGCAGTCACCGTTCTGATGCCGCTGGCAATGCCGTTGCGACGGACATTTTCAGCCGCGACACGAACGGCGATCGGGTCGATATCGGTTGCGAGCACCGGAATGTTGCGCAGCTTGCGCACCGCAATCGCCAGCACGCCGCTGCCGGTACCAAGGTCCAGCGCATTGCGCACCTTGCGTGACCGGACCACGCCGTCGATCACTTCAAGGCAGCCGGCCGTCGTGCCGTGATGGCCGGTGCCGAAAGCCTGGCCGGCATCGATCTCGATGGCAATGTCCCCCATGCGCACCTTGTCGCGGTCATGCGAGCCATGCACGAGGAAGCGCCCTGCCCGGACGGGCTTCAGCCCTTCAAGCGATTTCGTCACCCAGTCCACGTCAGGAATGACCTCACGCGACAGCGCCGCATCGGGAAATGCCTGCGCCAACGCCTCTTCGACGCGGGAGCGTACATCGGCCTCGTCCTCCGCCATCATGTAGACGGAGGCTTCCCAGATATCTTTCTTCTCGTCGATCTCGGTCGTGCCGATGGCAAAATCTTCTTCGCCGAAGACCTCGCTCAGAAGGTCGAGGATTTCCTCGGCCTGCTTTTCAGTCGTCGACACGTAAAGGCGGATTTCACTCACGATAGGCAATCTTTCCGGTTGCGTCGCCCGCTACCGGTTGCGATGCTTTCAGCTGCCGGTCATCCCTTGGCGACGAGATTCTCAAGCTTCTTTATCGCCGTATCGGGGTTTTCGCCATAGGAGATCGTTCCCGAAAAACGCCCCTCCGAATCGAGCAGGAAGACCGAGGCCGTATGGTCCATCGTGTAATCTCCGTCAGGATTGTTCTCGTCCACAGGCACCTTCTTGGCATAGACGCGGAAGCCCTTGATGACGTCGGCGATCTTGTCCGGCGGACCAGAAATGCCCGTAATGCGCTTGGAAACGTTGGAGACGTACTCGTTCATGATCTCGGGCGTATCGCGCTCGGGATCGACGGTCACGAAATAGGCCTGCAGCTTGTTACCCTGGGGATCGACCTTCTCCATCCAGCCGTTGAGCTCGAAGAGCGTCGTCGGGCAGACTTCGGGGCAATGCGTAAAGCCGAAAAACAGGGCCGTCGGCCTACCGCGCAGGGCCTGCTCCGTGATCGGCTGGCCACTCTGCGATACCAGCGTGAACGGAACGCCGAATGGCCCCTCGGCCACCACTTCCCTCGTCCGGCTCTGGTCTAGCGTGAACCAGCCGAGCACGCCGGCAAGCAGCAGCACTGCGATCCAGACGGCGATACGGAAATTCTTCATGGTACTTTCCTCGATGCGCGGATGCCCCCATCCGTCTCGCCCGTGTGATTATATTCGCGATCGCAAGCGCGCAATTCAAGAATGCGTTTTCTCACCCGTGATTAATTGCCCCACCTTGATGAATGCCAGATGCGGGCAAACGTCCTGCGAAAAAGTCGTACAAAGACGAATTATCGCACCTTTCTAACGGCTTGCCGCGGAGGCCTCGAAGCAGCCCGAAGAAATACATCGTTAGGAAAGGCTTAATTGCGGATATCTATATTTAGTAATGCACACAGTGCTTCGGCGCTGTTCCGACATGATGTCGGCCGGAGCATGAACCGGATCAGCATAAAATCGAGGGAACTAAAAACCGCCTGGGGCGGAGGGTGGCTTTATGACAAATTCGACGGTTCGCAGAAAGCTTTCGGTCGGCCAGCGGCTCTGGACGCTCGGCGGGGCTGCTCTCATCGGCTTTAGCTCGATGCTCGGCATCGGCTGGTACGAGAACATGCAGGTCGATACCGGCCTGCGCCGCGCCGACGAGATCCAGCAGAGCATCGACATCATCAACGACATGCGCGTCGCCAATCTGACGCTGGTTCTCGCCGCCATGGACTCGATCGTCGACCGGGAAGAGAAGATCATCCAGCCCGACCGCCTGAAGATCGTTGCCGATTCGCTGGCAACCCTCTCCAGCGGCTCGAAGGAAATAGGCATGATCGCCGAGGAGCTAAAGGCCGGCGACCTGCTGAAGAGCTACGATTCCGATGTCGGCGCACTTCGCCAGGCCATTCAGGTGGATCTCAAGGCGCTCGTCGAACAAGGCGCGTCCGATGCCGAATTCGACAAGATCGACGATCGCATCGACTCTGAAGGCGAAAAGCTCGCCGCCACCCTCGACAAGTTCGCCAGTGACGGCACCGTCGTTGCCCGCAAGCGCATCGAAAGCGCCAACGAGACCTCCCGCAGCTCGCTTGTCATCCAGATCGCGCTTGGCGTCATCGCCATCCTCACAATGGCTGCGCTGCAATATATCCATGGTGGCTCCATCCGCCGCGGCATCGTCACCGTGCGCGAAAGCATGCTGCGCATCTTGAACGGCGACCTGACAAGCAACGTCGCCGGCAAGGAGCGCGGCGACGAGATCGGCGAAATGGCCCGTGCCGCCGAAAGCTTCCGCCTTGCAGCCATCGAAAAGATCGATCTGGAAGCCCGCACCGAGACCGACCGCCAGCGCAGCGATGCCGAACGCCGCGAGCGCGAATCTGCCAAGCTTGCCGATACGGAAGCGCTGAACACCACCGTCACGGCGCTCGCTCAGGGCCTCACCCGCCTTGCCAACGGCGACCTGACAGCGAGCATCGACCAGCCCTTCCGCGACGAGCTGGAAAGGCTGCGTCAGGATTTCAACCAGACGGCCCTACGCCTGCGTCAGGCGATGGGCGATATTGCCCTGAACAGCACGTCCATCCAGGCCAACAGCCACCAGATGCGCGCCGCCGCCGACGACCTTGCCAAGCGCACAGAGCAACAGGCCGCCTCGCTGGAAGAGACCTCAGCGGCGCTGGACGAGATCACCGCTACCGTCCGTAACGCCACCAGCCGCGCCGAGGAAGTCGGCAACATGGTCGCTCATACTCGCCAGAATACCGAGAAATCCGACGCCATCGTCGGCGATGCGATGGCCGCGATGGAGCGAATCGAAGGCGCCTCCCGCGAGATCGGCACGATCATCAACGTCATTGACGAGATTGCCTTCCAGACGAATCTGCTGGCACTCAACGCCGGCGTCGAGGCCGCGCGTGCCGGCGAAGCCGGCAAGGGCTTTGCGGTCGTTGCACAGGAAGTTCGCGAACTTGCCGGCCGCGCAGCAGGAGCAGCCAAGGATATCAAGACCTTGATCGGAAAATCCGGCGCCGAAGTTAAGATCGGCGGCGAATTAGTGACGGCTGCCGGCGAGGCTTTGCGCCAGATCGGCGAAGATGTTCTGCGTATCGACGGTCATGTTAAATCAATCGTAACCTCTGCGCGCGAACAATCAGTCGGACTGAACGAGATCAATACAGCCATCAGCCAGATGGATCAGGTGACGCAGAAGAATGCGGCCATGGTGGAAGAAACGAACGCCRCCAGCCACACTCTCGCAACCGATGCGGAAAACCTGACGCAGCTGGTTCGGCAGTTCAATATCGGCGAGGGCATGAGCGCCCGTCAAACGCCGCGAGAAGCCCCCGCAGCCTCGCATCCGAAACCTTCACCCGCACGGCGCCTCATGGGCAAGGTCGCGGGCGCATTCACAGGCGGCGGCGCCGCCAGGACACTCGCCTCTCCGGCCGGAGACAACTGGGAAGAATTCTGACCATGAACAACAATGCCATCAAGCAGTCGGGCGCCTACCTCGAAATCGTCTCGTTCCACCTGGGCGACCAGGAGTTCTGCATCGATATCATGGCGATCCGCGAAATCCGTGGCTGGGCGCCGGTCACCCCCATGCCGCACACCCCGCCCTACGTCCTCGGCCTCATCAACCTGCGCGGTGCCGTGATCCCGGTTATCGACATGGCCTGCCGCCTCGGCATGAAGATGACGGAACCGTCGGAGCGTTCCGCCATCATCGTCACCGACATCGCCGGCAAACTCGTCGGCCTGCTGGTCGAACAGGTCTCCGACATGATGACCATCAAGAGCGAAGACCTTCAGCCGCCGCCGGAAATCATCCCGGAAGCCCAGCGCGCCTTCTGCCGCGGTATCGTCGCGCTCGAAAAGACCATGGTCTGCTTCCTCAACCTCGACACCGTCATCGCCGACGAACTGTCCCGCGAAGCCGCCTGATCGCTCTTCATATTCGGAATTCAAAGGCCCGGCTTGTCCGGGCCTTTTTCATTGCGGTTTCCCGTTCTTCCACACCACATCCTGCCCGTAGAGCGGAATGGTCGAGATCGACATCTTCGCCGAGCCATCCGTAAGCTCCCGCGAATGGGCGAGATAGATCAGCGTATTGTTGGCCTTGTCGTAGATACGGTTGACCGCCAGCGTCTTCCAGATCAGCGACATGCCCTGCCGGAACACCTCGCTGCCATCCTTGGAAAGATCGATATTGCCGATCTCGATCGGCCCCGTCTGGCGGCAGGCGATGGAGTTGTTCGAGGGATCTTCGAACCAGTTGCCGTTCTTGAAACGGTCGATGAGGCTGCGGTCGAAATAGGTGACATGGCAGGTCACGCCCTTCACCTCAGGGTCGGAGACCGCCTCGATAATGATGTCGTTGCCGATCCAGTCGACCCCGACCTTGCCGACGACTTCCGCAGATGTCGCGCCTGCGGAAACGGCGAGGAATGCTGCAGAGAGGAAAAGATTGCGGAAAGCGGACATGGCAACTCCCGTGTTGATCCGGAAGCTAAGATAAGAATGGCCAAACCCTTTGCAAGAAAGCGAGGCTCAGCCCTTGCGGCAGGTGCAGGGCGCGTAGCCGGCGGCCATCAGCTTACCTGGTGTCATGCCGATCAGCGCCGGAATGGCGGCAACCGTCGCAGCCTTGACAGCCTTCGCCATCTCGATTGCCGCTGCCGCGCAGACGGCAGCATCCTCAGCCGCATTGTGGTGGACGAAACGCAAGCCGAGATGTTCGGCAATCAGGTTCAGCCGGTGCGACAGGAAATGCGGCCAGATGCGCTGCGCCATCTTCAGGCTGCAGAGATAGCTGAGCTCCGGATAGGACTGCCGGTAAAGATCGAGGCTCGCCCGCCAGACGCTGAAATCGAAGGCGGCATTGTGAGCGATCATCGTCGCGCCCCGGAAATCCTCAAGGAACTCGTCCATGACTTCAGGAAATTCCGGCGCATCCTCGACATGCTCAGGGCGAATGCCGTGGATCGCGATATTCATGCCGGAGAAGCGCATGTCGCGTGGCCGGATCAGCCGCTCCTCGACCCGCGTCACCTGCCCGTCCTCGATCCAAGCAAGGCCGACGGAGCAGGCGCTGCCGCGCTGTTCGTTGGCTGTCTCGAAATCGATGGCGATAGTCTTCACGGGCAAATATCCGAATCGTCTGCTCTTCCGGAATAATCTTAGCCGTATCCGAAGGCAAATTCTCACCTGTTGACATCTGCACGCAAATGGCGAAACTTCCGTCCATGATCAACTCAGTGGCCCACACCCTTCATCTTATCACCACGACCCATGCAGGGTACGCGGGAGAGATGGTGCGCCACTAGCAGCCGATCATCCCCGAAAACCCTGCCGAGGCGAGCAGGGTTTTCCGAAACTCCGCTCTCCTCTTTTAGAAACCCAAGGAGAGCATGATGTCAGCCAATCAGGATACCCCACCCGAAAAGCCTTCGTTGAAAGGCCTCAATGTTCGCGCTTTGCGCATGAGCGATGTTGAAGCCGTTACCGAACTGATGAACCTGCCGGGCTATCGTGCCGGCACGCTGCGCCCGCCTTTTCAAAGCATCGATGCGGTGCGCAAGCGCATGGAATCCCCCTCACCTAACGCCCTCAACCTCGTTGTCGAACTCGACGGCCGGATCGTCGCCAATGGTGGCATGAACCGCTTCGAAGGACGGCGCCAGCACGCCGCGAGCCTCGGCATGGGTGTCCATGACGATTTCACCGGTCGCGGCGTCGGAACCGCCCTGATGGCCGCGTTTGTCGATGCCGCCGACAATTGGCAGGATATCAAGCGGATGGAACTGACTGTCTATACCGATAACGCGGCAGCTATCCGCCTCTACGAAAAATTCGGCTTCGAAAAGGAAGGGCTCCTCCGATCATTCGGCTATCGCGACGGGCAATATGTCGATGCCTATACGATGGCGCGGCTGAGGGCCTGAAACAAAGAGGCTGGTGTTGTTGGCGGCTCTCCGTTACCCCCCAATCAGGGCCAGCCACTCGTCTTCGTCCATGGTCTGAACGCCGAGTTCGCGAGCCTTGTCGAGCTTGGAGCCGGCGCCGGGGCCGGCAACGACGATATCGGTCTTCTTGGAGACGGAACCTGCCACCTTTGCCCCGAGGCCTTCAGCCCTCGCCTTCGCCTCTTCGCGCGTGAATTTCTCCAGTGAACCGGTGAAGACGACCGTCTTGCCCGCGACCGGGCTACCCACTGTCACCGGCTGTTCGGCCTCTTGCGGCGTCACCTCGTCGAGCAAGCGGCCGATCACCTCGATATTGCGCGGCTCCTTGTAGAATTCCACGATGGCGCGCGCCACGACCTCGCCGATGCCCTCGATGGCGTTGAGGTCGTTCCAGGCATCGCCCGAAAGCGTTGCCGCCTCCTTCATTGCCGTCGCAAAGGCCTCGTAGGTATTGTAGGAGCGCGACAGGAGCTTCGCCGTCGTCTCGCCTACGTGGCGGATGCCGAGCGCGTAGATGAAGCGGTGAAGGGCGATGCTGCGCCGCTCATTGATTGCAGCATAGAGCTTGCCGACGCTGACCTTGCCGAAACCGTCGATATTCTCCAGCTTGGTGATCGACTGTTGCTGACGCTTCTCCAGCGTGAAGATATCGGGCGCCGTGCGGATCTGCAGCGCAGGATCCTCGCTCTCGAAGAAGAAGTCGATCTGCTTGGAGCCAAGTCCTTCAATATCGAAGGCATTGCGCGAAACGAAATGCTTCAGCTCTTCCGTCGCCTGCGCGCGGCAGATGAAGCCGCCGGTGCAGCGGGTGACGGAATCGAGCTTGCCGGTCTTCTCGTGCCGCTCACGCACCGCATGCGAACCGCAGACCGGGCACACTTTTGGAAACTGATAGGGCTGCGCCTCAGCAGGACGCTTTTCCATGACGACATCGAGCACCTGCGGGATCACGTCACCGGCACGCTGCACGATGACGGTGTCGCCGATGCGGATATCATGCTCCTCCTCACGGATGCGCTCGCCATTATTGCCGATGCCCTTGATATAATCCTCGTTGTGCAGGGTCGCATTGGTGACAACSACRCCGCCGACGGTGATCGGCGTCAGCCGCGCSACCGGCGTCAGCGCGCCSGTRCGRCCGACCTGGATGTCGATATTCTCGACGATGGTGAAAGCCTGCTCAGCCGGAAACTTGTGCGCCGTCGCCCAGCGCGGGCTGCGCGAGCGGAAGCCGAGACGCTGCTGCAGCTCGAGGCTATCGACCTTGTAGACGACGCCATCGATATCGTAATCGAGGTCCGGCCGCTCGAGGCCGATCTCGCTGTAATGGGCAAGGATATCGTCAACCGAGTTCAGCCGCTTCATCAGCGGATTGACCGGGAAGCCCCACTCCCTGAACTTTTCGACCATGCCCATCTGCGTATTGGCAGGCATGTCCGACATCTCGCCCCATGCATAGGCAAAGAACTTCAACTTGCGGCTCGCCGTCACCTTCGCATCGAGCTGACGCAGCGATCCTGCCGCCGTGTTGCGCGGATTGACATAGGTCTGCTTGCCTTCGGCCTCCATCTGGGCGTTGAGCGCCATGAAATCGCTCTTGGCCATATAGACCTCGCCGCGCACTTCCACGACGGATGGAACGCCCTTCGGCAGCTCGTTCGGGATTTCCTTGATAGTGCGGATATTGGCCGTGACGTTTTCGCCCGTCGTGCCGTCGCCGCGCGTGGCAGCCGTTATAAGCTTGCCGTTCTCGTAACGGATGGACATGGAAAGCCCGTCGATCTTCGGTTCGGCGGTAAAGGCGATGGAATTGTCAGGCAGGCGGCCGAGGAAGCGATAGACGCTGGCAACGAAATCGCGCACGTCCTCCTGCGAGAAAGTATTGTCGAGCGACAGCATCGGCCGGGAATGAACGACCGGCGCAAAAGTGACGGAAGGGGCTGCACCGACCCGGCGCGACGGGCTGTCTTCGCGGATGAGCTCGGGGAAGCGTGCCTCGATCGCATCGTTGCGGCGCTTTAGCGCGTCATAATCCGCATCGGAAATCTCCGGCTGGTCCTTGCCATGATAGAGCGCATCGTTACGCGCAACCTCCTTGGCCAGCCGTTCCAGTTCGATGGCAGCGTCTTCAAGGGTCAGGTCCTCAACAGCGACGGATTCGGTCGACATGCAGCTTCACTCCAGAGAATCTGCAATGGTTTTAGAGCAAAATTCCGCGATTGAAATAGCACCAATGTTTTGAATTATGGCCGCGCGTTGCGCAGTCTGATGGCGCTGACGTGTAGCGTGCTGTCCCGCAGAGCCTTCAGCGGCATGAGGCTGCCAACGACACGGAGCTCGATGCCGCGCGGCGCAAATTCGCGATCGAGGCCGGACATTGCGGTGAGTGCGAGCGGCAGAACCGTCCTGCGCGACACCCACATTCCCGCGTCCTGCAGGTCCTCGAAACCATCGGCCGGCATCTCGTAGCGGTGGATGCTTTCGGCCTGCAGCCGCGCCAGCCAGCCACGCTCGATATAGGCGGCACCCCGCCAGTCGCCGAGCAAGCGGCGATCTTCGTCTGATGTCTCGGGCGTCGCCCAGATCAGAATACGCGGGCAATCGCGCGGGAAGAGATACATGAAGTCGTGGATGTCATCGATCGCCCAGACGAGCGGGCCGTTCAGCCATTCCATTCCCGCCAGACGCTCCGAGGGAGCGCGCACGGGGCGCGGCTCAAAGACCGCAATAGTGGGATCATCACTGAAATGGAAAAGCCGCATGAATGGCTGAACCTCACCGGTGGGTGACGTCCCATAGCCTGGCCGCCGAGATTAGTCACTGGCGGCTTATGCTAGCCGTTACCCGCCAGCAACCGTGCCGCAGCCGCCCTCGCCTCTTCCGTCACGGACGCGCCGGCAAGCATGCGGGCAATCTCTTCCGTGCGGTCCTTCTGGGCCATGGTGGCAACGCGTGTGGCGATCTTGTCGGAGCCTTCGCCGGACGGTCCCTTGGAGATCAGGAGATGTGTGGCGGCACGGGCTGCCACCTGCGGCGCATGGGTGACGGAGAGAACCTGCACGCGCTCGGAAAGCCGCTTCAGCCGCTGGCCGATCGCATCCGCCACTGCCCCGCCGACGCCTGTGTCGATTTCGTCAAAGACGAGCGTCGGCGCCGAGCCGCGGTCGGCAAGCGCCACCTTGAGCGCCAGCAGAAAGCGCGAGAGTTCGCCGCCCGAGGCGACCTTCATGATCGAGCCGGGACGCGTGCCCGGATTGGTCTGGACGTGGAATTCCACGACATCGATGCCCTCGGCCGTCGCCTCTTCCGCATCGGTGGTAATCTCCACCATGAAGCGGGCGCGCTCGAGCTTCAGCGCCGGCAGCTCAGCCATGACGGCCTGCGCCAGTGCATCGCCGGCATGCTGACGCTTCTCCGAAAGCGAGCGGGCGGCCGCATCGTAATTCGCCTTGGCGACCCCAACTTCCGCCTCGAGCTTGGAGAGACGCTCCTCGCCGGCATCGAGATCGGCAAGATCGTTGATCATGCGCACGGCGAGCGCCGGAAGCTCGGTGACGGGAACAGAATATTTGCGGGAGGCAGCGCGGAGCGCAAACAACCGCTCTTCGACGCGCTCCAGTTCCTTCGGATCATATTCCGTCTTGCGCAGTGCCGCCTCGACTTCCATCTGCGCGTTGGAAAGCTGGTCCAGCGCGGCGTCAAGCAGGGCTACGGTGTCTTCCAGCAGGCCGGGCGCCTCATGGCTCTTGCGCTCGAGACGGCGCACCAGCGAGGCGATATGCGGCACGGGAGAGGCATTGCCGTTGAGGAATTCGGAGGCCTCGGCGATATCGCCGGCGATGCGCTCCGCCTTCATCATCTTCTGGCGACGGTCGGCAAGCTCATCCTCTTCGCCATCGCGTGGCGAGAGCTTTTCGAGCTCTTCGACGGAGGAGCGCAGATAATCCGCCTCACGGGCAGCTACCTCGACCTTCTCGCGGTGCTTCTTCAGCGTGCGCTCGCTATCGCGCCACTGGCGGTAAAGCGCGGCCACGCCCTGCACGTCCTCGCTGATACCAGCAAAGGCGTCGAGCAGCGTTCTGTGGGCATTGGTATCGACAAGCGCGCGGTCGTCGTGCTGGCCATGGATCTCGACCAGCATCTGGCCAGCCTGGCGCATCAGCTGAACGCTGACAGGCTGGTCGTTGACATAGGCCTTGGTGCGCCCGTCGGAGGATTGCTGGCGGCGAAAGATCAAGTCGCCTTCGTCATCGATGCCGTTTTCGCGCAAGAGCTTGCGGGCACCATGATCCAAGCCGACATCGAAGACGGCGGTCACCTGGCCCTTATCCTCGCCATGGCGCACGAGACCGCCATCGCCGCGCCCGCCAAGGGCCAGCGACAGACTGTCGAGCAGGATGGATTTGCCGGCGCCCGTCTCACCCGTCAGCACGGAGAGGCCGGTCTCGAAGGCAAGATCCAGCCGCTCGATCAGAACGATATCGCGGATCGAAAGCTGGATCAGCATTGGCCTCAGGAACCGAGAAGGAGTTTCTTGCCCGCTGCAGCGATCCACGAACCCTTGTTTTCACGCGGTTCCGCGCCGCCCGACTGCAGCAGCTTGTAAGAATCAGCATACCACTGACTGTCGGGATAATTGTGACCGAGAACGGCAGCGGCAGTCTGCGCCTCCTCGACGACGCCCAACGCATAATAGGCTTCGACGAGACGGGCGAGCGCCTCCTCCACCTGATTCGTGTTCGGGTATTTCTCGACGACGATGCGGAAGCGCGAGATCGCGGCAAGATATTCCTTGCGCTCCATGTAATAGCGGCCGACCTGCATTTCCTTACCGGCCAGCTGGTCGCGCGCAAAGCGCATCTTGGCCTGCGCGTCATCCACATATTCGGAGTCAGGATAGTTGTCGACGACGGCCTGCATCGCCTCGATCGTCTTCTGCGAGGCGCGCTGGTCCTGCGTCACGTCGACGATCTGCTTGGAATAGGTCAGGCCCACGAGATACTGCACGTAAGCGGCATCCTTGGACTTCGGATATTGCGCCATGTAACGGTTGCCCGATGCAAGCGCGTCGTCGAAACGGCCCTGGCGGTATTTGACGAAGGTGCTCATGACGAGCGCCTTGCGCGCCCATTCCGAGAAGGGGTTCTGCGCATCGATCGCGTCGAACTTGCGCCCCGCCTCGGCCATGTTGCCTGCCTTCATGTTGGCGAGGCCCTGGGTGTAAAGCACATCTGGCGGATCGGTTTCGAGGCCGAGCTTGGTGATGTCGATATCAGGGTCCGACTGGCAGCCGGAAATCAAGGCACCTGCGCTCAGCACCATCACGGATGCGAGCAAAGCGCGCGCTGTCTTCATCATCATGTCAGACCTTGCATAAGCCATTCGAAAGAATCCCACCGCTGCCGTCCACTCCACAGCAGCCACGCCTAGCTGGCGTTTCTAGCCACAAATACCTGTCAAGAGCAACGCAATGATCACGCATTAACGCATTTTTGTGGCAGCACCGCCGAGAATGTCGGGCTTTTCACCGGCATTCGAAGCGGCAGCGGCTAAATATATGCCGCAAAACATCTATCGACGCGCTTGTGCGCCCCTTGCCCATAAAAAAACCGCCCCCGTTAGGAGGCGGCCCTGGCCTTAATTGCTATACTGGAGGTCATGCCGACCAGGGGGCGAATTCCGGAGCGCTGACTGCAATGAATTCGCGAACGGCAACGCGCTGGCGCGGCGTCGAAGTCTCGACCACTTCATAGGCCGAGGCATCGCTGAGCAGTGCCTTGAGAGCGTTGGCGTTCATCTTGTGGCCGCCGCGATAGGAACGGTAGCAGCCGATGAACTGTGCGCCGGCAAGCGCCAGATCGCCGACGGCATCGAGCGTCTTGTGACGCACGAACTCGTCCTTGGCATAGCGCAGGCCTTCGACATTGATGACGGCATTGTCGTCGGAGATGACGACCGAGTTTTYAAGCGAGGAGCCGAGAGCATGGCCCGAAGCCCAGAGACGCTCGACATCACGCATGAAGCCGAAGGTGCGCGCACGCGACAGCTCGGTCTTGAAGACGGCTGCGGTGAGATCGCCTTCCCACTTCTGGCGGCCGATCAGCGGGCATTCGAAATCGATCTCGACTTCGAAGCGCGTGCCGTCATAGGGGCGGAACTCGCTCCAGGAACCGCCATGCTCGATACGAACCGGCTTGGTGATGCGGATGTAGCGACGCTTGACGCCGAGGGAAACGAGGCCGACCTGTTCGATGGCTTCGACGAAGGGAACCGAGCTGCCATCCATGATCGGCATTTCGGCGCCGCTGACTTCGATCACGACATTGTCGAGGCCGAGAGCGTAAACGGCTGCCATCACGTGCTCGATCGTCGCGACGGAATGGGCAGGCGAGAAGCCGAGAACGGTGCAGAGATCGGTATTGCCGACCTGCGAGGAAACAGCCTTCAGTTCGGTGACGTCACCATTGTCATGGATGCGCTGGAAAATAACGCCGGTGCCGGCTTCGGCCGGATTGAAGGTGATCGAAACGTCGGCACCAGAATGAACGCCGATGCCCGAAAGAGTCACCGGACGTGATACCGTCGTCTGAAAGCCCAGCAAGCCAAGTCCCATAAAATCTGCCTTTATTCTTCCGTACCCGTTGTTGCCAACCGACCGGATCGTTCTTCTACACTGCCCGAACCGTTCGAAGCGGACTCTAAGGGCAGTTCGCTTGCTTCATACTTACGTGGACGCGCGCTGCAATCCAAATCACTGTTTCTTTCGCTTTGTTACGAAATCTACCACGCGAAAAACATTTAGAATTCAAGCATGTAGAAACGCAAACGCCCGGGATTTCTGCCCCGGGCGTTTTCTGTGGAGAAGTGCTCTTCTCAGTTCGACTGGCGACGTAGGAAGGCCGGGATTTCCAGCTGGTCGTCTTCCTGCATCATGCGGGCCTGCGGCACGGCACGGCCCTGGTCGTCGAGATTGCCGCGACGCGGTGCGTAGAGGCTTGCTTCCGGCGATAGCGGACGGCGCTGCTGCGAGGATGCAGCCGGCGCGGAGGTCATTTCCGGAGCGACTTCCTCTTCGCGGCGGCCGAGCGAATTGGTGATTCGCTTGAGTAGACCCATCGGGCCGCGCTCTTCCTGCACGTGCGAAGCAGCAGGCTGCGAGCGATGGTCGATCTCAGCCTGGACCACCGGCGGGAAGTCCTCGACCTTCGGCATGCGGACCTGCTCAGGAGCCTGGCGGATCACCGGCTCATGACGGACCGGCTGCTGCTGCATGATCGGCTGCGGAGCCGGCTGCTGCATGACGGGAGCCGACTGTACCGGAGCCTGGCGCATGACCGGGGCTGCTTCAGGCGCAGAAGCAAAAATCTTGCTCTGCGGACGGAAGGTCTCCTGCATCACCGGCTGCTGCTGGATCGGAGCAGCGGCACGTGGAGCCGGGATTTCCAGCTCACGTTCCATCTCGGCTTCAGCCATACGGATGGTCTGCGCAATCTGGTCGGCCTTCGGTGCCTGCATTACCGGAGCAGGCTGAACTGCGGCCGGTGCCGGAGCAACGGCCGCGGAGGGACGGATAGCCGGCTTTGCGACCGGCTGGAACGAACGGTCGGCAGCCTGGTTCATCGCGCGGTCGATGCCGGTGGCGACGACCGAGACGCGGATGATGCCTTCGAGCGATTCGTCGAATGTTGCGCCGAGGATGATGTTGGCGTCCGGATCGACTTCTTCGCGGATGCGCGTTGCAGCTTCGTCGACTTCGAAGAGCGTGAGGTCGCGACCGCCGGTGATGGAGATCAGCAGGCCCTGTGCGCCCTTCATCGAGGTTTCGTCGAGCAGCGKGTTGGCAATCGCCGCTTCGGCGGCCTGCATGGCGCGGCCCGAACCGGAAGCTTCACCCGTACCCATCATTGCGCGGCCCATTTCACGCATGACCGAGCGGACGTCGGCGAAGTCGAGGTTGATGAGACCTTCCTTCACCATCAGGTCGGTGATGCAGGCAACACCCGAGTAGAGAACCTGGTCGGCCATAGCGAAAGCGTCGGCGAAGGTCGTCTTGTCGTTGGCGATCCGGAAGAGGTTCTGGTTCGGAATGACGATAAGCGTATCGACAGACTTCTGCAGTTCCTGAATACCGGATTCGGCCAGACGCATGCGGCGCCCGCCTTCGAAGTGGAACGGCTTGGTGACGACGCCGACCGTCAGGATGCCCTTGTTGCGGGCCGCCTGTGCGACGACAGGAGCAGCGCCCGTACCGGTGCCGCCGCCCATGCCGGCGGTGACGAAGCACATATGCGTGCCGTTCAGGTGATCGACGATCTCGTCAATGCACTCTTCGGCGGCTGCACGGCCGACTTCCGGCTGCGAGCCGGCGCCGAGACCTTCCGTGACGCTGGCGCCGAGCTGGATGATCCGTTCGGCCTTCGTCATCGTCAGTGCCTGGGCATCCGTGTTGGCAACGACGAAGTCGACGCCCTGGAGGCCTGCGGAAATCATGTTATTGACGGCATTGCCGCCGCCGCCGCCGACGCCGAACACGGTGATGCGCGGCTTCAGTTCGGTGATGTCAGGCTTTTGCAGCTTGATAGTCATGGTACCAGTTCCTTCTCTCTCTGGCCGCATCGCCACGCCGGCCAATTCACTCAATTTCAAAAGCTTTCCTTCAGCCACTGGCCCATACGGGCGATGCGGCTGTTATTACCCCCAAGCGACAGAAGCAGACTGCTCTGTGACGCATGTGTTTCCATGTCCGCGACCTGCGGATAGATCATCAAACCGACGGCCGTCGAAAAGGCCGGGCCCTTGGCCGCCGTCGGAAGACCCGAGACACCCATCGGACGGCCGATACGAACGTTGCGGGCCAGGATGCGGCGCGCCACTTCGGCAAGGCCGGTCAGCTGACTGGCGCCACCCGTCAGCACGACACGCTTTCCGACGATCGGGCTGAAGCCCGAACGCTGGATCCGGTCGCGGATGAGTTCCATCGTCTCTTCGATGCGCGCTGAAACGATGCGCGACACCAGAGCCCGCGGCACCTGGCTCGGCTGATCACGATCATCCTCGCCGATCGGCGGAATGGAGATCAGCTCACGCTCGTCGGAAGAATTGGTCAGCGCCGAAGCGTGGACCACCTTCAAACGTTCAGCATCCTCGATCCGTGTGGAAAGGCCGCGTGCGAGGTCGGTCGTCACATGATGACCGCCGAGGCCGACAGCATCGGTATGGACAAGCTTGCCTTCGGCAAAGACCGAAATCGTCGTCGTGCCGCCGCCCATGTCGATGGCCGCACAGCCAAGTTCGACTTCATCGTCGACGAGTGCGGCAAGACCGGATGCATACGGTGTTGCAACGATTCCTTCCACCGAAAGATGCGCTCTGTTGACGCTGAGCTCGAGATTTTTGAGCGCCGAGCGCTCCGCCGTCACCACATGCATATCGACGCCGAGTGCATCGCCATACATTGCCAACGGATCGCGGATGCCGCGTTCGCCATCGAGAGAGAAGCCGGTTGCCAGCGAATGCAGCACGGCGCGATCCTGGCGCAGCGACTGCTGGCAGGCGGCCGAGAGCACCTTCTTGAGGTCGTTCAGCTCGACTTCCTGGCCGCCGAGATCGATGGTCGCGGTGTAAATATCGCTGCCGAGACGGCCAGCCGTCAGGTTGACGATCAGGCTTTCCACGGTCAGGCCCGCCATACGCTCTGCCGCATCCACGGCGAGACGGATGACGCTTTCCAGCGCGTCGAGATCGGCGATGACGCCGGTCTTGATCCCGCGCGAACGCTGATGGCCGATGCCGATGATCTCGATATTGTGCGTGCGGCCCGGCAGGATCTGGCTTTCCTCGCGCGGCGTCAGCCGACCGATCATGCAGACGACCTTGGTCGAGCCGATATCCAGCACCGAAACGATATGCGACCGCTTCGACGAAAGCGGCTTCAGGCGCGGCAATCCGAAATGGGATGAACCGAACAAGCTCATATATTTTGCCCCGCCTTCTTCAAATCCTTGGTGCGCGCCGTAACCGCCGCCTGACGGCGTGCTGCCGCCTCGGGCGTTAGCTGGATCGTCGTGCGATCCGGCAGCCTGAGATCGACTGCAGCGATATCGCGCTCCAGAAGCTGCTGTTCCTTGTCAAATTTCGAAAGCGTCGCCAGCGCCTGGTCGAGATCATCTTCCGGCAGCTTGACGACGACGCCATTGTCCATGTGCAGGTCCCAGCGGCGGCCGGAAACCCAGACGTAAGCCTTCACGCGAGCCTTCACATCAGGCCACTTGGCGAAGGCATCCTCGATGGAGGCCGCAGCCGTTTCGGCGTCACGGCCGACGACCAGCGGCAGAGCCGAAAACTTGTTATCGCGAAGCGGCGCGATCACGCTGCCGCTCTTCTCGATCAGCGAAAGCTCCTGGCCGTGCTGCCAGATGGCATAGGCGGCGCGCTCAGAGAGCTTCACCTCGATCGTCTTCGGATAGACCTTGCGGACTTCGACATTTTCGACCCAGGGAAGGCGCGCGATTTTCTGGCGCGCAGCATCGACATCGAGGGCGACGAGTGATGTCGCGCCATCGAGGCCGAGAAGCTGCAGAATCTCGATTTCGGAGGTCTGATTGTTTCCGGAAACCTTCACGTCCTCGATGGCAAAGCCGACAGCGCTGGTCGTCGCTTGCGCGACGGCTTCCGTATGACCGCCAAGCGACATGCCATAGAGGCCGGTCGCAGCCAGGAAGCCAAGCGCGGAAACCGTACCCGTGTGGACAGGGATATGAATGCGGCCGCTACCGAGGCTTACGAGGAAGCGCACGACGCGGCGCAGCGGACGCGGCAGCACGCGGCGTTCGTCGGCTTCCATAACGGGAAGCTCGGCATAACGGCTGGGGCGCCCTATCCTTTTGACCGTCAACGCAAACAAGACGCGTCCTCCACCATCCACCGGAGAAATGCACCAAAGGAATATCCGGCATGGCCGGCCATTTCGGGCACAAGGGAGGTTGGAGTCATGCCTGGCTGGGTATTGACCTCCAGCCAGATGATCTCGCCGTCTTCGGAAAAACGATCGTCGTAACGAAAGTCGGACCGACTGACGCCGCGGCAACCGATTGCTTGATGCGCCCTTAATGCCAATGTTTGTATTTTTTGGTAAATTTTCGGTGAAATTTTAGCCGGCAAGACATGTTTTGAGCCACCCGACGCATACTTGGAGTCGTAATCATAGAAATTGTGGCCCTGCGGCACCACCTCGATGACATCCATGGGTTGATCACCCATCACACCACAGGTCAGCTCGCGACCATGGATGTAGCGCTCGACAATGACTTCCTCGCCATAACGCCACTCGGCCGAGCCGATGACCTGCGGCGGGTGCGCCTGATCCTCACCGACGATGACGACGCCGAAGCTGGAGCCTTCGCGCACCGGCTTGACCACATAGGGCGTCTTCATCGGATGCTCCGACGGAAACGAGAAGCGATTCAGCACCTGCGATTCGGCAACCGGAACACAGGCGGCGGCAGCCACACGCTTCGCTCGGGCCTTATCCATGGCAAGCGCAGACGCAAGCACGCCCGAATGCGTATAGGGGATCTGCAGATATTCGAGAATGCCCTGGATGGTGCCGTCCTCGCCGAAAGGCCCATGCAAGGCATTGAAGACAACATCGGGCTTCAGGGCGGAGAGCTTTTCGGAAATGTCGCGCTCGACATCGATGCGCGTCACCTTGAAGCCTTCACCTTCGAGAGCATCGCCACACGCCTTCCCCGAAGAAAGGCTGACAGGCCTCTCCGAAGAAAATCCGCCCATCAGGACAGCTACGTGCTCGCGACTCATCAACACCCCCAAAAAAATAACTTCCACTCTGCCGAACCGAGGCTTGCGCGGAGCTGGTCTGCGCGGTTCGTGTCCTTTGTCTGACTTGGGTGCATTAGAGCATCATTATGGTTAACGAATCGTTTACTTTCGTTAACTCCGCCTTGCCGCATACTTCATTTTTCTGCGACTATGATCGCTCGAATATCACAGCGAATAAGCCGCAAGCACGATGAAGAACGAAAAACCCGCGCGGAAAAACCACGCGGGTTCAATGGCATGCACAGATGTTCTGCAGTCAGTCCTTATCGCCGAAGAACCTCCAGACGAGGCCGCCAATCGCACCTCCGGCAAGCGGCGCGATCCAGAACAGCCAGAGTTGCTGCAGCGCCCAGCCGCCGACGAAAAGCGCCTGCCCCGTCGAACGCGCCGGATTGACGGAGGTGTTCGTTACGGGGATCGCGACAAGGTGAATCAGCGTCAGTCCCAGGCCGATCGCAAGCGGTGCAAAGCCGRCGGGCACCCTGCTGCTTGTCGATCCGAGGATGATGATCAGGAAAAACATGGTCAGCAGAATTTCGATCAGCAGCGCCGAAAGCAGCGAATAACCACCGGGAGAATGTTCGCCATATCCGTTGGCGGCAAACCCGCCGAGCTCGAAACCCGCCTTGCCGCTGGCGATGAGATAGAGCGCTGCAGCAGCAACAATGGCGCCGATCACCTGTGCGACGATATAGGGAATGAGTCGCGCCGCAGGAAACCGTCCCGCAACAACAAGACCAAGAGAAACGGCGGGATTGAAATGACCGCCGGAAATACCGCCCACGGCATAGGCCATAGTGACAACGGTCAAACCAAACGCCAGCGCCACGCCGGCAAAACCGATTCCAAGTTCGGGATAGGCGGCCGCGAGCACGGCACTACCGCATCCGCCGAAGACCAACCAGAACGTGCCGAGAAACTCGGCAGCAAGACTTTTTTGCATGTATGCCCCTCCATTCTCTCAACCAGAGAACACTTTATCAATCAATTGCAATTTGATTCCGGTCAAGTTCGGGGCCACCTCCCGGCAAGCTTGGCGCAAGGTTGAGAACCGCTGAGGCTGGGAGACGAATACCCGACATCGGCGCAGCCCAGTCACACCAGCGCATAATGTCGCTTGCGTCATATTCTTGCGTGCCCGGGCATTTTCTCAGCCTTAAAATTGCGTTAAGAGCGACACCTCCCAAGCAAATCGATAAAAATACTGATTGGAATGAACATGACAGAAGCGATCTCCGTATCGCCGAGCCCTTCGAGCAGCACGCAAGTCAATTCCCCCGCACGCGTCCTGATCGCCAGCCTCATCGGCACCACGATCGAATTCTTCGACTTCTACGTCTATGCGACGGCAGCCGTCCTCGTCTTCCCGCACCTCTTCTTCCCGTCGAGCGATCCGACCTCTGCACTGCTGCAGTCGCTGGTGACCTTCTCGATCGCCTTCTTCGCCCGCCCCTTCGGCGCCGTGGTCTTCGGCCATTTCGGCGACAAGGTCGGCCGCAAGGCGACGCTGGTGGCAGCCCTGATGACCATGGGCCTGTCGACCGTGGTGATCGGCATTCTGCCCGGCTACGACTCGATCGGCATCGCCGCGCCGCTGCTGCTTGCGCTGTGCCGCTTCGGCCAGGGTCTCGGCCTCGGAGGCGAATGGGGCGGCGCTGTGCTGCTCGCCACCGAAAACGCACCTCCCGGCAAGCGCAGCTGGTACGCCATGTTCCCGCAGCTCGGCGCGCCGATCGGCTTCATCCTTTCCTCCGGCTTCTTCCTGATTCTCGCGGAAACCATGAGCAACGAGGACTTCCTTGCCTATGGCTGGCGCATTCCCTTCATCGCCAGCCTCGCGCTCGTCGCCGTCGGTCTCTATGTCCGCCTGAAGATCGCCGAAACGCCGGAATTCCAGAAGGCCGTCGAGAAGCACGAGCGCGTCGCCGTTCCGGTCGCGACCGTCTTCCGCGGTCATCTGCGCAGCCTGATTCTCGGTACCTTCATCGCCGTTGCCACCTTCGTGCTCTTCTACCTGATGACGGTCTTCACGCTGTCCTGGGGCACCACACCTCTGGAAAAGGGGGGGCTTGGCTATTCGCGTGAGCAGTTCCTGGTCGTCCAGCTCGTCGGCGTCGTCTTCTTCGGCCTGACGATCCCGCTCTCCGGCTGGCTGTCGGACCGTTACTCGCGTCGCCTGATCCTGACCCTGACGACGATCGCGATTGCGATCTTCGGCTTCTTCTATGCGAGCCTGCTGACGGCGGGCCTGACCGGCGCCTTCCTTTGCTCGATCATCGGCCTCGGCCTGATGGGCTTCACCTACGGTCCGATCGGCGCTGCCCTGGCAGCTCCCTTCCCGACCATGGTGCGCTACACCGGCGCCTCAATGACCTTCAACCTCGGCGGCATCTTCGGGGCTTCGCTCGCCCCCTATATCGCCACCTGGCTCGCAACCAACTACAGCCTCAACTATGTCGGCTATTACCTCGCCGCCTCGGCTGCGATTTCGCTGATCTGCATCCGGCTGTCGGGCCGCGAAGAAGTCTGAACCTCATACTTCCTGAACAAGAAGCCGCGACGCTCACCGTCGCGGCTTTTTTTATTGATGCGATCGGCAGTTCCGGCTAGCGAAGACCTCTACGGTCGGAACAGGGAGAAGATCATGCGATGCCTCGTCACCGGTGCAGCCGGCTTCGTCGGCGCTCCTCTTGTCGAACGGCTGTACAGGGAGCAGATTTGCGACGTAGCGGTCACGACACGATCCCCGACATCAGCCTTCCCGCCGGATATCAGGCATTTCCCAATCGAGATCACCGAGAAGACTGATTGGACGACAGCACTCGAAGGCGTCGATGTCATCGTCCATCTCGCCGCCCGCGTTCACATCATGAACGATCGCTCGGCCGATCCGCTGGCGGATTTCCGCCGGGTCAACACAGCCTCGACGCTCAACCTTGCCGAACAGGCGGCGCGCGCCGGCGTGAAGCGTTTCGTCTTCATCAGCACCATCAAGGTCAACGGCGAAGAAAACGATCGGCCGTTCCGGCACGACGATCAGCCGAAGCCAATCGATCCCTACGGCCTTTCGAAAATGGAAAGCGAAATCGGCCTTCGGGAGATCGCCGCCCGCACCGGCATGGACGTCGTCATCGTCCGACCGCCGCTGGTTTATGGCCCCGGCGCGCGCGGCAACTTCGCCCTGCTCGTCGGCCTTGTCCGCAAGAAGCTGCCCCTGCCCTTCGCGTCACTGAAAAACCGCCGCACACTGGTCGCGGTGCAGAACCTCGTCGACCTGATCATCACCTGCATGCAGCATCCGGCGGCAGCCGGCGAAATATTCCTTGCAGGAGATGGTGAAGACCTGTCGACGCCGGGATTGATCGAGGGCATCGCTGCGGGCCTCGGCGTCAAACCGATGCTCCTCCCCTTCCCGCCGTCCCTGATGCACATGGCAGCCAGGATCACAGGAAAGGGAGCCGTCTATCAGCGCCTCTGCGGTTCGCTGCAGGTCGATATATCCCACGCGCGCGACATGCTGGGCTGGTCGCCCGTCGTCACGCCGCGCGAAGGTTTAAGGCTTGCGGTAAAATAGCGCTTATTCTGATGTGACGCCCTGGAAGGGGCGAACCTCGCGGCCAGGCATGAAGAGCCCGAGACGCTTGATTTCCCATTCGAGCTTGATGCCTGAGGTTTCGAAAACCTTGCGGCGCACTTCCTCGCCCAGATATTCGAGATCGTAGCCCGTCGCCTGCCCCATGTTGATCATGAAGTTACAGTGGAGCGATGACATCTGCGCGCTGCCGATGACGAGACCGCGGCAGTCCGCCTCGTCGATCAGCTTCCAGGCCGAATGGCCCTCGGGATTCTTGAAGGTCGAACCACCAGTCTTTTCGCGAATCGGCTGGACCGTCTCGCGGTGGTTGCGCACGGCATCCATTTCGGCACGGATCTTCGCGCGGTCGTAGGGATAGCCCTCGAACAGTACTGAGGTGAAGATCAGATCTTCGGCGGCGTCAGAGTGGCGATAGGAATAGCCCATCTCGGCATTCGACAGCACATGCTTGTTGCCCTTGCGGTCGATTGCCCGCACCTCGACGACGCGATCCTTCGTCTCGGAGCCATTGGCGCCGGCATTCATGCGGGCAGCACCACCGATGCCACCCGGGATGCCGTAATAGAAAGCAAAGCCACCGATGCCATTATCCATCGCCATGGCGGCAACATGCTTGTCCGGGCAGATGGCGCCAGCGTGAATGCGGTTTTCGCCAGCGAGTTCGACAAAGCCGAAGCCCTTGGCCGACAGGCGCAAAACGACGCCCGGAATTCCGCCATCGCGCACCAGGATGTTCGAGCCGACGCCGACCACCGTCAGCGGCACTTCATCCGGCAGGATCTTCAGGAAGGCGATAAGGTCGTCCTCGTCATGCGGCTGGAACATCAGCTCGGCCAGACCGCCGGCGTGGAACCAGGTGACGCGATCCATGGGGGCATCCGGCGTCAGTCGGCCGCGAATGTCCTTTACGCCCTCTCCGAGAGAGGCAAGAAGTTTTTCCCCATTAACCTGTTTCATGCGGATTTTCCTGAAAGGTCTTGCAACTGCTTCGGCAGCGCCGCTGCCCAATATGTAATGCTACCAGCACCCAACAGAACTACAAAGTCCCCGGGTTTTGCAATCTCTGCTACCATCTGCGGTAGAGCTTCCGCCGAAGGAAGGAAGCGCGCGTCGCGATGACCACCCGATTTGATGCGGGAAACCAACGATTCCGAATCCGCGCCCTCGATGGCCTCCTCGCCCGCAGCATAAACAGGCGCGATGAAAATACTGTCCGCATCATTGAAGCAGGCGGCAAATTCCTCGAACAGGCTCGACAGGCGGGTATAGCGGTGAGGCTGGTGCACGGCGATGATACGGCCCTTGCAGGCCTCGCGGGCGGCGCGCAGCACCGCCTTGATCTCGACCGGATGATGGCCGTAGTCGTCGAAGATCTGCACGCCGTTCCATTCGCCGGTCAGCGTGAAGCGCCGCTTCACGCCGCCGAAAGAGGCAAGCCCCTTGGCTATATCCTCGCGGGACATACCGAGGCGGTTGGCGACGGCGATGGCCGCAGTTGCATTCGAGATGTTGTGACGGCCGGGCATCGGCATGACGAGATCGTCAAGCCTGATGACCTCGCCGGTGCGGCGGCGGCGGATTTCAACGTCGAAGATCGAGCGCGTGCCGTCGATGCGCACATTCATGAAGCGCACATCGGCCTGCGGGTTTTCGCCGTAGGTGATGACCTTGCGGTCTTCGATCCGGCTGACCAGCGCCTGAACCTCGGGATGATCGAGGCACATGACGCCGAAGCCGTAGAAGGGAACGTTCTCGACGAACTGCCGGAAGGCGGCGCGAACCGCGTCGAAATTGCCGTAATGATCGAGATGTTCAGGATCGATATTGGTGACGACGGCCACATCGGCCGGCAGCTTCAGGAAAGTGCCGTCGGACTCATCCGCCTCGACCACCATCCACTCACCCTCGCCCATGCGCGCATTCGTGCCGTAGGCATTGATGATGCCGCCATTGATGACGGTCGGGTCCAGCCCGCCGGCTTCGAGCAGCGTGGCGACGAGCGACGTGGTCGTCGTCTTGCCATGCGTGCCGCCAATGGCAATCGCATTGCGAAAACGCATCAGCTCGGCCAGCATTTCAGCGCGGCGCACGACAGGCAGCAGCTTCTCGCGTGCGGCAATGAGTTCCGGATTGCTCTTCTTGATCGCGGTCGACACGACAACGACTTCGGCATCGCCGAGGTTTTCCGCCTTGTGGCCGACAAAGACTTCGATGCCTTTATCGCGCAGGCGCTGAACGTTGGCGCTGTCGGACTGATCCGATCCCTGCACCTTGTGGCCGAGGTTATGCAGCACCTCAGCGATACCGCTCATGCCGATACCGCCAATGCCGATGAAATGGACAAGGCCGATCGCCTTTGGCAGCTTCATACGCGTGCCCCCTTGAATTCTGCAACTGTCTTACCGGCGGCAATAGCCTCAACCATGTCGGCAAGCAAGTTCGCTGCATCCGGTTTTCCTGCAAGCTTGGCGGCAGCCGCCATGGTTGCAAGCTTTTCCGGATCGTTCATGACATGCGTCAGGATAGAGGCGATACGCTCGGGCGAAAGCTCGGATTGGGCGATCACTTTGGCTCCGCCGGTCGCCGCCAGCGCTGCGGCATTAGCCGCCTGATCGTGGTCCAGCGCATGCGGATAAGGCACCAGCACGGCCGGACGGCCGATGACCGAGATTTCCGAAACCGTCGAGGCGCCGGAGCGGCAGATGACCAGATGCGCCTTGGCAAGACGCTCCGCCATGTCGTTGAAAAACGGCGCAATATCCGCAGCCATCTGCAACTGCACTACACACCCGCGCACCGTCTCCATATCCTCCGAGCGAACCTGTTGGGTTACCCGGAGCCGCGCGCGCAGCGCGTCGTCGAGCAGGCTGATCGCCGTCGGCATCGCCTTGGAGAAATATTGTGCGCCCTGGCTGCCGCCGAAGACCACGAGATTGAAATCCTCGCCCGGATGCGACGGTATGTAAGGCTGTTCGGCCGCGGCAAGGATCGCCGGCCGCACAGGATTGCCGGTCGCAATCGTCTTGTCGGAAAACGTGCCGCCGCTCTCGGGCAGGAAGCCGCCGGCAATCGCCCTGACGCGCGGCGCAAGCGCCTTGTTGGCACGCCCCATGACGGCATTCTGCTCATGCAGCATGGAAGGCACACCGAGGCGGCTGGCGGCAAGCAGCGGCGGCACTGTCGGATAACCGCCGAAGCCAACGACGATCACGGGCTTCAACCGCTGGATCAGCCGCTTTGCGGCGCGCATTCCGGTCCAGAGCTTCCACAGAGAACGGGCAACGGCCACGGGGTTCTTGGAACTGATCGTCGCCGACGGCACGACATGGATCTCGTCGGCCGGAAACTTACCGGCATATCGCTCGGCACGACTGTCGGTGACGAGATGCACGGAATAGCCGCGCTCCTTCAGCTTGAAGGCCAGCGCCTCTGCCGGAAAGACGTGGCCGCCAGTTCCGCCGGCGGCAAGAAGGACGATGCCCTTGCTCATAATGCCCTACTCCGCCGGCATGCCGTGCGGCACGCGGAAGAGGCTCCGGTCCTGCGCACGTTTTTCCGGGCGATGGCGCGTCAGCGCCAGAATGAAGCCGGCCGTCACGCAGATCGCCACCATCGACGAACCGCCGTAGGAAATCAGCGGCAGCGTCATGCCCTTGGCCGGCAGCAGTTCGAGATTGACGCCGATATTGATGATCGACTGGATGCCCATCTGCAGCACAAGGCCTGCGACGGCAAAGCGATTGAAGTCGTTGCGTTCGCGATAGGCATGCGACAGGCCGCGCAGCACCAGCACGGTGAAGATGACGACGAGCGCGATGCAGAAGACGATGCCGAATTCCTCGGCCGCGACCGAAAAGATGAAATCGGTATGCGCATCCGGAATGATGCGCTTGACGATGCCTTCGCCCGGCCCCTGCCCGAACCAGTCACCGCGGATGATCGCCTCGCGAGCGGTATCGATCTGGAACGTATCGCCTTCGCCGGTAAGGAACTTGTCTATTCGGCCCGCCACGTGCGGGAAAACGTAGTAGGCGGTCACAAGGCCGCCGGCACCGCCGACACCCAGCACGATGATCCAGAGCCACGGCATGCCAGCCATGAAGAACATCCCTCCCCAGACAGCCGTCGTCAGGATCGTCTGGCCAAGGTCAGGCTGTGCCACGAGCAGGGCGACGACGATGCCGAACAGGATGATGGCGAAGAGATTGCCCGGTATCTCCGGCTGGCGCGCATGTTCGGCAAAGAGCCAGGCGCAGACCACGACGAAGGCCGGCTTCATGAATTCCGACGGCTGGATGGAAAGGCCGGCGATCCAGATCCAGCGCCTTCCACCCTTGACCTCCTGGCCGAAGAACAGCACCAGCAGCATCATGGCGAGTGCCACGATCAGCAGGATGATTGCGGTGCGCCGCACCTGGCGCGGCGTCAGGAACGAGAGGCCAAGCATGACCGCAATCGACGGGATCATGAAGGCGGCGTGGCGCTTGACGAAATGGAAGGGCTCCAGGCCGATGCGCTCGGCAACTGCCGGCGAAGCCGCAAAGGAGAGCATGAAGCCGATGCCCATCAGGAAGAGGAACAAGGCCAGGAAAAAGCGGTCGATGGTCCAGAACCAATCGGCCAATGCTCCACGTTCCGCGCGGCTCACCATGTCATTTGTCTCCTGTTGCCGAATTGATCAGCATGGTCACGCCGTCAAGGGCGGCCACATGGCCGACAAAGGCATCGCCCCTGACTTCGAAGTTCTTGTACTGGTCGAAGCTTGCGCAAGCCGGGGATAACATCACGGCCACGGGACCGGTTTCATCCTTTTCGGCGTCAGCTGCGGCATGCGCCACGGCCCGTTCCAGCGTGCCTGATATTTCGTAGGGTGCCGCCTCGCCGAGCGTCGCGGCAAATTCTGCCGCCGCCTCACCGATCAGATAGGCCTTGGCGATCCGCGGGAAATAGGGCGCAAGCGTCGTAATACCACCCGCCTTCGGCAATCCGCCGGCAATCCAATAGATCCTGTTATAGCTCGAAAGTGCCGGAGCCGCAGCATCCGCATTCGTCGCCTTGGAATCGTTGACGAAGACGACATTACCGCGCCGGCCGATCGGTTGCATGCGATGCTTGAGGCCCGGGAAGGATGCAAGACCCGCACGGATGTCCTCGGCGGAGACACCCACCGCAAGGCAGGCGGCGACCGCGGCAGCAGCGTTCTGTGCATTGTGACTGCCGCGCAGCGTCTGGATGCCGTCGAGATCGACGAAGGGCAGCATGGCACCACCCGCTGCCTGGATGAGCTTCGTGCCTTCGGCATAAATACCGTCGGCCAGCACATTGCGGCGGGATATCCTGACCACCTTCACCCCTGCCCGCTCGATGCGGTCGGCAATCAGCGCCGAATGGCTGTCATCGACGCCGACAACAGCGACATCACTGCCAGCAACCAACCGTTCCTTGACATCGGCATAGTGCTGCATCGTGCCATGCCGATCGAGGTGATCGGGCGTCAGGTTGAGCAGGATGCCGGCGGACGGATTGAGCGTCGGCGCAAGATCGATCTGGTAGGAGGAGCATTCGACGACGAAATAGCGCTCGCTTTTCGGCGGATCGAGTGTCAGCACGGCCGTGCCGATATTGCCGCCGAGCTGCGTATCGCGGCCGCTCGATTTCAGGACATGTGCAATCAGCGCCGTCGTGGTCGATTTGCCGTTCGTTCCGGTGATGGCGATGAAGGGGCAATCGGGAGCATGCGCGCGGCGCTCCCGCACGAAGAGCTCGACATCGCCGACGATATCGACGCCAGCCGCACGCGCGAGATCAACGGTCCAGTGCGGCTTCGGATGGGTGAGCGGCACGCCGGGAGAAAGCACGAAGAGCGCCTGCGCGCTCCAGTCGATCGTGTGCAGGTCGGCGGTAGTAATGCCTTCCGATGCGGCCTTGGCAACGCTGTCAGGATTGTCGTCCCAAGCTGTGACATCAGCACCGCCAGCGATCAGCGCCTTGGCGGTCGCTGAGCCGGAGCCGCCGAGACCGAAGAGAGCGACCTTCTTTCCTGCAAGCGTCGTGACCGGGATCATGACCGCCTCACCGCAGCTTCAGGGTGGAAAGGCCGAGCATGGCAAGGCCGACGGCGATGATCCAGAAGCGGATCACCACCTGGCTCTCAGTCCAGCCCTTCTTTTCGAAATGGTGGTGGATCGGCGCCATGAGGAAGACGCGCCGGCCAGTCATCTTGAAGAAGCCGACCTGGATGATGACCGACAGGGTTTCTATGACGAAGAGGCCGCCGACGATCGCCATGACGATCTCATGCTTGGTGGCGACGGCAACCGTACCGATCGTGCCGCCGAGCGCCAGCGACCCGGTATCCCCCATGAAAATCGCCGCCGGGGGGGCGTTGAACCAAAGGAAGCCGAGGCCCGCGCCGATAACGGCGCCGAGCACGACGGCAAGCTCGCCAGTACCGGGCACGAAATTGATCTGAAGGTAATTGGCAAAGACCGCATTACCGGCGAGATAGGCGATGATGCCGAAGGCGGCGGCGGCAATCATGACCGGCACGATAGCAAGGCCGTCGAGGCCATCAGTCAGGTTCACGGCATTGCCGGCGCCGACGATGACGAAGCCGCCGAAGACGACGAACATGATGCCGATATTGATCAGGAAGTCCTTGAAGAAGGGAAATGCAATCGAGGAGCCGAAGGTGGAGCCTGCCGGACCCGAGACGAGCGCCGTGCGCATCATGAAATAGACGGCGATGCCGGCAATGATGAACTCGATGCCGAGACGCGCCTTGCCCGAAAAGCCCTTGTGGCTCTGCTTGGTGACCTTGAGATAATCGTCATAGAAGCCGATGGCGCCGAAGCCGAGCGTCACGAGCAGCGTCGCCACGACATAGACATTGGAAAGATCGGCCCAGAGCAGCGACGCGCCGACGATGCCGGCAAGGATCATCAGGCCGCCCATGGTCGGCGTACCGGCCTTCTTGAAATGCGTTTGCGGCCCGTCGGCGCGGATCGGCTGGCCCTTGCCTTGCCGGATGCGCAGCGAGTTGATGATAGCAGGCCCGAAGAGGAAGACGATCAGAGCGGAGGTAAAAAGAGCGGCACCCGCCCGGAAGGTAATGTACCTGAACAAATTCAGAAATTTGAAATATTCCGACAGTTCGACTAGCCAAATCAGCATTCAAGGCCCCTTTTACCCGATCATAGTTCGCGTTGCGTGTCTGAAACTGGCGGGTACTTGTCAAGGAGCGCGGCGACAATCTTGCCGAAACCGATCCCCAGAGACGACTTCACCATCAACACGTCGTCAGGTGCGATCGAGTTCAATACGAATTCCAACAATTCTTCCGTCTTCTCGCGATGCTCGACTGCGACGCTGTCGGGAAGCGATTCTTTCAGCACCACCATCTCAGGCCCCGCGAGCCAGACATGTTCGAGACCGGCGGCCAGTAGCGGGCCGGCAAGATCCGCATGGACCTGCTCGGCAAATTCGCCCATTTCCAGCATGTCGCCGAGCACGGCGATGCGGCGTCCCCGGCCGGTCGGTTCGGCTGTCGCAAGCAACGCGATCGCCGCGCGCATGGAGGCCGGATTGGCGTTATAGCTCTCATCGATCAGCGTGAGGCTGCCATTGCCGATCGGAAGCCTGTAGCGCTTGCCCCTGCCCTTTTCCGGCTTCAGCGTCGCAAGTGCTTCGATTGCCTTGTCGAGGCTGGCGCCGACGATCGTCACGACACCCAATGCAGCCAGCGCATTCTCAGCGATGTGGCGGCCCGGCGCGCCGATGCGCACTTCCTTGGTATCGCCTCCAACCGTCATCCAGAGCGTCGAGCTTTCGTCCGAGCCGTTGAATTCAGCGAGACGGAACTCCGCCTTGGCATGCTGGCCAAAGGAATGGATCTTCGTGATGCCGAGCGCCTGGGCTGCCTGCTCCAGGAAATTGAACTGATCATTGTCGCGGTTGAGAACGACGTCGCCGCCCGGCTCAAGCCCCTCGAAGATTTCCGCCTTGGCGGCGGCAATTTCCTGAACGCTCTGGAAATTGCCGAGATGGGCCGGCGCGATCGTCGTGATGACAGCGACATGCGGTCGGATCATCTTCACAAGCGGCCGGATCTCGTCCGGATGGTTCATGCCGACCTCGAACACCCCGAAATAGGTGTCGATCGGCATGCGTGCCAACGTCAGCGGCACGCCCCAATGATTGTTGAAGGAAGCAACGGACGCATGCACCTTGCCGGAGGGAGACAGCACATGGCGCAGCATCTCCTTGGTCGTCGTCTTGCCGACCGATCCGGTGACGGCAATGATCTTCGCCCGCGAACGCTCACGCGACGCAAGCCCCAGACGGCCAAGCGCAGCAAGCACATCCTCGACCACGATCATCGGCACCGTCAGGCGCCCCATGGCCGGCAGGCGGGCCTCGCTGACGACCAGCAGCGACGCGCCGTTTGCCATCGCCATCGAAGCATAATCGTGCCCATCCACGCGGTCGCCCTTGATCGCGAAGAAGGCCTCACCGGGCGCAATCGAGCGGCTGTCGATGGAAATACCGGTAATACCCTGCGGCAGCGAGCCGAACGGACGGCCCGCCATCGCGGCGATCATGTCTTCGGTGGTCCAGAGCCAGTTCATGGTACCCGCTCCTCCAAAGCCTTGCGCACTTCGGCATGATCGGAAAACGGCAGCGTGACGCTGCCGACCGTCTGCCCCTCTTCATGTCCCTTGCCGGCAACGATCAGCGTATCGCCGGATTTCAGCTGCAGAACCGCCTCACGTATCGCCTGGGCGCGGTCGCCGATCTCGGAAGCGCATTTGGCCGCCGCCATGATCTCGGCACGGATCGCAGCCGGCTCCTCCGAGCGTGGATTATCATCGGTGACGATCACGACATCGGCAAGCCGGCAGGCGATCTCTCCCATGATCGGCCGTTTGCCGCGGTCGCGGTCGCCGCCACAGCCGAACACCACGATGACGCGGCCCGTCGTGAACGGACGCACCGAGTTTAGCACATTTTCCAGCGCGTCCGGCTTGTGGGCGTAATCGACATAGGCGAGCGCGCCGTCCTTGGTATGGCCGACCAGCTCAAGACGGCCGGAAGCGCCCTGCAACTTTTCGAGTGCCGCCATCGCGATCTTTGCCGGAACGCCGGTCGACATGGCGAGCGCCGCAGCAACCAGCGCATTGGCGATCTGGAAATCCCCGGCAAGCGGAATATCGACTTCGAAGATCTCACCTTCGGCATGGACTTCCGCAACCTGCTTGTGACGGAAATGCTCGACACGCTTCAGCGTCAGATAGGCACCCTTGCGCCCAACCGTGCGCACATCATGACCGGCAGCAGCCGCCGCCTTGATCGCCTCCTCCGACCACGGATCGTCGGCGAAGATGACGGCGGGCGAGCCCTTGGGCAGCACCCGGTCGAAGAGGTGCATCTTGGCAGCCATATAGTCTTCGACCGTCGGATGGTAATCCATATGGTCGCGGCCGAGATTGGTGAAGGCGGCAGCTGCGAGCTTCACGCCGTCGAGGCGATATTGGTCGAGGCCGTGGCTGGAAGCTTCCATCGAGGCATGCGTGACGCCTTCATCGGCGAGTTCGGCGAGCAGCTCGTGCAGCGATACAGTATCAGGCGTCGTCAGCGAGCCATATTCATTGCGTGTCGGCGAGATGACGCCCGTCGTGCCGATCATCGCGGCCGCGTGGCCGGCATGCGCCCAGATCTGTCGGGTGAAGGAAGCAACCGAGGTCTTGCCGGCCGTGCCCGTCACCGCAACCATCGTCGCCGGCTGGCGGCCGTAGAAATGCGAAGCGGCAACGGAGAGGAAACGGCGCGGCTCGGCAACGACCAGAACCGGTACGGGGGTCTCGGCCGCATGCGATGCGATGACGGCGGCAGCACCTTTGGCAACCGCATCAGCGATGAAACCCGCACCATCGGCCTTGGAGCCGGCAATCGCCACGAAAGCCATTCCGGGCGCGACCTTCCGGCTGTCGGAAGACAATCCTGATATATCCAGCGCGCCGGCCGGTCCTTCAAGTTCAGCTTTGAGTTCCGGAAACGCATTTCCGGCGAGGTCCCGCAATTTCATCGAATGCACTTTTCTGGTTCAGGTCGACCGCCCCTTACGAATCGACACCGACATTGATTCACACTCAATAAGACACCAACAAGGCCGAACCGTCTTCGCCAAATTCAGGCTCGACGCCGAGGATGGGCGCTGCACGGCGTACGATGTTCTTGACCATGGGCGCCGCCGTATAGGCGGCGATGCGCTGGTGCTGCTCGCCATCAAGCGGTTCGTCGCAGAAGGTCAGCACCACATATCTTGGATTGTCGATCGGAAAAGCCGCCAGAAAGGCGTTGAAATTGAGGTTGCTGGCGTAGCGGCCGTTGACGACCTTGTCGGCTGTACCGGTCTTGCCGCCGACATTGAAGCCCGGCACGTCGGCGTTGCGGCCGGAGCCCTTCTGGCCATTCAGCTTGAAGAGATAGCGGATGTCGTCGCTCGTCCCCTTCTTGACGACCATCTCGGCCACGTCATCAGCCTGGTCGCGGGTGCGCGGCAGGAAAGTCGGCTCGATCAGCTTGCCGCCATTGATGAGCGCAGCACCAGCGACAGCCGTCTGCAGCGGCGTCGTCGCCACACCATGGCCGAAGGAGATCGTGATGGAATTGATCTTTTTCCAGACGCGCGGCTGGCTCGGCATCTTCACCTCCGGCAGCTCGGTCTGCATCTTGGTCAGCAGGCCGAAACGCGTCAGATAGTCCTTCTGCATCTCCATGCCGACGATATCGATCATTCTCGCCGTGCCGATGTTGGAGGAATATTCGAAGATTTCCGGAACGGTCAGCCAGCGGCGCTGGCCGTGGAAGTCGTGAATGGTGAAGCCCCCGATGCGGATCGGGTTGGTCGCGTCGAAACTATCCTTCAGCGAGACCTTGCCGCTGTCGATCGCCATTGCGGTCGAGAAGGTCTTGAAGGTCGAGCCCATCTCGAACGTCCCGTTCGACATGCGGTTCAGCCAGCCGTCCTTGGAGCCTTCCTGCGGATTGTTCGGATCGAAATCCGGCGCAGACGCCATGGCGAGCACTTCGCCGGTATGGGCATCCAGCACGACGGCCCCCGCACCCTTTGCCTTGTAATTGACCACCGCATTGGCGACGACATCGCGCACGATCGCCTGCACGCGCACATCGATCGAAAGGCGCACCGGCTCCAGCGGCTGGTTGCTCGTCATGCCGACCGAGGCGAGATCGGCAAGCCCCTGGTCGTCGATATATTTTTCCATGCCGGCCACGCCGCGGTTGTCGATGTTGACATAGCCGAGGATATGCGCGGCCGTCGCGCCGCCCGGATAGAAGCGGCGCTTTTCCGGACGGAAACCTATGCCGGGAATACCAAGCGCCAGGATCTGGCTCTGCTGTTTCGGCGTCAGCTGGCGGCGCAGCCAGGCGAAATGCGAGGTGCGGCTCGAGAGCTTCTTGTAGGTATCCTTGACGTCGAGGTCGGAAAGCACCGTCTGCAGCTTCTCTACGGCCTCGTCGGTATCGACGATCTTGTTCGGCTCGGCAAAGAGCGAAACGGTTCGGATATCGGTCGCCAGCACTTCGCCGTTGCGGTCGACAATATCGGGGCGCGACGCCATCAGCCGATCGGGCGGAAGGATGGACGAGACCGATTCCGGTTCCTTCATCGCATATTCGACCATACGGGCGCCGATAACCGCATAGAGGGCGGTAAAGCCGACGATCAGCAGGCCGACGCGGCTCCTGGCCTGCCCGGCCCTGCGCTTGCGCGAGCCTTCGATCGCCATGCCCGAGGGGGCGCCGAAACGGTCGTAGACGCCGGCGGAAAAATGCGCCTGGCTCTTCAGCACCATGATGCGGGAAAGGAAGGACATTATTCCACCGCTCCCGTTTCGATCTGGTCCGCGTCTTCGGCTTCGCGGGGCGCTGGCATCGGGATCGGTTGAGCCTTGGCGGCAGCACCCGGCTTGGCGCCCGCCTTGGCTTCGGTGATATCAGGCGGAGGAACCTGCGACTTCAGCATCGGCAGCTCGCGCGCATGGGCAAGCGAGGTCGAATCCGTCGGCTGCAGCTGCAGCTCGCTGTTATAGGCATTGACCAGCCGCTCCAGTCGGTTCGGCTGCGATTGCAGCGCCCAGTCGGCCTTCAGGAGATCGATCGTGTCCTTCTCCAGCTTGATCTCCGCTTCGAGGCGATGAACCTCCTCGAGCTTAAGCTCCGCGCGGTGCTTGATCGTATAGGTGACGGCGGCTGCCGCTGTCATGATGCCGATGAGCACAAGATCGAACGTTCTCAGCATATCAACCTCCAAGCTTTCCGAGGCTGGCAAGATTTGGGAATCCGAAGAGCGACATGTCTTCGGATTCAGCGGGGGCGGTGGTGCGCTGGCCGGCGCGCAGCTTGGCGGAACGGGCGCGCGGATTGGCCTGAGCTTCTTCTTCGCTGGCAGAAACCATCGACTTGCCGACCGGCTCGAAGGTCGCGGCGCGCTCATGCGCAATGGGCAGATGACGGGAGCCGGAAGCCTTGCCGGCACGGTCGGAGAAGAACTTCTTGACGATACGGTCTTCCAGCGAATGGAAGGTGACGACGACGAGACGGCCGCCGGGCTTCAGCGCCCGCTCGGCAGCAAACAGCGCCTGCGCCAGCTCGCCGAGCTCGTCATTGACGAAGATGCGCAGCGCCTGGAAGACGCGCGTTGCCGGATGGATCTTGTCCTTCATCTTGCGCGGCGTCACCAGCTCGATCAGGCCGGCGAGATCGCGCGTCGTCTCGAAAGTTTTTTCGACGCGGCGCTTTTCGATCGCATGCGCAATGCGTGGCGCTTGGCTCTCTTCGCCGAGATAGTGGAAAATCCGGATGAGATCGGCGACCTTGGCGCGATTGACCACATCGGCAGCGGAAACACCGGCAGCCGACATGCGCATGTCGAGCGGCCCGCTCTTCTGGAACGAGAAGCCGCGCTCGGCCTCATCGATCTGCATGGAGGAAACACCGATATCGAGCACCACGCCATCAAGCCCGCCACCGGGCGCATGATTGGCAAGTTGCGAAAATTGCGAATGGATGAGCTTGAGATGACCGCTATGGGCGGCGACGAGCGCCTGGCCGGCGGCAATCGCCGTCGGATCGCGATCGAGCGCGATCACATCGGCACCTGCGTCGAGAATGGCGGAGGTATAGCCACCCGCACCAAAGGTGCCATCGAGGATGACCTTGCCGGAAAAAGGCTCCAGCGCCGCAAGCACTTCCTTGAGAAGAACCGGAATGTGGCGAACCGGTCCGCCACCGGCTTCAGTTGAACCTCCGCCAGGATTCGCCGCCATTCCGTTCCCTCGTTCGTTCAGGAACGCTTGCCCGCCAGCTTGCGCTCCCCTCGTGCCTGCGCCTGTGCGGCCGCGAATGCTTGCGGCTGCCAGAGCTGAAAGTGATCCGCCCGACCCACGAAGGTCACCTCGTCCGAAATACCGGTGAAGCCGCGAATGAAATCCGTGACCATCAACCGCCCCTCGGCGTCGAGCTTCATGAAGACCCCGCCCCCATGAATGAGAAGCGACATCTCGTTTGCATCCGGCGAAAACGGATCCTCCGCCGCAATCTGCCGCTCGAACCTTTCCAGAAGATCCAAACCGCCGACGCTGATCGCCGGAAACACAAAGTCCTGAAAGCAATAAAGCTCCTGAACGTTGCGCTGCGCCAGCACGGAACGAAACGCCGCCGGCACGGAAACCCGGCCCTTGGTATCGATCCTGTTGGTCGCATTCGAAAGGAAGCGGCTCATGACACGAAACATCCGTTTCCGAAAGAGCCCGGAATGCCATTGGCCGCCCGAAACCCTCAAAGTCAGGCACAGCTTCGCAAGCCGAAAGAACCAAGGCCCTCCCGACGCTTCCGATCCGGAAGGCGCCTTTGCTTTGCGATTGATGGGCAGATGATTGCCCTGATGCAGTGCGCATTTGGGATAGCATGGGACCATATGGGCGTCAATGGGATGAGCCCATTTTGAGGCGGGCGCAGTATCAAACATTTATAAGCTGTTAAGTTTAACAAAGGGTTAGGAAAGCGATTCTCAAACGCCACCCGAAGCACACTGAGCGAACGGGAGATCCGGCCAAGCAAGATCCGTGAGACCTCGCCTCCATTTCAGACATTTCAATGGCTTGATAGGAAGGATATTGGATTTTGCGGCAAAGCGGACGCCGGAAAAGGTAATCGCCAGTTGGCCTGTAAGCCGGGTTCTGTATGGCTCCGGCGAACCGGAACGTGGCAGCCATTCATCTGGGACAGCGCTTGCACGCTGCCTCACGCAACCCACCCGGATGACTGACCCAGAAACAGGCCGGAAGGCTTTCGCCAACCGCGTCATCCCTATTCGGTTTTGCTCCCGGTGGGGTTTACCGTGCCATATCCGTTGCCGGAGATGCGGTGGGCTCTTACCCCACCCTTTCACCCTTACCTGTCAAGACAGGCGGTTTGCTTTCTGTGGCACTTTCCCTGAGGTCGCCCTCGCCGGACGTTATCCGGCACCGTGTTTCCGTGGAGCCCGGACTTTCCTCACCCTACCGCCTTTCGGCATTGGTAAAGCGCGGCTGCCCGGCCAACTGGCAGGGGCTCCCTTAAACGAGGAAGCCCGCAAATGCCAACGAAATATGGGGTGGTAGGCTTAACGGAAATAAGGTGTGAAATCCGTGGCGTAGCCCTGATCCTTGATTCTGCCTGCCAGAAGCAGTTCAGCCCCCAGCCTGCCGATCTCGTCGGAGCTCTTGGCAGACGTTCCCGAGCAGCCGGTCAGAACGGCAATATGCGGCGAAGCGGTATAGCCAATCATCGGATAGCGGCTCTTGGTATAGGAGACCACGCAGGATGCACTCGAAATGGACCGTGCCTCGAGTTCCGGCACGATGCGTGCAACGATGCCCTCGAAGTGTTCGCGCGCAACCTCGCGCCCGTCGGTGCGGAACCAGGCACGCATGTCTTTATCATTGTTCAGCACCAGATTGTCCGGATCACCGCCGATCTTCAGATAAAGCCTGCCGTCGGGATAGCGGATCGGCGGCAGCAGGTAGATGTCGATGCCGGGTGCATCGAGGATCAGCGACGGCATGCCGGCAAAGCGATGCGCATCCTCTTCCGCCACTTCGAAAAGTGTCACGGTGCGCCCGTAAACCGTCATATCAACGGATTGCGGCAAGAGATTCTGCGAAATGGAAAAACCGCCGGCCGCAAGCAGCACTTTCTCGGCGCGATAGACCTCGCCGCCCGCCATTGTGACGACAGCCGCACCGCCCTCCTCCCGGATCGAGATGACATGATCACGGATCACCGCCGCACCTGCCTTCTCGGCAAGCAGCGACTGCGCCCTTACAAGCTTGCGCGGGCTGATATGCCCCGCTCCCTTCGCTTCGAAAATGCCGGTACTGCCGGAGGGAAAGGCGAAATAGGGAAACTGTCTCTTCAGGCCAACCTCATCGAGGGAGGCGGTCTCCACACCGAGCGAGATCGCTGCCCGCCTTGTATCGTTGAGATAATCGCTTTCGGAAGGCGCCACGGCGACACAGCCTGCCTCCGTATAGAAATCGATGCCGCTTTCTTTGGCGATCTCGCCATAGCGGGCGATGGAGCGATTGGCGAGCAGGGCCCAGTCGCGATCCGGATCGATGGTGCGGGTGATGCGTCCTTCATCATAATGGCTGGCGAAGACGCCGTCGTGCGCCTTGCGGTCTTCAGGCTCGTCCGGGCCGATGACGGCAACGCCGTCCGTCTGGCGCGCCAGATATTTTGCGGCCGCGGCACCCATCATGCCGCGGCCGATGACGATGAATTTAAAATCGACTGCCATATCTCACCTCGCTAAAGGCTAGCGATAACATGGCAATCGTTCTGAATCATCCGGCCCCTGTCAGAGACAAGCGTTTCCGTTTCAGAGCATCGCAAGAACCTTGCCGCAATAGGACTTGGAGACCGGGTTCATGCGCGTCGCGCCGTGACCGGCATTGTACTTGAGGATGGTATTGCAGGTCTGCCCGCCACCGAGATCGTGGGCGGCCGCCAGGTACTTCATGCCGTATTTGATGTTGGTTTCCGGATCGAACAGACCCTTGGCACCGCCGGAATAGCCCATCATGCGGGCCGTCGCCGGCTTGATCTGCATCAGGCCGATTTCGCCGTGGCTGCCGCGCGCCATCGGATTGAAATTGCTTTCAACACGGATGACAGCAGTCGCAAGAGCCACCGGCACATCATATTGATTGGCATATTTGCTGATCAATGCGGAATAGGAATTGCCGGAAACATCGGCGACGGGATAGCCACTCTGGCGCTCGACCGTCTTCAGCGGACGCTCTGTTTTCTTCTGTACACGCTGCGCCGTTCTCTGCGGGCGTTCTTTCTTATGCACGCGCTCCGCTGTCTTCTGCGGACGCTCCACTTTCTTCACGGGCGCATCGGCTCGTACGCCCCAGTCATTCGCAAAGGCAAAGCTATTTCCCGCCAGCACCATGCCAACGCATGCTGCAGCAACAACAATCAATTTTCTCATGTAGTCTTGATCACTCCGACCCAAAGAATTGCCGGGCTGCGCGCCTCGCCAGTATGGAGAATACCTGACCAAGAACTGATCAGGTTTCGCAGCAATTCTTATCGTTTCACATGACGCCTTCGATTTAACTTGGGAACAACCATCGGCGCCGCTTAGCGGAAGCTCTTAGACCATCGCAATGAGGAGATAATAGGGAAATGATGTGGCAGTCCGAATTTCGCGTCTGAACATGGAAAATCGGTAATGTCAGAAACTATGAAAGGTCAGGAATACCGCGGCAGCGCCGAAAGCAGGCGATGCAGCGTATCGATCGTCGAGAAATCGGCGATCCCGTCTACCCGTTCGGGGCGGAAATGCCGCTGGAAGGCTTCCACGTCCCCGGCCGTCTTATCGCTGAATTCGCCTGTGATCTCAGTGCCGTAACCATAGAGCGACAGCATGGACTGCAGTGCCTCGATCGGCTGCCCGCGATCACCGCGCTGGAAGAAGCGCCCGCCGGTAATAGCGGCCGGTTCCACCCAATGGCCGATGCCGGCCCGATACAGCTCGCGCCAGGGGAATTTTTCGCCCGGATCGACCTTGCGCACAGGGGCGACGTCGGAGTGGCCGAGCACCCTTTCAGGCGCGATTGACCAGCGATCGCCGCAATCGCGACATAATTCGATCACCGCCGCAATCTGCTTTTTCGGATAATCCGGAAGCCCGCCCGGATGGCCGGCATTGGCGATCTCGATGCCGATTGACAGTGAGTTGATATCCGTCTCGCCGTGCCAGAAACTCTTGCCCGCATGCCATGCGCGCCGATTCTCAGGCACGAGTTGCACGATCTCGCCGTCCGGGTGCACGAAATAATGGCTTGAGACCTGGCTTTCGTCCCGACAGAGCCACTCGAGTGCTCCTTCCGGGCTCGGCATGCCGGTATAGTGCAGCAGGATCATATCAGGCTTGCGTCCGTCAGCGCGCTCGCCATGGTTCGGCGAAGGCTGGACGCACGCCTGCTTGTAATCGGCCTCGAATGAGGTCATGCGGCGCGGCGTTCCTTTTCGATCGCCGCATAGGCGTCGTTCAGCGCTGCCATACGTTCATTGGCAATCGCATGAAACTCTTCCGGCACGCCGCGCGAGATCAGCCGGTCCGGATGATGCTCGCTGACGAGCACATGGTAGTGGCGGCGGATCGTCGGGAAATCATCTGCCGGCGAAACTCCGAGAACCTTGTAGGGGTCGCGTCCATCGGAAACGTGACGCGCAGCGATCTGATCGAAACGGGCCTCGCTCATCTGGAAGATCTCGGCGATATGGCGCAGGAAATTCATTTCATTCTCGTGGATCAGCCCATCCGCCTTGGCAATATGGAACAGACCATCAAGAACGTCTTCCAGAACCGGGCAATTGGCGGCGCAGGTCGAGCAGAGCGTAGACAGCTTCGCTGCATAGGCCTCGTAACCGGCAACGTCCTGGCGGGCGAGATTATAGAGGCGCGCGACATTCTTCGCCTCGCTCGGAGGAAACTCGAAGATATCGCGGAAAGCCTGCACTTCCTTTTCGCTGACGATACCGTCAGCCTTTGCCATCTTGGCCGAAAGCGCAATGACAGCTACGGAGAAAGCAACCTTGCGGCGCGTCTCCGGATCACCTTCGAAAACCGTGCGAATAGCCTCGACCACCGCGGAGAGCGCATTGCCCGCCGCATTGCCAATGGCATTCACCAGTTTTTCCCAGAAAGACATCGTCATCTTCTCGCAATGCAGCAAGTTCTAGAAGAAACACCTTGACCAAATAATCGTTGCCATTGCAAGGCGGCTATTGGTCGTAGGTTTGAAAACAGTTTTCACAATTCGGTAATGGTCGCTGATGCCGCGACCATCCGCTGTGTCCGCCATTTCCTGTATTATCCACACAGCGGCCGGCGATTTCCACAACACTTATGGATAGGTGGACTGGCATTGAACCGATTATATCGCCGCTTCCGGCACCCGCTCCGCAGAAAGGCGCGTTTTTCGTAAATTCTTTACTTTACAGGCCACTTTCCCTGCCGCATCCATGCGTTACCTGAAGCATGTCGCGCAAAACTGTACAGCGGTTTTGCGGTCACGACATGCGGAAAACAAAGACTTAACGCGTGGCAGACGGATCTGAAAAATCGTGACACGCTTTAGGCTGCACGTAGTCGCGCATCGGGCGCCAAAGGAGGGATTATGGCCAAACAGAAAGTCGCAATGCTGACCGCCGGAGGCCTCGCGCCCTGCCTCTCATCCGCCGTCGGCGGCCTCATCGAACGATATAGCGACGTTGCACCCGATATCGAGCTCATCGCCTACAAGTCCGGTTATCAGGGCGTGCTGCTCGGCGACAGCGTCGCGATCAACAAGGAAATGCGCGAGAAGGCGCCGCGCCTGCACCGTTATGGCGGCTCGCCGATCGGCAACAGCCGCGTGAAGCTCACCAATGCCGCCGACTGCGTGAAGCGCGGTCTCGTCAAGGAAGGCGAAAATCCGTTGCGGGTCGCCGCGGAGCGCCTTGCCAATGACGGCGTCACCATCTTGCATACGATCGGCGGCGACGACACGAATACGACAGCCGCGGATCTGGCCGCCTATCTTGCGGCAAACGGTTATGATCTCACGGTCGTCGGCCTGCCGAAAACCGTCGACAACGACGTCGTGCCGATCCGCCAGTCGCTCGGCGCCTGGACGGCCGCCGAAGTCGGCGCCCACTTCTTCGACAATGTCAGCAACGAACAGACCGCCGCCCCGCGCACGCTCGTCATTCACGAGGTCATGGGCCGCCACTGCGGCTGGCTGACGGCCGCTACCGCCCGCGCCTATCTCCAGCGCACCAAAGGCAATGAATATGTCGATGGCCTGATGATGAACGCGCATATGAAGAGCATCGACGCCGTCTACCTGCCGGAAATGGCCTTCGATCTCGATGCCGAGGCCGCGCGCCTGAAGGAGATCATGGACCGCACCGGCCATGCCACGGTCTTCGTATCGGAAGGCGCCTGCCTCGATGCCATCGTTGCCGAACGCGAGGCCGCCGGCGAGACGGTCAAGCGCGATGCCTTCGGACATGTGAAGATCGACACGATCAATGTCGGCGCCTGGTTCCAGAAGCAGTTCGCAAGCCTGCTCGATGCCGAGCGCTCGCTCGTCCAGAAATCCGGTTATTTCGCCCGTTCAGCACCGGCAAACGGCGACGATCTGCGCCTGATCCAGAGCATGGTAGACCTCGCAGTCGAAAGCGCTCTCAACAAGATCTCGGGTGTAACCGGCCATGATGAAGCGCAGAACGGCAAGTTGCGCACAATAGAATTTCCGCGCATCAAGGGTGGCAAGCCATTTGATCTTGCAACCGCATGGTTTGGTGAAGTAATGAGCCAGATCGGGCAAAAATACAGGGCGGCATGATTGACGGATGGCTAATATGGTGTCTTTGCTTGTTCTCTAGGAATAGGAGGAGATTCCATGTCGCTTGAAGCTTGGCTCGCTTTTGCAGCCGCATCCGCCATCATGCTCGCCATACCGGGACCGACCATTCTTCTGGTCGTTTCCTATGCGCTGGGTCATGGCCGGAAAACGGCGCTGGCGACCGTTTCGGGCGTGGCGCTCGGCGATTTCACGGCCATGACGGCGTCGCTTTTTGGACTGGGCGCACTGCTCGCCGCATCCGCGACACTGTTCACCGTGCTGAAGTGGATCGGCGGCGCTTACCTGATTTGGCTCGGAATCAAGCTCTGGCGGGCTCCGATCGTCGGCGAACACATCGCGGACAACGATAACCTGCCGGAAGAAAAGTCGCTGCGGATCTTCCTGCACGCCTATATGGTGACGGCGTTGAACCCGAAGAGCATTGTCTTCTTCGTCGCCTTCGTTCCGCAGTTCCTCAACCCCGCCCTTCCCTTCTTCGATCAGATGCTGATCATGGAAGCGACATTCCTCGTTCTCGCCACCATTAATGCGTCCTGCTACGCCATGGCCGCGCATGCCGCCCGAGGCCTGATTCGTAAGGCCAGCGTGCAGCGCGCGGTCAACCGCACCGGTGGCACTCTCCTCATCGCTGCCGGCGCCGTAACCGCCGGGTATCGTCGTATTGCAGCCTAGTAATATTCCGTGGTTGCTGGAAAGCCACGAATAGGTTAATGGCTATCCCCGGGGCTTAAGGTATTTAGTAACTTTTAAGACGCTGCCGGGGCGGCGGGATTCACGAAAGTGAGAGAATGGTAGCGATCGGATTTTCCGGCCTGAAACGCAGTCTTGTGGTCTCTACCATGCTCTGCGGTGTCATTTCCGGATGCGCGAGCGTCGAATATACCTCTCAGGCGGAACTGACCGCCGCACAGACCGTGATTCCCATGCCGAAGCCGGGTGAAGATGCAACGCTGGCTGCTATCCCGACTGCTGAAGGCGCAAACGGCCCGGCCGTCGCCACTCTCAATCCCCAGGCAGCAACTGCCGCACCTGTTCTCACTGCAGCCGCAATGCCGAATGTCGTCTCCCCCGTGCAGCAGCAGGCTGGCGATTTTGCCATGCAGGGCGGTGTCCAGCAGGTTGCCGTCAACGGCTATGCTCCCATTCCGCTCACGCCCGAAATGACGGCGATCCAGTCCGTCGTTCCGACGCCGCGTCCGGGCTCGCCGGCAAGCCCCTCCACGCAGCTTGCCTTCGCCGCCACCACACCGCAGAACGGCGCGCTCGCAGCGCTTGCCGCCGTCGACACCACACCGCGCTTCACCATGGACTACGGCTTCGACGAGTCCGGTCCGATCGATCCGCCGGCCGCCCCGCCGATGTTCAGCGATGACGACCGCGACGATGCGCCGACCGTCGAAAAGAGCTTCGTCAGCAAGCTCATCAGCAAATATTCGAAGCTTTACGAAATTCCGGAATCGCTGCTCCACCGCGTCGTTCATCGCGAGAGCCGCTACAATTCCAAGGCCTACAACAAGCGCGGCTACTTCGGTCTCATGCAGATCAAGTACAACACCGCAAAGTCGATGGGTTACGGCGGCAATCCCGCCGGCCTCTTCGACGCCGAAACCAATATCAAATATGCAGGCAAGTACCTGCAGGGCGCCTGGCAGGTAGCCGACAAGAAGGAAGACGACGCCGTTCGTCTCTATGCCCGCGGTTACTATTATGACGCCAAGCGCAAGGGCATGACCGACATTGCCCAAGGCAATTACTGATAGTCCAATTACTGATACAAAACACCATCAGTGACGGGCCTCAGCCGGCTTCGCCGACTGAAGCGTATTGAGAATTTCCTTCAGCACGATCTGCGGCCTGTAGCCCAGCCAGCTCGGCGTCAACCCCATGCGGACGAAAACGAGATTGGCCGAAGGAATGATTGCCACCGTCTGGCCGTCATGGCCCTGCATCCAGAACGTATCCTGCGGCAGGCCGAATTCCGCGCTCGTGCCGCCCCCCGGCCCCGCAAGCCAGGCCTGGCCTTGCGTATATTTGCCGCCCGAACTTGCCGTCGGCGTGCGGATCATCGCAACAAACCCTTCCGGCAAAAGCCTCTGGCCGTTCCACACGCCATCCTGAAGCAGGAACTGGCCGAAACGCGCCCAGTCATGCCCCGTGGCATAGAGATAGGAACTGCCGGTAAACGTACCGCGCTCATCGGCCTCGAAGACAGCGCTCGTCATCCCGAGTGGAGAAAACAGCGCATCGCGGGGATAATCGAACGCCGCCCGCGGATCGCCGACCTTGTTCATCCAGATACGTGACAGAAGCACGGCCGTACCGCTGGAATACCGGAAAACTGAGCCCGGAGCAGCCACCAGAGGCGCACCGGCCGGCAGGGAAACCATATCGGGGTCGAGGTAGAGCATGCGCGTCACATCGGCAACTGCGCCATAATCCTCGTTGAAAGCGAGCCCGCTTTCCATGCCGAGCAAGTCGGAGAGCTTGATGTCGCCGCGCGGATCATTCGCCCATTGCGGCAGGAGATGCGTGTCATCGAAGGAGATCTTGCCCGACAGCATCAGCCTGCCGATCAGCGCCGCATTGACGGTCTTCGTCATCGACCAGCCGACCAGCGGCGTATCGGCGTTGAAGCCCGGCCCGTAGCTTTCGGCAATGATGCGACCATCCTGCACGACGAYCATCGCCCGCATGGCAGGCCCAGCAAGCTTGGCGTCGGCGAGAAGGGCCGCGACTTTGGCATTGCCGGTCGCAGGATCAACGCCGTCGCCGTCCGGCCAGACCGCGTCATTTTCACCCACCTGAGGCGCCGGCACCAGCGGTGCGGCCCTGGCGGCGGCATCGAAATCGCCATCAGGCACGCTCGTGCAGCCCAGAGCACCGCGATAAAGCGCGTAGCTCGGCGCAAACAGGCCCATGAAACGCGAAGTCACCCGCCCGCTGTCACGATCGATCTCGACGCGCATCAGCCTGAGCAGCGGGTTTCCAGGCGCTTGGACATCGTCGTAAAGAACGGCGTCGGGATCACGACCGGCAATAAAGACATTGGAGCAGACGATCTTGGCTGCGTAGCCATTGCCCACCTTCAGGAGCTCCGGCGGGCTTATGGAGAGCCACGCGACTGCGCCTATGGCAACGAGAATGACGAGCAGGGTCAAGCCCTTGAAGATACGCGGAACAACTCGCATGCAATCCTCCACGGAACGGAGAGAAGCAGGAAACTTGGCTCACGGAAAGAGAGAAGCGAAAAGAAGTGTTTTAATCGACTTCAAATTTCGCGGAAGTTTTGGCCGGGTCTCCTCGAAGCCTTGGCCCACAGGGCTCGTCATCAAACTGTAGCAGAGGCGCGTTACACGCCCTGAACGCTAAAAAGGTGACAGACTCATGTCGGAATTTGCACCGGATACCGGCTTCCGCAAGAACCGGAAACTCAAGGCAGCGCTTCTCCGCCACAAGGCTTTTTCCAAGGACGGCTTCTCCGAGCGTCTCTTCGGCCTTCTCTTCTCCGGCCTCGTATACCCACAGATCTGGGAAGACCCGGATCTCGATATGCAGGCGATGGAGCTGAAGCCCAATCACCGTATCGTCACGATCGGCTCGGGCGGCTGCAACATGCTGGCCTACCTTTCCAAGGCGCCGGCTTCGATCGACGTGGTCGACCTCAATCCGCACCACATTGCGCTGAACAGGCTGAAGCTTGCCGCCTTCAAGAACCTGCCGGGCCATTCCGATCTCGTGCGCTTCCTGGCGATGCCGAACGAGAAGTCGAACAGCCGGGTTTTCGACCGCTATCTGTCGTCCAATCTCGATGATACGACCCGCGCCTACTGGAACACCCGCAAGTTCGGCCGCCGGCGCGTCACGGTTTTTGACCGCAACATTTATGAAACCGGCCTGCTCGGCCGCTTCATCGGTGCCGCTCATCTTCTCGCCCGCCTGCATGGCGTGAAACTGCAGGAAATGACCAAGGCCCGCACGATTCGCGAGCAGCGCCAGTTCTTCGACGATCAGATCGCTCCTCTCTTTGAAAAGCCCGTCGTTCGCTGGATCACCAACCGCAAGAGCTCGCTTTTCGGTCTTGGCATTCCGCCGCAGCAATATGACGAGCTGGCAAGCCTTGCCGCCGACAATTCCATCGCACCGGTTCTGAAACACCGTCTGGAAAAGCTCGCCTGCCATTTCCCGATGCGCGACAACTATTTCGCCTGGCAGGCCTTTGCGCGCCGCTACGCCGATGGCGAGGAAGGCCCGCTGCCGACCTATCTGAAGCCGGAGCACTATGAGGTGATCCGCGCCAATGTCGACCGCGTTAACGTCCACCACGCAAGCTTCACCGAGCTTCTGGCCGGCGAGCCCGCCGCATCGCGCGACCGCTACATCCTGCTCGACGCGCAGGACTGGATGACGGACCAGCAGCTCAATGATGTCTGGCGCGAAATCACCCGCACCGCCCGCGATGGAGCCCGCGTGATCTTCCGCACGGCCGCCGAAAAGAGCATCATCGAAGGCCGCCTTGCCCCTGAAATCCGCGACCAGTGGCATTATTTCGAAGAGCAGTCGCGTGAGATGACCACCCAGGACCGCTCGGCAATCTACGGCGGCTTCCACATCTACGGGAAGAAGGCGTGAGCAAAGTCGACGAGATGACCGTCAAGAGCGAGGAACATGCCGACCTGATGGACGGCATGTACCGCTACCAGCGCCATTTCTATGATCTCACCCGCAAATATTATCTTCTCGGCCGTGACAGCACGATCCGCAATCTCGACGTTCCCGAGGGCGGCACGCTCCTAGAAGTCGGCTGCGGCACCGGCCGCAACATGGCGCTTGCCCACAAGCATTTCCCGACGGCCAAGCTCTACGGTCTCGACATTTCCCAGGAAATGCTGATTTCCGCCCGCAAGACTTTCGCCACCAAGGCGACGGTCCCGGATTTCCGGGTGGCGGATGCCACGGCCTATACGCCGCGCGAATTCGGCACCACCGGTTTCGACCGCATTCTGATTTCCTATGCACTGTCGATGATCCCGGATTGGGAACGCGCGGTGGATGCGTCGATTGCCGCGCTCAATCCCGGCGGCCAGCTCCACATCGTCGATTTCGGCCAGCAGGAGGGCCTGCCCGGCTGGTTCCGCAGCCTGCTGCAGGCCTGGCTCGCCAAATTCCATGTCACGCCGCGTGCCAATCTGCGCGAGGTTCTGGAAGCGCAATCCGCTGAAAACAACGCGCGGCTGTCGTTCGAGACGATCGGCGGCGGTTACGCCTGGCGGGCGGCGATTATCAGCAGGCGCTCATAATTCGCTTGTAAATAACCATTTTTTTACGTTGATATTAGAAAAGAGGGTTATACCCTCTGCAGGGCGCGTCTTTTCGAAGGTCAGGCTGTGGGGCAGATCCATCATCACGACGGAACATTTATGCGTCGGCTTCTGTTTTGCGTCCTGCCGCTTGCCCTGCTGCTCGCCGGTTGCAGCTCCACGGGTTACGATTATCTCGAAACCGCTTCTATAAAGCCGAAGGCCCGCTTCAAGGATACCGATCCCCAGGATTTCGGGCCCAAGCGCCCGCAGCAAAACGCTGTCCACGGCATCGACATTTCCAAATGGCAGGGTGATATCGACTGGCAGACGGTGCGCAAATCCGGCGTCGCCTTCGCCTTCATCAAGGCGACCGAAGGCAAGGACAGGATCGATCCGCGCTTTGACGAATACTGGCGCGAGGCAGCTGCGTCAGGCATTCCGCATGCGCCCTATCACTTCTATTATTTCTGCTCCTCCGCCGACGACCAGGCCGACTGGTTCATCCGCAACGTTCCCAGGGAATCCATGCGTCTGCCGCCGGTGCTGGATGTCGAGTGGAATGCAGAATCGAAGACCTGTCGCTTCCGCCCCGACCCGGCCACCGTACGTTCTGAAATGCAGCGCTTCATGGATCGCCTGGAAGCCTATTACGGCAAGCGGCCGATCATCTACACCTCTGTCGATTTCCACCGCGAGAATCTAGCCGGCTATTTCCAGGACTATCATTTCTGGGTCCGCTCGACCGCCAAACATCCTGACGTGACCTATGCCGACCGACGCTGGGCCTTCTGGCAGTATACGTCGACAGGCGTCATTCCCGGCATTCAGGGGCCAACGGATATCAATGTCTTCGCCGGCTCCGCGAAAAACTGGAACAACTGGGTGGCTGACGTTTCCAAGGATAGAAATTCTTAGTAACGTGCCCTAATCTTTCTTGCTTCCGTCACATTCATCTGTGAAATCGGCGGCATTCTATGTCATTTTACGAGGATCGTTTCATGCACCGCTCGCTCAAAAGCTGCTCTGCACTTGCCCTTCTGTTTGCCTGCGTCCTAGCAACAGGCGCTGCCGCCCAGCAGGCTCCGGATGCGGCAGCTTCGGCCCCGGCAGCACCCTGCGGTGGCGATCTCTCCACCTTCCTCCAGGGCGTCAAGAAAGAGGCGATTGCAGCGGGTGCGAGCGCCGAAGCAGCAGACCAGGCGTTGGCCGGCGCTGAGATCGATCCCAAAGTCCTGAGCCGCGACCGGGCCCAGGGCGTCTTCCGCCAGACCTTTCTGGAATTCTCGCAGCGCACCGTCAGCCAGGCTCGCCTCGATATCGGCCGCCAGAAGATGAAGCAATATGCCGATGTTTTTGCCCGCGCCGAGCAGGAATTCGGCGTTCCCGCCGGGATCATCACCGCCTTCTGGGCAATGGAAACGGATTTCGGCGCCGTACAGGGCGATTTCAACACGCGTAACGCGCTGGTGACGCTTTCCCATGACTGCCGGCGCCCGGAACTCTTCCGCCCGCAGMTGATCGCCCTCATCGAAATGGTGCAGCATGGCGACCTCGACCCGCAGACCAACACCGGCGCCTGGGCCGGTGAAATCGGCCAGGTTCAGATGCTGCCGCGCGATATCATCGCATATGGCATGGATGGCGACGGCGACGGCCATGTTCGCCTCAAGCAGAGCGGCCCGGACGCGATCCTGACGGCTGCCAAGTTCATCCAGCATCTCGGCTTCGAGCGCGGCCAGCCCTGGCTGCAGGAAGTCACCGTGCCAGATAACCTTCCCTGGGAAAAGTCGGGCCTCGGCGGCACGATGACGGCTGGCGAATGGTTCAACCTCGGCGTCAAGCCGCGCGACGGCAACACCGCTTTCGCCAATCTTGAAGGCGATCTCGTCCTACCACAGGGTCGCCTTGGACCGGCCTTCATCGCCTATCCCAATTTCAAGATCTATCTGGAATGGAACAAGTCGTTCATCTACACGACCTCTGCCGCCTATTTCGCGACCCGCCTCTCCGGCGCCCCGACCTATCAGAAGGGCACGCCCGAACAGGGCCTTTCCAACGACCAGATGAAGCAGCTGCAGACGAAGCTCGATTCGCTCGGCCATGACGTCGGCGAGATCGACGGCATCCTCGGTTCCGGCACTCGTGTGGCAATCCAGAAGGAACAGCTCCGCCTCGGCATACCGGCCGACGGCTGGGCGACACCGGCCCTGCTGAACGCGCTCTGAGACTTCACATTTTCTCTTTCGACACCCGGCTGCATGAATCGGGTGGCGGCTATCCGCCGATCGGTTAAACCTCCCAGCAAATGGGAGGGATCGGCATGGAACAGAAAATGAGTGCTTTGACCTGGGGGCTTCTTGCCCTGCTCGGTCTGATCTGGGGCGGCTCCTTCTTCTTCGCGCGCATCGCTGTTGTGGAGGTGCCGCCACTCACCCTCGTCTTCCTGCGCGCCTCTCCATCGCAGCCGTCGCGCTGCATATCTACATCGGCGGGCGCTTCGGCATCTATCCACTGCTGAAGAGCCGGTGGCGCGAATTCCTCATTCTCGGCATCCTCAACAACGCCCTGCCCCACGCGCTGATCTTCTTCGGCCAGACGCGCATCGGCGCCGGCCTTGCCTCCATTCTCAATGCCACGACACCGATCTGGACGGTGCTGATCGCCAATTACCTGACATCAGATGAGAAGCTCTCCTCGGCCAAGATCATCGGCTGCCTTACCGGCCTTCTCGGCACAGTCGTCCTCATAGGCCCGAGTATCACTGATGGCAGCGACCTGCCCCTCTGGGCACTTCTCCTACCCGTAGTCGCAGCGGTCTCCTACGGCTTTGCCGCCACTTACAGCAAGCGCTTCAAGGGCGTGGCGCCGCCCGTCATCGCTGCCGGCCAGATGACGGCATCCTCGCTGGTCGCCCTGCCGCTGTCGCTCGTTATGGACCGTCCCTGGGCACTCTCCATCCCCTCGGCCAACGCCATCGCCGCCATTCTGGCAATCGCCCTGCTATCCACCGCCTTCGGTTATATTCTCTACTTCCGTATTCTGGCCGCTGCAGGCGCGACCAACGCCTCTCTGGTGACGCTGCTCGTGCCGCCGAGCGCGATCCTGCTCGGCTTCCTGTTCCTGGGTGAGCGACTGGAAATGACCGAGATTGCCGGCATGGCGCTGATCGGCGCGGGACTTGTCATACTGGATGGTCGCATCTACCACCGCTCTGGCGCGGTAACCTGAAATGATTATGCTGCAGTGCGCCATTCTTTCGCCAAAAGCGTGAATCGCTGCTATCGGTATGTAACGAAGCGTTAAATTTTGAGAGCGTAATTTTCTAATTATATTTCAGTAGCTTGCAGGGTGGTTGCTAGACTTATCCACTGCCCTCTTCGGCAGTGCAGCACAAGAAGCGCTTCCCAACTAACACATTTCCGACATATTATTAGCTGGTTAACGCGAGGAGGCAGACATGGGACTTACGCAATCCTTGAATGTCCTGTTGGTCAGTGCAGCGTTCGCATTCGTCGTATCCATGCTCTTCATTTGAGCCGATACGAAGCGTAAAGACTGAATACCGAACTCCTGAAACAATCAGCCCCAGATATTGAAAAGCGCATGCCCCGCCCGGCATGCGCTTTTCCTATATGCTGATAACAGTATCTGTCTGATCAGGCGGCAGCGCCGGCGCTTCTCGCCGTCTGTCGCGAATGGCCGAGGTTGGCGAGAACGGCAGAAACCAGCGGCGCACGGTTCATCGTATAGAGATGGAACTCGTGGAGGCCGCGACGGACGAGATCCTCGATCTGCTCGGCTGCGACATCGGCGGCAACCTTGGCGCGCTCCTCCGGCTTGTCGTCATATCCGGCAAAACGTTGATCGAGGAAATCAGGGATGACCGTGCCGCAGGCGCCGGCAAAGCGCTTCAACTGCGTCAGGTTCTGGATCGGCATGATGCCCGGCACGACAGGGATCCTGACGCCGGCCGCACGCACCTTTTCGAGGTAACGCTCGAAGTTGTCATTGTCGAAGAAGAACTGTGTCAGAGCGCGGTCGGCGCCATTGTCGGCCTTGCGCTTCAACATCTCGATATCGGCCGCCTGGTCGCGGCTTTCCGGATGCTTTTCCGGATAGGCCGAGACGGAGATTTCGAAATTGCCGATCTGCTTGAGGCCTGCCACCAGTTCGGCTGCATTGGCATAGCCGCCCGGATGCGGCTGGTAAGGCGCACCAACGCCGCCAGGCGCATCACCGCGCAGCGCCACGAAATGCGTGACGCCTGCCTTGCGGAAGCTGTCGACCACCTGATGCGTCTCTTCCTTCGTGGCGCTGACGCAGGTCAGGTGTGACGCGGTCGCAAGCGGCGTATCGGTCAGGAAGCGCGTGACCGTGGAGAGCGTCGGCGCCTTGGTGGTGCCGCCGGCGCCATAGGTCACCGAGACGAATTCCGGGTTCCAGTCCTGCAGGTCGCGGACGGTGTTCCAGAGCTGACCCTCCATCTCCTCGGACTTCGGCGGGAAAAACTCGAAGGAGATCCTGATATCGCGGCGGCGGGCGTCGTTTTTCTGGGTCATTTATTCTCTCCCGGCAAATGTAGGTACGGCGCCTTCGGTCTCCAGCGAGGCCATCAGGCGCCTCGGGTCGCGTGCGAGCCAGACCGTGACCGTGAGGCCCTGCTCGCCCTGCTGACCCGGATGAAGGTCGACGACCTGCTCTATATCGAGCCCAGCCTTGCGCACCCAGTCCGACATGGCCTGATGCGAAAAGCCGAGACGCACATGGGCATGTTCGTCGCGAAGATATTCGAGATTGTGCGGCGCCAGATCGATAATGACGAGACGTCCGCCCGGCCGCAGCATGCGCGCGGCTTCCGTGATCGCGATGTCAGGCTGATCGAAGAAGTGCAGCACCTGATGGATGGTGACCAGATCGAAATCCTGCCCCTCGAAAGGCAGGTTCAGGATATCGGCGTGGCGTACCGAAGCCGTGGTGATGCGGGACTTGTCGAGATTGGCGCGCGCCACGCTCAGCATGTCGCGGCTGGCATCGACGCCGATCGCCCGGCGATAACGGCCGGCGAGAAGCTCCAGCATGCGGCCGGTGCCGGTGCCGAGGTCGAGCAGGGAATCGATCGGATTGGCCCCGAGCAGCTTGATGACGGCCGCATCCACCTCCTCGTCAGCAGCATGCAGACGGCGAAGCTCGTCCCATTCGGCGGCGTTGCGGCTGAAATAGGCCTGCGCCCGCTCGGCACGCTGGCGCTTGACGGACGCCAGACGCTCGCCGTCACGCTGGACGACAGGATCGTTTTCGGAGACATGCTTCAGCAAGGCCCGTACCAGGGCAGCGGCCTTGCCCTCCTGCGCCAGCCGGAAATAGGCCCAGGCGCCTTCCTGATAGCGGTCTATCAATTCCGCTTCGCCAAGCAGCTTCAGGTGCCGGGAGATACGGGGCTGGGATTGGCCGAGAATTTCCGTAAGATCTGTCACGGTGAGATCGCCCGCCGCCAGCAGCGCCAGCAGCCGCAGGCGCGTCGGTTCGCCGGCCGCCTTCAAGACGTCCACCAGCGCATCCAGTCCAAGCCTTAGGGGTTCGCTCATATTCTACCCAATCAAGATATAAAGATATCTTTATGTGATTTGGATAGCTGAGGCAAGCGGCATTTTACCGATTTGCGAACTTGCCTGTGGTGATAACGACAGCAGACATCAAAAAAGCCCCGGACCAGCCGGGGCTTTCGAAAAGCGCAAAGAGCCGATCAGCGCGTCAGGCGCTTGTGGGCCTGGCTGCCCGGGTTCAAGGCGTCGGGGCCGAGGCGGCGGACCTTGTCCTGCTCATAGTCCTCGAAGTTGCCTTCGAACCATTCGACATGGCCCTCGCCTTCGAAAGCGAGGATGTGCGTGGCCAGACGGTCGAGGAACATGCGATCGTGGCTGATGATGATGGCGCAGCCGGCAAATGCTTCCAGCGCGCTTTCCAGAGCACCCAGCGTTTCCGTATCGAGGTCGTTGGTCGGTTCGTCGAGCAGCAGAACGTTGCCGCCGGCCTTCAGCATCTTGGCAAGGTGAACGCGGTTGCGCTGACCACCCGAGAGATTGCCGACCTTCTGCTGCTGGTCGCCGCCCTTGAAGTTGAAGGCGCCGCAATAGGCGCGCGAGTTCATGTCGAACTTGCCGAGCTTGATGATTTCCGCGCCGCCCGAGATTTCTTCCCAGACGGTCTTGTTGCCGTCGAGCGCGTCACGGCTCTGGTCGACATAACCGAGATGCACAGTCTCGCCGATGCGGACCGATCCAGCATCCGGCTTTTCCTGGCCGGTGATCATCTTGAACAGCGTCGTCTTGCCAGCGCCGTTCGGGCCGATGATGCCGACGATGCCGCCTGGCGGCAGCTTGATCGACAGGTCGTTGATCAGCGTGCGGCCTTCAAAGCCCTTGGTGATGCCTTCCATTTCGATGACAACCTGGCCGAGACGCTCGCTGACCGGGATGATGATCTGCGCGTCGCCGGGACGCTGCTTCTCGGCGGCCTCCACCAGTTGCTCGTAAGACTTGATACGCGCCTTGGACTTGGCCTGGCGGGCCTTCGGGCTGGACGCGATCCATTCCTGTTCGCGGCTGATCGCCTTCTGGCGGCCTGCCTCTTCGCGGTTTTCCTGCAGCATGCGCTTGGCCTTGGCGAGCAGGTAAGCCGAGTAGTTGCCTTCGTAGGGGATGCCACGGCCGCGATCGAGTTCCAGGATCCAGCCGGTGACGTTGTCCAGGAAGTAGCGATCGTGGGTGATCATCATCACGGCGCCCGGATAATCGCGCAGATGCTTTTCGAGCCAGGCGATGGTTTCGGCGTCCAGATGGTTGGTCGGTTCGTCGAGCAGAAGCAGATCCGGCTGCGACAGCAGCAGGCGGCAAAGTGCGATACGGCGACGCTCACCACCCGAAAGGCTGGTGACTTCGGCGTCGCGCGGTGGGCAGCGTAGGGCTTCCATTGCCATCTCGACCTGGCTTTCCAGATCCCAGAGGTTCTGGCTGTCGATGATGTCCTGGAGCTTTGCACCCTCGTCCGCCGTCTCGTCGGAATAGTTCATCATCAATTCGTTGTAGCGCTCGAGCACAGCCGTCTTGGAGGCAACGCCTTCCATGACATTCTCAAACACTGTCTTGTTCGGATCAAGTTTCGGTTCCTGTTCCAGGTATCCGACCGTCGCGCCTTCGGCGAGCCAGGCTTCCCCGGTATATTCCTTGTCCTGACCGGCGATGATGCGCAGCACGGTGGACTTACCGGCGCCGTTAGGGCCCAGGATACCAATCTTGGCATCGGGATAGAAGGAAAGGTGGATATTCTCGAGGATCTTCTTGTTGCCATAGGCCTTGTTGAGGCCGGACATATGATAGATGAACTGGCGTGCCATGCTGGGATGCTCCGGGCGGAAACTTGAAATCGTGGCCGCTATGTAGGCGAAACCACGCCGTCGGGCAACGCCGAAACCCCGTTTCGTCGGGATTTCGGCATGTTTCCGTCAGAAGCCGGCTGCATCCACAATGCCTTCGTCACAGCCGAAGGAAGTCTGCCCTGCCCCCTGGATGAGGCCACCGAGGCCCTTCTCCTTCGCTTGAGCCGAAACGGCATCCTGCGAAAGCCCGATCGTCAGTTCGCTGATCACGCGCTTGTTGCCGACGCGCCGGCAGCTCATCTTCACCCGGTCGCTGGCGCCTGCGCCGAAGCTCTTGTCGAAGGCCGCCTTGATTGCATCGGCCTTCAGCGTCTTGCCGACATTGGCGGCAAAGAGATCACGCACGGCCGAAGCATTGAGATCGCCCATCAGATGAATGGCGGTGGCGAAATAATCGTCGGCACTCATTTTCGTGCAGGTGCCGTGCTTGATCCATTCATGCCGCTCGAGCGCCGATTGCGTGCCGGGCATCGCCTTGTCGAGCGCACTCTTCGTCTCGGCCGAAAGGTTCACCGCAGGCAGGCTCGTCCACTGGCCGTCCTTGTCGGCGGCTTTCTGGTCGGCGGATACGTCACAATAGTCTTTCCGCATCGGCCACAGACCATGGAGAGAAAAGTTGGTGGCGTCATAGCGGTCGCCGCTCTGGCTGGCGCATTCAGCCTTCTTCTGGTTGGTCTGGCAGAACGCCGGCTGCCAGCTTGCCGCAAGGATGAACCGTGTGCGCCCGCTTTCCTGTGCGGATACGGAACCGACTGACGACAGCGAAAGGAACAGGATGGAAACCGAGAGTAGAAACTTGCCCATTATTAGCCCCGAAATAGCTCCGACAAAGAACAATACAGGAACAAACAAGCATGAAGCCGAAGTTTGCGCAACCCTGAATCGCAGGGGCAAGCATGCTTTTCTTATGTATGAGCGAAACCGCAATATTGCATTTGCCTTGATATCTGGTCTTTTGGGCGTGGGAGGAATGCATGTTTTCCGAGACATTGCGGCTTCGAAACGCCGCGGCTTCGCTTGCCTATCATCACCAGCCCGCCGTGGGGCAAGCGCGCGCCATCCTGATGATTTCACACGGTCTTGCCGAACATTCCCGTCGTTACCACCGCTTTGCCGAGGCCATGGCTGCAAGCGGCCATCATGTCTATGCGCATGACCATCGCGGCCACGGCGAGACAACGGCCGATGATGCGCCGCTCGGTCGCTTTGCGAGACGCAACGGTATTGAGAGTGTCATCAGCGATATCGCCGCCATGCACACCTTTGCCACGGGCAGTCACCCCGGCCTGCCCGTCATTTTGCTCGGTCACTCCATGGGCGGCCTGATCGCACTGAATGCCGCCGCCGATCTCCCCGGCCGTTTCGCAGCCCTTGCCGTCTGGAATTCGAATTTCGCTGCCGGTCTTTCCGGCCGCGCTGCACAGGCGATCCTGCTTGCCGAGCGCATGCTGAAAGGCTCGGACGTGCCGAGTGACATGCTGCCGCGGCTGACATTTTCCGCCTGGGGCAAATCCGTTCCCGATCACCGTACGGAATTCGACTGGCTGTCGCGCGATCCGGCCGAGGTCGACGCCTATATTGCCGATCCGCTTTGCGGCTTCGATGCTTCGGTGTCGCTCTGGCTCGATGTCTTCGCCCTCACCTTCCGCGGCATCGAAAAGGAACGGCTCGAGACCCTGCCGAAGAACATGCCGATCCATCTGGTCGGCGGCGGCAAGGACCCGGCAACCAACAATGGAAAAGCCGTTCTCTGGCTGTCAAAGCGTTTGAAAAGCCGAGGCTTCTCCCGTATCAGCACTGAGATATATCAGGACATGCGGCATGAAACGCTGAACGAGATCGGCGCGGAAACGGCAATTGCGGATTTCGCCGGTTGGTGCGACGAGGCGATCCGCACGGTCCCGAGCGAAAGGACCTGAGATGACGAGCCTGAGTTCCACCCGCCATCCCGCCTCATCCGAGGTGACGTTCGGCCTGCTTTTCATGCTGCTCTCGGTGCTGATCTCGCCGCTGATCGACATCTTCTCGAAGCTGGCGACGACAACCATCTCCTCCACTGAAGTGGCCGGCTTCCGCTTCGTCATCCAGGCGCTCACCATGCTGCCTTTCATCTTCCTGCGCGGCGCAAAGATCCAGTTCTCGCTGAAGCAGAGCTGGTATCATGCCATCCGCGGCGCGATGGTCACCATCTCGATGATCTGCTTCGTCACAACGCTGAAGGTCATGGCGGTTGCCGATGCCATCGCCATCTTCTTCGTCGAGCCGATCATCCTGACGATCCTCGGCAGCATCTTCCTGAAGGAAACCATCGGCTGGCGCCGCTACAGCGCCTGCGCCGTCGGTTTCCTGGGCGCCATGCTGATCATCCAGCCGAGCTTCGAGCAGGTGGGCTATATCGCCCTGCTGCCCGTCGTCAGCGCCTTCTGCATCGCCGTCTTCGCGCTGATGACACGCGTGCTGTCACACCGGGAAGATCCCTGGGCCATGCAGTTCCAAACCGGCCTCTGGGGCATCTTCTTCTGCACCGTCATCCTGTTCTTCGGTTATGGCAGCGGCTCCGACATCTTCGACACGACCATGCCCGATCTTCCCGCCTTCGGCTACTTGCTGGGTACGGGCATTGCCGCAGCGATAACGGGCATTCTCGCGGCTTACGCTTATCGCGCCGCCCCGGCCTCCACGCTTGCGCCGCTGCAATATCTGGAAATCGTCTCGGCCACGGTCTTTGCCTGGCTGGTCTTCGCCGATTTCCCGGACGCGCTGAAATGGCTCGGCATCCTCATCGTCATCGCGTCGGGCCTCTACATCATCTGGCGCGAGCGGCGCTTTGCTTCCAAACCCGTATCCGATACATCTGAGGCAACGAGGGCGCCCTGAAATCCGCCGCCCATAGGAGGAATTGGGAGGAATTTGGGAGGAACATGACGGAAGACGTGAAGAAGAAGCCGCCGCTTGCGGGCATTAGGGTGATCGAGCTTGCGCGTGTGTTGGCCGGCCCCTGGGCGGGGCAGATGCTGGCCGATCTCGGCGCCGATGTCATCAAGGTGGAAAACCCTGATGGCGGCGACGACACCAGGCATTGGGGGCCGCCCTTCGTCGAAGGCGCGGATGGCGAAAATCTCTCCGCCGCCTATTATCATTCCGCCAATCGCGGCAAGCGCTCCGTCACCGCAGACCTGAAAAGCGAGGAAGGCCAGTCGCTGGTGCGCCGCCTCGTCGCCACAGCAGACGTGCTGATCGAGAACTTCAAGCTCGGTGGCCTCGTCAAATACGGGCTCGACTATGAGAGCCTGAGAGCGATCAATCCGCGCCTCGTCTATTGCTCCATCACCGGCTTCGGCCAGACCGGTCCCTACGCCAGTCTCGCCGGCTACGACTATATCGTCCAGGGCATGTCGGGTTTCATGTCGATAACGGGTGAACCGGATGGACAGCCGATGAAAGCGGGTGTCGCGATTGCCGATATCTTCACCGGCATCTATGCGGTCTCGGCGATCGAAGCTGCCCTCATTCATGCTCTGAAGACGGGCGAAGGCCAGCTGATCGACATGGCGCTGCTCGATGTACAGTCGGCGATCCTTGCCAACCAGAACATGAACTATCTGGTTTCCGGCCGCGCCCCCGTGCGCCTCGGCAATGCGCATCCGAATATCTCGCCCTATGAGGTCGTACCGACCGCTGACGGCTATCTCATTCTCGCCGTCGGCAATGACGGCCAGTTCCGCCGGCTCTGCACGATCCTCGGCCTCGTCATCGCCGATGACGAGAACTTCGCGACCAACAAGGCACGCGTCGCCAACAGAGATGCAGTGCGCCGGACGGTCTCCACCGAAACGCTGAAATGGCAAAAAGCCGACCTCCTGAAGGCTTGCGAGGACAACGCCGTCCCGGCCGGCGCCATCAACACGATCGAGGAAATGTTTGCCGATCCGCAGATTTTCGCGCGCGGCCTGCGCATTGACCTGCCAGATCCGGCGGGCACGATGATCCCGGGTGTGCGCACGCCGGTTGTTCTGTCGGAAACGCCGCTGCGTTACGAACGGCCGAGCCCGCGCCTTGGCGAGCACAATGAAGAGGTTCTGACCGAACTGGTAGAATGGGAGAGGAAGACATCGCCATGAGAAGGAAGGGGCCATGAAGAGGACAGGCGGGCAATTGATCGTCGAGGCGCTGAAGGCAAACGGCGTGAAACGCCTCTCCTGCGTGCCGGGAGAGAGCTTCCTTGCCGTGCTCGACGCCCTGCATAACAGCGATATCGACGTCATCGTCTGCCGCCAGGAGGGTGGTGCCGCCATGATGGCGGATTGCTGGGGCCGGCTGACCGGCGAACMCGGCATCTGCATGGTCACCCGCGGCCCAGGCGCCACCAATGCTTCTGCCGGCCTGCACATTGCCCGGCAGGATTCGATCCCGATGATCCTCTTCATCGGCCAGGTGCAGCGGGAGGCGCGCGAGCGCGAAGCCTTCCAGGAGGTCGAGTTCCGCCGCGCTTTCACCGAATTTGCCAAATGGGTCGGTGAGATCGACGATGCCGCCCGTATCCCGGAATTCGTCACCCGCGCCTTTGCGATCGCCACATCGGGCCGTCCGGGTCCGGTCGTACTAACGCTGCCCGAGGATATGCTGCGCGACGAGGTCGAAGCGCCTCGCGCCAAGCGCCATACGCGCGTCGAAGCCCATCCGGGCCGCAGCCAGATCGATGATCTCTACCTACGCCTCTTGAAGGCCGAGCGGCCGATGGTCATCCTCGGCGGCACCCGCTGGGATGCCGACGCGGTCGCCGATTTCCAGACCTTTGCCGAGCGCTTCAACCTGCCGGTCGGCTGCTCCTTCCGCCGCCAGATGCTGTTCGATCATCTGCATCCCTCCTATGCCGGCGATGTCGGTATCGGAATCAATCCGGCGCTGGCGAAAGAGATCAAGGAAAGCGACCTGCTGATCCTGCTCGGCAGCCGCATGTCGGAAATGCCCTCATCGAGCTACACGCTGCTCGATATCCCCTACCCGGCTCAGTCACTCGTCCATATCCATCCGGATCCGTCCGAGCTCGGTCGTGTCTACCGCCCGGATCTGGCGATTTGCGCCAGTCCCGCCGATTTCGCCGAAGCGCTCGCCGATCTGGAAGCCCCGGCTGAACCGCGCTGGGCCGAACGAACCGAGCGGATGCATCAGGCCTATCTCTCTTGGTCGAAGCCGCCGGCAACAGGTCCGGGCGCCGTCCATATGGGCCCGATCATGGAGTGGCTGGAGGCCAATACCAAGCCGGATACGATCTTCACCAACGGCGCCGGCAACTACGCCACCTGGGTGCATCGCTTCCACCGCTTCCGCCGCTTCAATACGCAGGCAGCGCCAACCTCAGGCTCCATGGGCTACGGCCTGCCGGCCGCCGTTGCCGCCAAGCGGCTCTTTCCCGACAGGCAAGTCATCTGCTTTGCCGGCGACGGCTGTTTCCTGATGCACGGACAGGAATTTGCGACCGCCGTGCGCTACGACCTGCCGATCATAGCGGTCGTGGTCAACAACGGCATCTACGGCACGATCCGCATGCATCAGGAGCGCGACTATCCGGGCCGGGTCAGCGCCACCGACCTCACCAATCCGGATTTTGCAGCCCTTGCCCGCGCCTATGGCGGCCATGGCGAGACGGTGGAAAAGACCGAGGATTTTGCACCGGCCTTCGAGCGGGCGTGCGACAGCGGAAAGCCGGCGATCATCGAAATCAAGCTTGATCCCGAAGCGATCACGCCGACCCGCACTCTCTCGGAAATCGCCCAAACAAAAAGCCGGTGAGGCCGTGAACCAATCTGGTTCACACTTCACCGGCTTTGATTGGTCGCTCTTGAGCGCTCTTAGTCGAGAGCAGCCGTGACGATGAACTCGACCTTGTACTTCGGCGCAGCGAGCTTGGCTTCGCTGGTGGCGCGGGCTGGCGGGTTTGCGGGGTCGATCCAGCCTTCCCAGACGGCGTTCATCTCTGCGAAGTAAGCGATATCGGAGAGATAGATGATCGTCTGCAGGATCTTGGACTTGCTGCTGCCTGCAGCGGCGAGCAGACGGTCGACTTCGCCGAGTGCCGACTTGCACTGATCCGTAACGCTTTCGCCTTCGCCGACCTGGCCTGCGAGATAGACGGTGTTGCCGTGGATGACGGCACCGCTCATGCGGGCGCCGATGTCGATACGCTTGATGCTCATCGTGTTCTCCTGTTCATCAAATGAAAGACGCCGCCTTCAGGCGGCATCGGAATATTCAGCCTTCCAAACTGAAGACTAAGCGCGAATGTGGTGCGTCTTCTGATAGATCGCCGTCGAGCGCGCGCCGGAGCGGCAGTAACCGAGCATCGGGCGCTCGAATTCGTCGAGTGCGTCGACCATGCCCTGCACAGCTTCCTCGGTCACGCCCATCGGGCCAACCGGCACATGGGTGACCTGCAGGCCAAGCTCCTTGGCACGGGCTTCGATGACGGCAAAAGGCGTCTGGTCCGGGCTTTCGCCGTCCGGACGATGGCAGACGATGGATTTGAAGCCGAGCGCCTTGATCTGGTCGAGTTCGTCAACCGTGATCTGGCCGGAAACGGAGTATTCATCGTCGATCTGGCGGATATCCATCGTCTCAATCTCCTCGAAAATGGTGGGCTGAAGGTCTACGACGCACTCCCGTAGGCGTCAACACGTCTTCGCCGAACGCCCCTTCATTAGACGAAAGCGAAACGCAGGCCGTAGCTGCGGCTTTCACCCGGCTTCAGCCAGTTGAACTCACCGGCCGCTTCCAGCTCATGGCGCAGCACCCACCGGTGCGACACAGGTTCGATACCGATAATATGCGCCGGCGCCTTCTGGTTCCGCCAGATCTGCAGATGCGGCAACGTATCGGCGCGGAAACGCACCCTCAGCGTCTTGCCGCCGATCGCAGCAATCGGCCCGAGCCGGACTTCGGCGAAACCGTCTTCAGTGGCCGGAGCCTCGACGCAGAAAATGCCGCCCGGCTCCTCGCCGAAGGTCCAGGGAAAGCCACCTCCATCAAGCATCCGGCCTTCGAGCCGTGTCGCCGCGTCGAGCCATTTGCCGCCGGTGTTCATATGGTACATCAGGAAGGTCGGCACCGTCTCGCTGCTCGTATTGACGACGCGATCTTCGAGCGAGACCTCGCCGGTCACCCCGTCGATCCGCCACAGCCGCTCGATGCGCTGCGGCAGGCCCTCGACCGTAGTGATGTCGATATCGGCGCGGCATTCGGCATCGCCGTTTTCCAACCTCGTCCACAGCACCTTGGCCGGATGGCCGGAGGCAGAGCCGTGCAGCGGATAGATCTTGCCATCAGTGCCGGGAATGGGCTGCCGGTGGCGGATATGATCAGGACCGCAAGTGAAGAGGAAGCCTTCCAGCGAGTGATCGATTCGCGGGTCGCCATCGTCGGGAATGGCCCGCTTGGGCGCGATATCCACGCCCTCGATAATGCAGCCGGCGATATCCAGCACCGATGTTTCGTCCAGCATCAGGCGCGGCCCGCTTGCGGCGGCAAATTCGATCATCGGCTGTCCTCCCGGGGAATCTTGGTTGCGGTAGGGTTAGGTCGTGCGATCACCCTCGTCAATCGACACCGGTGAAATGGTCAGGGAGCACCGCAACCGGCGACTTCACAGGAACGTCATCTTCGCGCAAGCGTTTATGAGTAAACGCAAAACACCGTTGTTTTTATGTTTTGTTCAGCACGGCTTAAGAAATTCCACACTAGCGTCAAAATTCGCAGGTGTGTGTCTGCCGAGCCACTGATCGAGGTGTGAGACGTGAATCGCTTTATGAAATCGGCCTTTTCTTTTTCGGCCATGCTGTTGGCGCTCGCTGCCGTCGCGCCACAGGCCGATGCCCAGCAATATGGCCGAAACCGGAGCGATATCGTGCTGGTGACGCCAGGCGGCGAAATTCTCGACTATGTCCCGCCCGGCCGCGGCTTCGTCTATGCCCGTGATTACAGCGGCAATCGCGTATTGGTCGACCGCTACGGCAACATCATCGCCACAGAGATGCGCGCCCGCGGCTATTATTCGCCGCGCACAAATCGCGAAGTCTACAACGACGCCTACAATAACGATCCCTATTATCCTGACGACAACCGCCACGGCGACACGCGCTATTCCGAGCGCGGCCCGGTAACCGGTTCCATTCCGCAGGATGCTGCCATAGAGCGCCGGCCACTCGAGGATCAGCCCTACCCCGGCGATCAGCAGGGTCAGGACGACTATGCCGCAATCGAGCCCGATCAGCAGATTCCACCCGCCGATGAGCCGCGTCAGGTGCCGCAGGAACCTGTGATCACCCTCAAGGACAAGTCGAAGCCCGAGATCGTGGCCCTTCAGGTCTTTCTGGATCGCTCCGGCGTTTCGCCCGGTGTCATCGACGGCCATATGGGCTCCAATGTCACCAAGGCGGTCTACGCCTATGAACAGATGACCGGCACCAAGCTCGATCCAAACAATACGGATGCGATCCTCGAAGAACTGCGCATGAATGGCGGCCTGCCGGTCGTCAACTACACGATCACGGATGCGGATGCGGCCGGTCCCTATGTCGCACAGATCCCGGAAGATTATTCACAGAAGGCGCTCCTGCCGTCCCTCGCCTACACCTCCGTAACCGAAGCGCTCGCCGAACGCTTCCATATGGACGAGAACTTCCTGAAGGAAATGAACCCCGGCGCGGATTTCACGATTCCAGGCACCGTCATCAAGGTCGTCAATCCCGGCGAGAACAAGAAGGGCGCAGTCGCGAAGATCCTCGCCGACAAGGGCCGCAAGCAGGTCTTCGCCTATGACGACGCCGGCAACCTCGTTGCCGCCTACCCCGCCTCGATCGGCTCCACCGACACGCCCTCTCCGTCAGGCACGGTGACGGTCGAGCGCGTCGCCTTCAATCCGGGCTACACCTACAATCCGAAGGTCAACTTCCAGCAAGGCGCCAACGACAAGATCCTCGACATCCCGCCAGGCCCGAACGGCCCGGTTGGTACGGTCTGGATGGCGCTTTCCAAGCCCACCTATGGCATTCACGGCACGCCCGACCCCTCCAGGATCGGCCGCACCCAGAGCCATGGCTGCATCCGCCTGACGAACTGGGATGCGACGGAGCTTGCCAAGATGGTCAAGCCCGGCGTGACGGTCGAATTCGTCGACTGAGGAACACTATTCGCCCGGTGTCTCCGCCGGGCGCTCGCCGAACTGGATGAGACGCAAGAGCTCCACCTGCTTCCTGGCACCCGTCTTCATGTAGACGGACCGCACCTGCGAGCGGATCGTCTCTCGTGAACGGCTGGTTTCGGCAGCCAGCCCTGCAACCGAGCCTCCCGAAACCAGCGCCCTGACGACCCTGATTTCAGCCTGCGTAAGACCGAAATCGTTGCGCAGTTTTTCATCACTCAGCCCCGCGAGCCTTTGTTTGGGCTCAATCAGGATGGCGACAACAGGCCTTTCAAAGAAGCGTGGCTGGTGGCTTTTTTCAAGCTTGAGCAAGGTGATCTTCCGGCCATCGGTCAGAACCGTCTGCTGGCGCTCCGCCTCCGATCCATGCCGCAGCATCAGTGTGAGACGGTCATCAGCATCCTTGTCGGCGAGATGCAGGGTTCCGAGCGGTGAAAGCCAAACACCTGTTCCCTGTTCGAGCACCGCCTCTCCCAAGCCAGAAGTGGACACCAGTCGCCGCTCTGAATTCAGGAGGAGCACACCGACGCCAATGGCATCGAACAGTCGTCCGTTGATCTCCGAATGGCTCTTTTGCCGGCCGCCGGATTCGACCGCGATGAAGGCCCGTCTCAGATGCGGCCCGATCCTTGTCAAAAGCGCAGCGCAGGCCCGGCTCTCATTCGGATCGGTCCAGCGGGTCGTGGTGATCGAAAGATTGAACGACCGGCTCCCCTCCCGCAGGATCGCCATGCCGACAGCGCCGTGACCTTCATGCCGATGCCAGAAGTCATTGAAGAACTCGGTCTTGGAAAGCTCCGCATAGGATATGAAATCCTCGCCGATTGCCCCCTGCCCGGTGGGTGTCCTATCCAGACCGGATATCCACGGGTTCAGCCGGCAGTAATAGCGCGTGTAGGTGTCGATCCACGACTGATCCATGTTGATGTGGAATTGCGACGAACCTTCCGCCCGCGCAGCGTCGTGATAGAAAAGGCTGGTTCCCGCCCCCGGCAACAGCCCGTTCAACTCCGTCAGAAACGTATCCCATCGCGCTTCGCCAAAAACGATTCCGTAGATGGAATCGATGAGCTTGTCGTCGACTTGCCGGGTAATGCTCATGCGTTGCTTCGCGCGTGAAGAGATTTTTACAACCTGATAACCATTACACCAGTGAGCAAATGTAATTTCAAATGGAAAATGCCCCGGTCGAAGCCGAGGCATCAATTTCCCTACCCCCCGGTAGTCTAATCAGGCAGCACGGACCATGGCGTTTGCTAGGCGAATGGCAACCGGCAGCCGGCCCGGCACCTTGCGGATGATTTCCTCGGCGAAACAGAGGGCGTTTTCACGAGCCTTGTCGAGATTGCTGACGCGCATCGGATCCATCGTATGCAGCGTGCCGCCGCAATCGAAGATGTCGCGGAAGGCCGAGCGTTCGATGATCGCCGTATCGAGAACCGGCACGTGGCGCTCGTTCAGCAGCGCCTTGACGAGTTGCAGCGCGCGGGTAGTGACCATGGAGTTGACGCGGGTCAGCACGACCGAATGGCCGATCTTGATGCCTGCCTTCTCCTCCAGATACTGGAGCAATTCGAGAACCTGGGCGCCGCCGCGTGCATCCATGGCGCAGCCCTGGATCGGGATCAGCACGTGGTCGGAGAGGCCGACGGCCGTTGCCAGCAGCGGATTGCGCGCGCCCGGCAGGTCGATGATGAAGTAGTCGGTATTCTGCTTGTTTTCGCTGATGTGCTGCGGCAGCGAGGCGGTCGTTACGAAATCGATGACGCTGATGTTTGCCACATGGCCGGAAATTTCGTGCCAGCGCGAAATCCAGTGCTGCGGATCGGCATCGAGGATGGTGACGCGGTAGCCCTGACGGGCAAGTTCGGTAGCAAGCAGCAATACGGCTGTGGTCTTGCCGGCACCGCCCTTGGTATTTGCGAATGTGATGACTGGCATATTATTAGTCCTCGAAGGGAAATGGCGCGAGCCGGCATCGCTCGTTGTTAATCGCACTGTCGGAGCATCGTGCGGTTAACTCATCCTTGCCAATCGTGGTTAACAAACCGTTAAACGGACCCGCTGAAATTGCGGCCTGCATTTTTCGCATCATCAGAAATAAGCATGCGCTAAAAACAAAAAAGCCCGGAAAACCAAGGTTTTCCGGGCCAGTTGATAGGTCCGCCTTTATCTGATCAGAAGCAATCCGCAAACAGGGTCTTGGTATTTTCAAGCGTCAATGCAACCGGATTACCGCCGGCGCTCGGGTCTTCGATCGCCATCGCCGCCAGTTCGTCGAGCCGGTCGGGGGTGATTCCCATCGCCGTCAGATTGTCAGGGACGTTGAGTTCGGAACGCAGCTTCAGCACGTAATCATAGAAACCGTCGAAGCCGCCCGAAATTCCGAGATAGGCTGCCGCACGTGCGATCTTCTCTTCAATAGCCGAGCGGTTGAAGCGCAGCACTGCAGGCATGACGACGGCATTGGTCATGCCGTGATGGGTGTTGTAGACGGCGCCAATCGGATGCGAGAGCGCATGGATGGCGCCGAGACCCTTCTGGAAGGCGACAGCGCCCATAGCGGCTGCCGACATCATGTTGGCGCGGGCTTCCAGATCCGTGCCTTCCTTATAGGCGCGCGGCAGGAATTCCTTGACGAGCCGCATGCCCTCCAGCGCGATGCCGGCCGACATCGGATGGTAGAAGGGCGAGGAATAGGCTTCCAGGCAATGGGCGAAGGCATCCATGCCGGTGCCGGCCGTGATGATCTTCGGCATGCCGACCGTCAGTTCCGGATCGGCGATGACGACGCCCGGCAGGAACTTCGGATGGAAGATGATCTTCTTCACATGCGTCACGGAATTGGTGATGACGCTGGCGCGACCGACTTCCGAGCCGGTGCCCGCCGTGGTCGGTACGGCAACGATCGGCGCGATACCTTCGACGCTCGCCCGTGTCCACCAGTTGCCGATATCCTCGAAATCCCAGACCGGGCGCGTCTGGCCGACCATGAAGGCCACGCACTTGCCAAGATCGAGGCCCGAACCGCCGCCGAAGGCAACAACGCCGTCATGGCCGCCGTCGCGGAAGGCCTTGATGCCGGCTTCGAGGTTCTTCTCGTTCGGGTTCGGATCGACATCGGCGAAGATCGCGCGGCCGAGGCCGGCATCTTCGAGAATGTCGAGCGCGTTCTTGGTGATCGCCATCGAGGCGAGGCCGCGGTCAGTGACGAGCAGCGGCTTCTTCATGCCGAGGCTCTTGCAGGCGTCGGCCAGTTCCTTGATGCGGCCGCGGCCGAGCTTGACTGATGTCGGATAGCTCCAGTTTGCGGTGATGTTGGCGCTGCTCATGCTGTAACCTTCTTGAGATGGTAAGATTTCGGGCGCGTCAGATTGTGGAAGCCGATGATCGACAGCGAGCCGCCGCGGCCGGTTTCCTTGACGCCGGTCCAGCACAGAGCCGGATCGAGATAATCGGCGCGGTTCATGAAGACAGTGCCTGTTTCGATTTCACGGCCGAGCCGTCCTGCCCGCTCCGCATCCTTGGTCCAGAGCGAAGCAGTCAGCCCGTACTGGCTGTCATTCATCAGCGCCAATGCCTCGTCGTCATTCCTAACCTTCATAATGCCGACGGCTGGGCCGAAGGTCTCTTCGCGCATGAAGGCCATGGAATGGTCGACATTGACGAGGATCTGCGGTGCCAGATAGGCGCCGCCGTCATCGGCCGGGAAAAGCTTCGGATCGACCAGCGCCTTGGCGCCTTTGGCAACAGCATCGGCGATCTGCTCGCGCACCACCTTGGCAAAGCGCTTGTGCGCCATCGGGCCGAGCGAGGTCTCCGGATCGAGCGGGTTGCCAAGCTTGTAGTTCGAAACCCAGGCGACCGACTTCTCGACGAACGCGTCATAGAGCGATTCATGCACATAGATGCGCTCGATACCGCAGCAGCACTGGCCGGAATTATAGGTCGCGCCATCCATCAGCGTGTCGACGGCGGCGTCGAGATCGGCATCCTCCATCACATAGCCCGGATCCTTGCCGCCGAGCTCGAGGCCAAGACCGGTAAAGGTGCCGGCCGCAGCGCGTTCCATCGAGCGACCGCCTTCGACCGAACCGGTGAAATTGACGAAGTTGAAGCTGCCGGCGGCGATCAGCGCCGAGGTCGTCTCATGGTCTAGGAAGACGTTCTGGAACACATCCTCTGGAATACCGGCCTCGACAAAAGCCTGCACCAACCGCTCGCCGACGAGCAGCGTCTGCGAGGCATGCTTCAGCACGACGGTATTGCCCGCCATCAGCGCCGGCGCGATCGTGTTGATCGCCGTCATGTAGGGGTAGTTCCAGGGCGCCACGACGAAGACGACGCCATGGGCTTCGCGCTCGATACGGCGCTCGAACTTGTCGCTCTCCTCGACGACGAGCGGAGCCAGAGCATCGGCCGCGATCGAGGCGACGTAATTGGAGCGCTCGTTGAAGCCGCGATATTCGCCGCCATACTTGATCGGCCGGCCCATCTGCCAGGCAAGCTCGGGCACGACGACATCGGACATCTCGTTGAGACGGGCGGCACCCTTCAACACCAGTTGGACGCGATCTTCGAGAGGGCGCTTGGCCCAGGCCTTCTGCGCCTTGCGCGCACGCGCCACGGCTTCCTTTGCCGCTTCAAGCGAAAGCGTCGGACGCTCCGCGTAAACAGAGCCGTCAATCGGCGAAATGCATTGGATCATTGTCATGATCTAAATCCTGTTTTCTTCTGAGCCGCAGGGAAAGACGACACGACTTGTCTTCCGCAGGGAGAATCCAGTCGGGCGGCTTTCCGCTTCGGATACGTTCTTAAGCTCTCTCGAAGCCGCGCGCCACTTCCCAATCCGTGATGCGGCGGTCGTATTCTTCCTGCTCCCATTCGGCAGCGCGGGTATAGTGATCGATCACCTCGTCGCCGAAGGCTGCCCGCAGCATCTCCGATTCCGTCATGGCCTTGGTGGCGGAGCGCAGCGTGCGCGGGATCTCGCGGATGTCCTTGCCGAAATAGGCATCGCCCACATAGGGCGCCTCCAGTTCCAGCTTCTTCTCGATGCCGTCGATGCCGGCGGCAAGCAGGGCCGCGAAGGCAAGATAGGGATTGAGATCGGAGCCGCCGACACGGCACTCGATACGGATCGCCTTGGTTTCCTCGCCGCAGAGGCGGTAGCCCGCCGTGCGGTTGTCCTTGCTCCAGACCGCCTTGGTCGGCGCGAAGGTACCGGCCATGAAGCGCTTGTAGGAATTGATGTAAGGCGCCAGGAAATAGGTGATCTCGCTCGCGTGGCTGAGCAGACCGGCAATATAGTTCTGCATCAGCGGTGTCATGCCGTGATGGCCGGCATGGTCGAAGAAGAGCGGCTTTTCTTCGAGACTCCAGAGCGACTGATGGATATGCGAGGAACTGCCGGCGGCATTGTAATGCCACTTGGCAAGGAAGGTGATTGCCTTGCCCTTCGACCAGGCGATCTCCTTGCAGCCGTTCTTGATGATCGCATGCCGGTCGGCCATGGTGAGCGCATCGGCATAACGCACATTGATTTCTTCCTGGCCGGCGGAAGCCTCACCCTTGGAATTTTCGACCGGGATGCCCGCACCCTGCAGGCCCTTGCGGATCGCCCGCATTACCTCTTCTTCCTTGGTCGTCTGGAAGATGTGGTAGTCCTCATTATAGGCGCTGGCGAGCTTCAGGTTTCGGTATCCGGACGCCTGTGCCGCCTCGTAGGTCTGGTCGAACAGGAAGAATTCGAGTTCGGAGGCCATATAGGCCTTCATGCCCATGTCCTCCAGGCGCTTGACCTGCTTCTTCAGGATCGCGCGCGGCGAATGGGCCACTTCCTCATGCGTATGGTGGTCGAGCACGTCGCAGAGAACGAGCGCGGTACCTTCGAGCCAGGGAATGACGCGCAGCGTCGAAAGGTCCGGCTTCATCGTATAGTCGCCGTAGCCCTTTTCCCAGCTCGTCGCCTTGTAGCCGGAGACGGTTTCCATCTCCATGTCGGTTGCCTGTAGGTAGTTGCAGCTATGCGTTTCCTTCCAGGCGCTTTCGAGGAAAAACTCCGCCTGGAAACGCTTGCCCATCAGGCGCCCCTGCATGTCCACCTGGCAGGCAAGCACCGTATCGATGCGCCCGTCGGCAACGTCCTGTCTGAGATCGTCGAGAGTATAGCTGCTCATGATGTATCCGCCTGAAATTGAACCTGAGAAATCGGGAAAACGAAACGGCATGCGACCGCCGGGATCAACCCGCCCGATGCCTTTTCGTTGAACCGTGAGGGGGCCGCGTGATGCGGCCCCGCCATGTGAGAGGGAAGCCTCAGTTCTTAGCTTTCGCCGACGGCCTTTTCGGCCGCTGCGATCTCGGCCTGGCGTTTTGCCACTTCGTCGCCGATCGGCGGGCCCTTGAAGCGGCGGCTTTCGAAGCCGAACCAGACGATGCCCGTCAGCACCAGGAACCCTACCGTGACGTAGAGCGCCGGCCTGTTCGGCGGCTGAATGCCGAGAACGAAGATCAGGATCATCGCGAGGATCGAGAGAACCGCGAAGAGCTTGAACACGCCTTCACCGAGGTTCCACGGACCCATCTTGTCCCACTTCGAGGTTCCCCAGGCAAAGAGGCCGAGTGCGATCGGGATCGCGAAGGAGAAGAACAGGAAGATGACCGTGCAGGATACGACGATCGTGTAAACCGGCGTGTCGCCGATCGAGACGAGCGACGAGCCCCAGACGAAGAGCACCGAGAGGATCGAGCCCGTCCAGATCGCAGCAACCGGCGTGCGGTAGTTCGGGCTGACCTTCGACAGCGCCTTGGAGGCCGGCAGGCCGCCGTCACGCGAGAAGGCGAAGATCATGCGCGAGACCGAGGTGACGGTCGCAAGGCCGCACAACCACTGGCTGACGAAGATCGCGAGATACAGGATATCCTTGACGATCGGGTTCACCTGGCTGTCCATCGCCCAGAAAAACACGTTCCAGCCCTGCTTTGCCGCGTCGTCCATGTTCGGCAGCATGAGCACGAAGGCGCACAGCATGATGTAGCCGAAAAGCGCCGACCACAGGACCGACGCGACCATGCCGCGCGGAACGGAATGCGCCGCCTTGACGGTTTCTTCCGAAGTATGCGCGGAAGCGTCATAACCGGTGATGGTGTAGATCGGCAGCAGAAGGCCGAGCAGGAACACCCAGGCGCCCGATGTCGTGGGCCATACATTGCCGCCGACTTCGCCGGAATAGTTGGCAAAGGTGAAGAGCCGGCCGAACTCATAAGAGGGTGCGGCAAGCAGGCACACGGCTGCGAGCACGATCGCGGTTGCAAAGATCAGGTAGCCGGAGAAGTCCGTGAGCTTTGCGGTGAGCCCGATGCCCATATGGTTCACAAGCGCCTGTGCGCCGGTGATGATCACCAGGAAGACGATCCGCACCAGCGTCGTGTCCGTCAGGCCGAGATAGCTCGTGCCGAAGGCGCCCATGAAGAAATAATAGGTGCCGACGTTGATCGCGCCAAGAACGGTGACGAGGCCGAGCAGGTTGAACCAGGCGGTCAGCCAGCCGGTGAAACGGTTACCGAGGATCGAACCCCAGTGATAGAGGCCGCCCGCAGTCGGATAGGCGGAGCTGATCTGCGCCATGGCGACGGCAAAAACGAGCGAAACAAAGCAGCCGATCGGCCAGCCGATGCCGATGGCGGCACCGCCCGCGCCCGAGGTCGCCTGCGCCAGCGAGTTGATACCGCCGGAGAGGATGCAGATGATCGAAAAGGAAACGGCGAAATTCGAAAACGAGCTCATCCGCCGTTCGAGTTCCTGGGCATAGCCCATGGAATGCAGGATATGCACATCCTGCTTTTTATCACTTTCGGTATAGTCCGACATGACTTCCCCCTGTTGACAATCGCCCGCGGAATTGCGGCCGATCCAGTGCCAATAGTGCCCGTGGCTTTTCGCCTTGCGGGCTGTTCGCAGTTAAACTGCTCCCCGGGGTCTTATGTTTTATTCAGGCGTCCAGACTTTCCTGGATGAGCCTTGCGAGATAGTCGGCCACGACCCCTTGGCCGGTATCGTCTGCGATGAGGTCGTTTCGGACCTCGATCATGACATTGCGAAGCCCGTTGGAAATGCCGTGCAGGATCAGCGTGTGCGTCACGCCGTCCTCCGGCCCGTAGGGCTCGTTGCGTTCGGTGCGGTAGAGCGGCGCCTCGGCCGCTGATACCAGCATGCGGTCGGCAAGGCGGCTGTCCTCGTCATGGAGGATGCCGAGCTCGACGGCGCGCTGCTGGCCATTATAGACCGGTGTGAAACTGTGAATCGTCACAATGACGCTATCCTGCCCCCTCGCCTGGCGGTCACGGATCAWGGCGCGAACAGCATCGTGGAACGGCTGGTAAAGCGCTTCGGTGCGCGCAAGGCGCTCTTCCCCGGTCAAATCCTTGTTACCGGGGATCGTGTAGATCTCGCTGACCTCGGGCATGGCGCCCGGCGAGCTCGGCGGCCGGTTGCAGTCATAGATCAGCCGGGAGAAGCGCTGGTAGATGAGCGCCGCATCGAGAGCAGCCGAAATGCCGCGGGCAACGGCAAGCGCGCCCGGATCCCAGGCGATGTGGCTTAAAAGCGCTTCTTCGGAGAGGCCGAGATTACCGAAATGTTCAGGAAGCGTGCGGGATGCGTGCTCGCAGATGATGAGCACGGGACTCTTGCCGTGGACGCGTTCGATTGCGACGCAATCGCCGTCCGCTTCGCTGAGAATTCGGGGCTGAGCCAGCACCAACAGCACCTCTCCATCGCTTAATAAAATCTTTACAAGAAAAGAATTCTTCAGGTTCTCGACAGTGTCAAGCGCGTTCTGAAAATTTCTTTTCATGACACTTGTTGACATGGATTGTGACAGCGTTGTTAACTTTCAGTGGGAAAGTGGCATCAGACCATCCCGGGGAGCAAAATCACGTGAGTGTCGCGGCTAAGACCGTTTCGGACGTCATTCATTCACATCTCGGCGTGCTCACACGCGCCGAAAAGCAGTTGGCCGAAAGCCTGCTCGACAACTACCCCGTCTCCGGCCTCGGCAGCATCACCACGATTGCTGAAAATGCCGGCGTCTCTACGCCGACGGTCGTGCGCATGGTCCAGAAGCTTGGCTACAAGGGCTATCCGGACTTCCAGCAGCATCTGCATCAGGAAGTCGAGGCGACGATTTCCAATCCGATCGCCAAGCACGACCGCTGGGCCCAGAACGCGCCGGGCACCCATATATTGAACCGCTTCGCCGATGCCATCATGGGCAATCTGCGCCAGACGCTCTCCGATCTCGATACGGCTACCTTTGATAACGCCGCAGCCTTGCTCTCGGACCGCAAGCGCACGCTCTATTTCGTCGGCGGACGCATCACCGGCGCACTTGCCGAATATTTCTTCACCCATATGCAGGTCATCCGCCCGAACACGGCGCTGCTTTCTTCCAATTCGTCGAGCTGGCCGCAATACGTCCTCAATATGAATCCGGGTGACCTGCTCATCATCTTCGATATCCGCCGCTACGAGCAGGAAATGGTGAGCCTCGCCACTGCCGCCCGTAAGCGCGGAGCCGAAATCATCGTCTTCACCGACCAGTGGGCTTCGCCCGCTGCCAAGCTCGCCCGTCACGCCTTTCGCGTGCAGATCGAGGCGCCGTCGGCCTGGGATTCCTCCGTTGTCACACTCTTTATCGTCGAGGCGCTCATCGAGGCGGTGCAGAACTCGACCTGGGACGAAACGAAGGAGCGCATGAAAACGCTGGAAGGCCTGTTCGAACAGACCCGGCTTTTCCGCAAACCCGGTTAGGAGGGACAACTAAAAAAAGGGCAAAAACAATGACGGATTTCGCGGAAACAGGACAGCCTGTCGCAAATGAAACATTGGCGCAAGCACCTGCTATTCATGAGAAAATTAACGTCATTCAACTGTCATACAAGCTTCATCTAACGCCAGTAACAGCACATCGGACACTGAAAACCCGAAGGAGAACAACAGTGATCTCTAACATTTCTCGACTGCTCTCGCTTTCTACTGCGATGATCGTTGCTTCGACTGCGATCGCAGCAGCTGAGCCGAGCGCTGATCTTATCGCTGCCGCCAAAAAGGAAGGCACGCTGACCACGATCGCTCTCCCGCATAACTGGTGCGGCTACGGCGACGTCATCGCAGGCTTCAAGGCCAAGTACGGCCTCGAAATCAACGAACTGAACCCGGATGCAGGTTCGGGCGACGAAGTCGAAGCAATCAAGGCCAACAAGGGCAACACCGGCCCGCAGGCGCCTGACGTCATCGACGTCGGCCTCTCCTTCGGTCCGTCTGCCAAGAAGGACGGCCTGATCCAGCCTTACAAGGTCTCCACCTGGGATTCCATTCCGGACAGCGCCAAGGATGCCGAAGGCTACTGGTACGGCGATTACTACGGCGTTCTCTCCTTCGTCGTGAACACCGATATCGTCAAGAACGTCCCGAAGGACTGGGCTGACCTCAAGAAGCCGGAATATGCCAACACGGTTTCGCTCGCGGGCGACCCGCGCGCTTCGAACCAGGCTGTTCAGGCCGTTTACGCTGCCGGTCTTGCAACCGGTGAAAAGGACGCAACGAAGGCTGGTGAAGCTGGTCTCGCTTACTTCGCAGAGCTGAACAAGGCCGGCGCGCTCGTTCCGGTTATCGGCAAGTCCGCTTCGCTCGCTCAGGGCTCGACCCCGATCGTCGTCGCATGGGACTACAACGGCCTCGCATGGCGCGACAGCCTTGCCGGCAACCCGCCGGTTGAAGTCGTCGTTCCGTCGACCGGCGTTGTCGCAGGCGTTTACGTTCAGGCGATCTCCGCTTTCGCTCCGCACCCGAACGCTGCCAAGCTCTGGATGGAATATCTCTATTCGGACGAAGGCCAGCTCGCTTGGCTGAAGGGCTACTGCCACCCGATCCGCTTCAACGACCTCGCTCAGAAGGGCAAGGTTCCGAAGGAACTGCTCGACAAGCTGCCGCCGGCTGAAGGCTATGCAAAGGCCGTCTTCCCGACGCTCGACGAGCAGGACAAGGGCAAGACCGCAATCACCACCAAGTGGGATAGCGTCGTCGGCGCCAACGTTCAGTAATATCTGACCTCGCCTCCCCGCCTACCAAGGCGGGGAGGCTTTTCTCACTCCGACGCCCCAGGATGAGCTTTTCCATGAGCACCGTTTCAACGCCTATGGTAAGCACTGCCCCCTTGATCAACAAAGATCGTGTGATCGACTGGCTGGGCATTGCACCCTTTATTATTTTTTCTCTGCTATTCCTGATCATCCCCACTCTGTATCTTGTGGCGGGCGCGTTTTTGACGCCCGATGGCGATTTAACGCTGAAAAATATCAGCGATCTTTTCACCCCATCCATTATGAGCGCCTACTGGATCAGTATCCGCGTCTCGGTCGCATCCGCTCTTGGTGGTGCGCTGATCGGCTTCTTTCTCGCCTGGGCAGTCGTGCTCGGCGGCCTGCCGAGCAGTGTCCGCGCGACGCTGCTGACATTCTCGGGCGTTGCCTCGAACTTTGCCGGCGTGCCGCTCGCCTTCGCCTTCCTGGCAACGCTTGGCCGCACCGGCCTTGTGACGCTCTTCCTGCGCGACTGGTTCGGCTTCAACCTTTACGGCACCGGCTTTAACCTTCTCTCCTTCTTCGGCCTCACCATCACCTACATGTATTTCCAGATCCCGCTGATGGTGCTGATCCTGACGCCGGCGCTCGACGGCATGAAGAAGGAATGGCGCGAAGCTTCACAAATCCTCGGCGCCACCAACCGCCAGTATTGGACAATGGTTGCCCTGCCGATCCTCTGGCCAAGCCTGCTCGGTACCACGCTGCTTCTGTTTGCGAACGCTTTCGGCGCCATTGCAACCGCCTATGCGCTGACCGGCTCGTCGCTCAACATCGTCCCGATCCTGCTCTACGCACAGATCCAGGGCGACGTGCTTCACAACGCCAATCTCGGCTACGCGATCGCGCTCGGCATGATCGTCATCACCGGCGTTTCGAATGTTCTCTATCTCATGCTGCGCATGCGCGCTGAACGGTGGCAAAAATGAAGGGACAACGTATCGGCGCCTGGATCGCCATCATCATCGGTGCAACCTATTTCATCGTCCCGCTTCTCGGTACGCTGGAATTCTCCCTGCGCAAGCGTCGTGACGCCTATTCGTTCGACGCCTATCAGTCTGTCTTTTCCGATGCCAGTTTCCGCGAGACGTTCGGCTACTCCATGATGATGGCCGCGCTGACCATCGTCTTCGGCATGCTGCTCGTCGTACCGACTGCCTATTGGGTGCGCCTACGCCTGCCGCAGATGCGTCAGGTCGTCGAATTCATCACGCTGCTGCCGCTCGTCATCCCGGCGATCGTCATCGTCTTCGGCTATATTCAAATGTACAAGTCCTCCTCGTACCTGCCGCTGACCGGCTCCACGACGGGCACCAACATCCTGCTGATGTTCTCCTACATCACGCTCTCGCTGCCCTACATGTACCGCGCCGTCGATACCGCCATGCGCGCCATCGACGTCCGCACGCTGACGGAAGCAGCCGAAAGCCTTGGCGCGCGATGGACGACGATCATGTTCAAGTGCATTTTTCCGAACGTCATGAGCGGCGTGCTTTCGGGCGCCTTCATCACGCTCGCGATCGTCATGGGCGAATTCACCATGGCAGCCTTGCTCGGCCGCCCTGCTTTCGGCCCCTACCTGCAGCGTGTCGGCGCCAACCAGGCCTATGAGCCTTCGGCGCTCGCCGTCATCGCATTTTCGATCACCTGGCTCAGCATGGGCCTGCTCAATCTCGTTTCCCGCTTTGGCAAAGCCCGCCCGGCTAGGGTATAAGGTATTTGGCTCATGTCTTTTCTTACGCTGACCAACATTCAGAAATCCTTCGGCCAGACGCAGGTCGTCAAAAACTTCAACATGAACATCGAGAAAGGGGAATTCGTCTCCTTCCTCGGACCATCGGGCTGTGGCAAGACGACCGTCCTGCGCATGATCGCTGGTTTTGAAACGCCGACCGGCGGCACGCTGACGATCAACGGCAAGGACCAGCGTGCGCTGAAGCCGAACCAGCGCAACATCGGCATGGTCTTCCAGGCCTACGCCCTGTTCCCGAACATGACGGTGCATGACAACGTCGCCTTCGGCATGAAGGTCGCGGGTGCTCCGAAGCCGGAGGTCGACAGCAGAGTCAAGGAAATGCTCGGCCTCATCAAGCTCGATCACCTGGCAGATCGCTTCCCCTACCAGATGTCCGGCGGCCAGCAGCAGCGCGTCGCACTCGCCCGTGCGCTTGCCGTCAAGCCACAGGTGCTCCTGCTCGACGAACCGCTCTCGGCTCTCGATGCCAAGATCCGCGTGTCGCTGCGCGAAGAAATCCGCCAGATCCAGCAGTCGCTTGGCATCACCACGGTTTTCGTCACGCATGACCAGGAAGAAGCGCTTTCGATCTCCGACCGCATCGTCGTCATGAATGGCGGCAAGGCAGACCAGATCGGCACGCCCTTCGAGATCTACAACACGCCGGCAACGCGCTTCGTCGCCTCCTTCGTCGGCACGCTGAACCTCATCGAAGCCAAGGTGGTTGACCCGGATAGCAATCGTATCCAGATCGGCGATCAGGGTGTGACGCTGAAACAGTCGGTCCAGACATACAAGGCGGGCGACACCGTTCAGCTAGCGCTCCGCCCGGAAGCCGGTTCGCTCGCCGAAGGCACCCAGAGCGACACTGCGCTGACCGGTCAGGTCGTCTCCGCGCACTTCCTGGGTTCGGTCATCCGCACCCGCATGAATGTCGGCGGCAACGTCATCTCCTTCGACATGTTCAACAGCCCCGGCGTCACCCCGCCGGCCGCTGGCGAAACCGTGACGCTCCGCTTCATGGCTGCCGACCTGCTCGTCATCCGCGACTGATCGGAAGAGACTGAAATCAAACGAAGGCGCCGCCAACGCGGCGCCTTTTGCATGCCTGCTACCTAATTTTCATGAGCCCCTGCCCCTCTGAATATCCAGGCCAGGGAGATAGCATCGAAACGGAAGGCAGCGTAAAGGAACTGACCAACGGCTTGCCTCGAATCCGGGCAAGCAATACAGACCGGACGGCCATCCGCTCGGTCGTTCCACAACGGGGTCTTTCAATGATTACCTGCCATCTGCGATACGTCATCGACCCTTACAAGCTTGCCGAATTCGAACAATACGCCCGGCTCTGGATCCCCATCGTCAACAGGATGGGCGGTGCCCATCACGGCTATTTCCTGCCGTCCGAGGGCGCAAACAACATTGCAGTTGCGCTGTTTTCCTTCCCGAGCCTTGCCGCCTATGAGGACTATCGCACCCGTATGGCAAGCGACCCGGAATGCCAGGCCGCCTTCGAGCTCGACAAGCGCAACCGCAGCATCATCAGCTATGAGCGCAGCTTCATGCGCCCGGTTCTCGGCTGATCCCCCGGAATTCAGTCCAGACATATCAATCCGGCCGATCGGGATAAGACAGCACCAGATTCCATAGAATTCGGATATCCGGATTGTTCCGTTGCTGTCGGCCGCCCCAGCCGGGGATAGAGTGCAAGGCATATCTCCATCTATTGGATGACGGCTTTGCGCACCGAAGCGATGACACAATCAATGTCGGCGAAGGATTGGGGCCAGCTCGCGCTCCTGGGCGCACTTTGGGGCGGGTCGTTCTTCTTCGCCCGCATAGCCGTATCCGAAATTCCGCCTTTGGCCCTCGTGCTTTATCGCGTGGCGATTGCCGCGCTGGTCATGCATCTCTGGTTGAAGCTGCGCGGCATTTCCTTCGCGCCCGTTCTCGCCCGGCCCGGCTCTTTTCTGTGTCTCGCCCTGCTCAACAACGTCATTCCCTTCTCGTTGATCTTCACTGGCCAAACGGAAATCGGCGCCGGCCTCGCCTCGGTGTTCTACGCAACAACACCTCTTTGGACGATCCTCGTAGCAAATACTCTGACACCGGATGAAAAGATCTCAACCGTGAAGATCGCAGGCGTCGCGATCGGCATCGCAGGCGCTGCCGTCATGATCGGCCCTGGACTTCTTTCCAATCTTGGCGGACCCACATGGGCAAAACTCGCAGTCATCGGAGCCGCTGTCTCCTATGCCTTCGCCGTTGTCTACGCCAAACGCTTCAAAGGCATAAGCCCGACGGTGGTCGCGACCGGCCAACTGACAGGCGCGACCATCCTCATGCTGCCGATCGTTTTCTTTTTCTACAGCCCGGCCGACATCGTCACGCCGTCTGTTCCGATATGGATGGCCGTACTGGTTCTCGCGATCCTGACAACCGCCTTCGCCTTCATTCTGTATTTCAACCTCATCGCCTCGGCCGGAGCGACCAATGCTTCCCTCGTGACGCTGCTGGTGCCCGTCAGCGCGATCCTGCTGGGCACGGTCTTTCTCGGCGAAAGACTGGAAACGTTCGAGTTCAGCGGGATGATCCTGATCATGACGAGCCTGATCATCATCGATGGACGGCTTTTTCGGCGTTGACCCATCTACCTGTCGCTCGAAAGAAAAAGCCCCGCTCGATGGCGGGGCTTTTCATTCAGGTGGCAATCAACGGATCGCTTGGTCGTTCGCATCGAAGCGATGGACGTGGCCGCCATCAGGCGTCGCATAGACAATCTCATCGGGTTCATACTTGTGTTCGCCGAAGAGACGCGCGGTCAGCAGGCCGCACTGGTCGGATTCCAGATAGACGATTGTGTCGGCGCCGAGATGCTCGACATGTACAGTCTTCGCCTTCCAGGTACCGTTGTCGCGAGACAGCGTCAGGTGTTCGGGGCGGATGCCAACCGTTTTTGCGTCCGCATCGCCGACCTTGTCGCCGGCAATGAAATTCATCTGCGGCGAGCCGATGAAGCCGGCGACGAATGTATTGGCCGGGCGGTTGTAGAGTTCCATCGGCGAACCGATCTGCTCGATTGCGCCGGCATTCAGCACCACGATCTTATCGGCGAGCGTCATGGCTTCGACCTGATCGTGGGTGACATAGATCATCGTCGCCTTGAGGCTGCGGTGCAGGCGGGCGATCTCCAGGCGGGTCTGCACACGCAGCGCCGCGTCGAGGTTGGAGAGTGGCTCGTCGAACAGGAAGAGTTCCGGCTCGCGCACGATCGCACGGCCGATCGCCACGCGCTGGCGCTGACCACCTGAAAGCTCAGCCGGACGACGCGCCAGATACTGTTCGAGCGACAGCATCGACGACGCCTTGCTCACCCGCTTCTCGATCTCGTCCTTGGCCGTCCCGGCTTGCTTGAGACCGAGGCCCATATTGTCCTTGACCGTCAGGTGCGGATAGAGCGCGTAGGACTGGAACACCATGGCGATACCGCGCTTGGCCGGCGGCGTCAGCGTCTCATCGCGGCCGTTGATGATGACGGCCCCCGAGGTCACGTCTTCCAGGCCGGCAATGCTGCGAAGCAGGGTTGATTTTCCGCAGCCGGAAGGGCCGACGAAAATGACGAATTCGCCGTCCTTGACCTCGAGGTCGATGCCCTTCAGCACATCATGCGTGCCATAGGCCTTGCGGATGGATTTGAGTTGAAGCGATCCCACTAGTCTTTCCTTATAGTCTAACCGGTCGGCCGGTGCGCACGCTTTCGTCAGCGGCAAGGCAGATGCGCAGCGAGGCCACGGCGTCATCCATATGGCGAGTAAGGTCCAGATCTTCGCTGACAGCGCGCAGCACGAAGGCCTGTTCCAGGTCGCAAAGCGCCTGATGGCCGGGCTCGCCTTCCATCGTCATGTCCTGATCGGGACGGATGAACTTGCCGTCCGGGCCGGTCTCTGCCGTATGCAGCCGGATGACGGAGGTCTTGGTATGCGTGTCGATATCGTCGGACTTCGCCTTCGGGTCCATGACGATCGAAACGGCGCCGTTCGGCGACATGACATCCTTCACGAAGAAGGCGGTCTCGGAGATCATCGGCCCCCAGCCGGCCTCGTACCAGCCGACGGAACCGTCTTCATAGAGCACCTGCAGGTGGCCGTAATTATACATGTCGGGCGCAATCTCGTTCGACAGCCGCAGCCCCATACCGCGCACCTCGACCGCCTTGGCATCAGTGATCTGGCACATGACGTCGACATAGTGGACACCGCAATCGACGATCGGCGAAGTCGTCTGCATCAGCGACTTGTGCGTCGCCCAGGTCGGGCCGCTGGACTGCTGATTGAGATTCATGCGGAAGACATAGGGACCACCGAGCTTCCTTGCCTCCTCGATCAGCTTCTTCCACGACGGATGGTGGCGGAGGATATAGCCGATGACCAGCTTCTTGCCGGCCCTCTTCGCCGCAGCCACGACACGCTCCGCATCGGCAACCGTCGTTGCCAGCGGCTTTTCGACGAAAACGTCACAGCCGGCCTCGAAGGCAGCCACGGCATAATCGGCATGGCTGTCGGAATAGGTGTTGATCGAGCAGAGATCCGGCTTCAGCTCGGCAAGCGCCGTCATGAAGTCCGGATGGATCGTGTATTGATCCAGCTCGGGCGCGAGCTGCGACGGCTTGGAGCGGTTGACGAGGCCGACGATCTCGAAGCCCGGATTGTTGTGATAGGCGAGCGCATGGCTGCGGCCCATATTGCCGAGGCCGGCAACGAGAACGCGGATCGGCTTTTCGGATTGGCTCACTTGACGGCTCCCGAGGTAATGCCGCGGATCAGCTGCCGCGAGAAGATGACATAGAGGACGAGGATCGGCAGGATCGCGAGCGACAGTGCTGCCAGAACCGCATTCCAGTTCGTGACGAACTGGCCGATGAAGATCTGCGAACCGAGCGTCACGGTCTTGGTGGCTTCGGATGGCGCCAGGATCAGCGGGAACCACAGGTCGTTCCAGATCGGGATCATCGTGAAGACGGCGACCGTCGCCATAGCCGGCCGCACCAGCGGCAGCACGAGGCGGAAGAAAATCGAATATTCCGAGAGCCCGTCGATGCGGCCGGCATTCTTCAGGTCGTCGGAGACGGTGCGCATGAATTCCGACAGGATGAAGATCGCAAGCGGTATGCCCTGCGCCGTATAGACAAGGATCAGCGCCGTCAGCGTATTGACGAGGCCACTCGCGACCATGCCCTGCAGGATGGCGACCGTGCCGAGGCGGATCGGGATCATGATGCCGATCGCCATGTAGAGGCCCATCACCGTATTGCCGCGGAAACGGTATTCCGACAGCGCAAAGGCGGCCATCGCCCCGAACAGCAGCACAAGGAAGATCGCAACGATCGTCACGATGAAGCTGTTCTGGAAATAGGTGGCAAAGTCACCCTGCCCCAACACCGTCTGATAGCCGACGAGGCTGAAGGTGGAAGGCGTCGGCACCTGCAGCGGCGACCGGAAGATCGCGTTGCGGTCCTTGAGCGAATTGATGATCGTCAGGAACACCGGGAAGATGGCGATCAGCGTGTAACCGATCAGCGCCAGATGCACGAGGCCGGTGCGGATGGGGGATGTGCGCGCTCTGTTCGACATGGGGCTCACACTCCTCAGAACTGGTAGCGGCGCATGCGCCGCTGAATGGCGAAAAGATAGAAGGAGACGCCGGCAAGGATGATGAGGAACATCACCGTTGCGATCGTCGCGCCCATGGAGCGGTCGCCGAGCTGCAGCTGGAAGCCGAAAAAGGTGCGGTAGAGCAGCGTGCCGAGAATATCCGTGGACATGTCGGGGCCGGCAAGCGCGCCCTGCACGGTATAGATCAGGTCGAAGGCGTTGAAATTGCCGACGAAGGTCAGGATCGAGATGATGCCGATCGCTGGCAGGATCAGCGGCAGCTTGATCTTCCAGAACTGCGCCCAGCCGGTGATCCCGTCGCATTCCGCGGCCTCGATCACCTCTTCAGGAATGCTCAGCAGCGCGGCATAAATCAGCATCATCGGAATGCCGATATATTGCCAGTTGGAGATCAGCGACACAGCCACCAGCGCCGGACCGGACTGGCCGAGCCAGGGCGCAAAAAGCCACTTCGCACCGACAAGGCTCATCAGCCAGGGAGCAACGCCCCAGATCGGCGAGAGGATCAGCTTCCAGATGAAACCGACGATAACGAAGGAAAGCAGCGTCGGCAGGAAGATCGCCGTACGATAGAAGGCGACGAAGCGCAGCTTCGGCGTCGAAAGAAGTGCGGCAAGCGCAATCCCGATCGGATTCTGCACACACATATGAATGGCGAAGAAGATCAGGTTGTTGACGAGCGCGTTCCAGAAGTCGTGCGCCCAGCGCTGGTCGCCGAACAGAACCTTGTAATTGGCGAAGCCGACAAACGTCGGTGCGCCATCGACCGTGTTGTAGAAGGAAAGCCGGAGCGTTTCGATCAGCGGCAGGACCATGATCGCCGAATAGACGATCAATGCCGGGAGAAGGAAGATGCCGATATGCCAGCGTATGGGACGCTTGATCGGTTCAGGAATTGCCGATGTCTGATCGGTCATCGCTTGGCTCGCTTTTGGCTTCGTTCTCTCCCTCATCCCTACTTGTCACAGGGATCGAGCAGCGCCGCCTCGGCGGCGCGGGAGACTCTTTCACGCGAAAGACTTTGCGTGGCTAGATTCCTATGACATCCCTCGGGCTAGCCCGAGGAGACAGGAATGAGGGCGGCAATCGGACTGCCGCCCTCCTCTCATGCTTTCAGCTTACTTGGCCGGCTTGTACCAGCTGTCGAGGCCCTTCTGGAGCTTTTCGGCAGCAACGGCCGGAGTGTCCGTGCCATTGATGACGTTAGCCGATTCAACCCAGGTCTCGTTTTCGAGGTTTGGCGTGCCGCGCGACAGGATCTGGTAGGTCGAGCGGACGGTCGACTTGTACGGGCCGCGCCAGGAAACGAATTCCTGAGCGAGCGGGTCCGTCATCTTGACCGGGTTGGAGTTCAGGCTGAAGAAGCCCGGCAGCGCATTGGCGTAGATATCCGCAAACTCGGGCGAAGCGACCCAGGCAAGGAACTTCTTGGCTTCTTCCTGGTGCTTGCTCTTGGCGTTCAGGGCAACGCCGATATCCGGATGGTCGGAGATGTAACCCTGGTCGCCGGCCTTCGGAACCGGCGGCGGGAAGGCGCCCATCTTGAATTGCGCCTGCGTGTTGAAGAGCGAGATTTCCCAAGAGCCGGCCGGATAGATGGCGGCGCGGCCGAGCGTGAAGAGGTTCTGGCTGTCCGAATAGGTCTGGGCTTCGAAACCGTCGCCGAGATAGGGCTTCCACTTGGCAAGCTCTTCATAGGGCTTGACCCAGTCGGCGTCGGTCAGCTTCTGCTTGCCGGCGATCAGAGCTTCACGGCCGTCCTCGCCCTTCCAGTAGTTCGGGCCGATATTCTGGTAGCCCATGGTTGCGGCTTCCCAGAGATCCTTTGTGCCCATGGCGAGCGGGATGTAGGTGCCGTCAGCCTTGATCTTGTCGAGGGCTGCGAAGAATTCGTCTTCTGTCTTCGGAATGGCGATGCCGAGCTTGTCGAAGGCATCCTTGTTATAGATGAAGCCGTGGATGACCGAAGCCATGGGCACGCAGAAGGTCGACTTGCCGTCGTCGGTCGTCCAGGCGGCCTTCGCCACCGGCGAAAAGTTCTCCATTCCCGGCAGATCGTTCAAGCTCGTCAAATTACCGTTCTTAAACAGCGCCAGCGACTTGTCGAAGGGGCGGCAGGTGATGATGTCACCGGCGCTGCCGGCATCGATCTTGGCAGAGGTTGCAGCATCGTATTCTGTCGGCGCGGTCGGCGAGAAGACGAGCTTGATGCCCGGGTTTTTGGCTTCGAAAGCCGGGATGATCTTTTCCTGCCAGATCTGCAGGTCATCGTTACGCCAGCTTTCGATCGTCAGCGTGACATCGGCGGCATGAACGAGACCAGCTGACGACAGCAGGCTGGAGGCAAGCAGCAGGCTTTTCAGAGCAGTGTTTTTCATTTCCCTCTCCTGTTTTGAGCGCCGCTAGGCGCTGTTTTCGATCTGAAACAAGCAGTTGGCGTGTCTGAGGAAACACCCAACGCCCCTTTTAGAGCCGCCAAGATTGCCGGCCCCGAAGCTCTGTCGAGACGGAAGACGATAGCCTCCGGCCGGACGGTGCGCCCTCCCGATACACTGAACCGGGCGCCAGAAAATAAGGGAAAACTTGGAAGGATGCCGCGCGCTTCCGCGAGCCATGTCGGCTCCTGCGGATCGTTGCCTGCACCTTTCTCGAAACCTGGCCGGCGCTGTTTTTCTTTGCCGGTTTTCACATGCCTCGATACGCTGTTCCCTTTTGCGGAATTAAGGCCAAAAAAATACCAATTGTCCAGCCGAAATTAACTTCTGGACCTGAGAAAATTCATAAAAAAATTTTATTGTTTAAAATCAATATGTTAAAAACAAAGAATTTCCCGGTCATTTCTGCTTGGTAAATGGTATTTTTTTGGTATTGTATTAAAAAACACAAGGGAACGGCGTATCCGGAGGTCCGATGACGGAACTTGCAATCGGTATAGATGGTGGTGGAACAAGCTGCCGGGCCGCAGTTGCGGACAGAATGGGCAATGTCATCGGCCGCGGCAAGGCCGGCCCTGCCAACATCCTTTCCGATCTGGAAAACTCTCTCGTCAATATCGTCGAATCCGCTCGTCAGGCTCTGCGTGATGCAGGATTTAAAAATGAAACCGTTTCCACCGCCACTGCGGTCATCGGTGTCGCCGGTGCCAATGTCGGCGATTACGGCAAGCGCATCGAAAAGGCTCTTCCCTTCAGAAACGGCCAGGTCGTCACCGACGCGCTGATTTCGCTGCAGGGCGCGCTCGGAGACGGCGACGGCATTATCGGCGCTCTCGGAACCGGCTCCGTTTATAATGCCCGCCGGGACGGCAACCTGCACGGGATCGGCGGCTGGGGTTCGATCGTCGGCGATCAGGCAAGCGGCGCCCGGCTTGGCCGCGATCTCCTGGAAAAATCCCTGCTTGCCTATGATAGAGTTCGCACTGCCTCACCGTTGACGGAAAAGGTCATGGCCGAATACGGCAACGATCCGGAACGCGTCGTCGAATTTGCCCACACAGCCCGGCCGACGGACTTCGCGCGTTTTGCGCCGATGGTCTTCGAAGGCGCTCAGGCCGGCGATGTCACCGCAATCGAGATCGTCAAGGATGCAGCGCGCGCCATCGGTGAAAGCCTCGATGCACTCTCATGGGCGGAATGCCCGTCCATCTGCCTGCTTGGCGGACTGGCCAAAGCCTACCATCCGTGGCTTGCCGATCGGCACAAGGCCCTTCTCGTAGAACCAAAGGCCGATGCGCTGCAGGGCGCCGTCGACCTTGCCGTAAAGCTTCGGAACGAACGGCAGAGAGGTGTGGCATGACCGACGATCTCGCCTCCATCCTTTCACCCGAACGCTTGCAGGCCGGCGGCACCGGCCCACTTTACGTGAAGCTGCGCCGCACACTCGAAGATGCCGTGCGTACCGGCACGCTCGCCCATGGCGATGCCCTGCCCCCCGAACGCGACATCGCCGAATTTGCCGCCGTCAGCCGCGTGACCGTACGCAAGGCAATCGACGAGCTCGTGGCCGACGGCCTGCTCGTGCGCCGCCACGGCTCCGGCACCTTTGTCGCAAAGCCGGTTTCGAAAGTCGAACAGCGCCTGTCGCAGCTCACCTCCTTCACCGAGGACATGGCCCGGCGCGGCATGACCGCCCGCTCCGAATGGCTGCACAAGGGCATCCACACCCCCTCGCCCGACGAGATGATGATCCTCGGCCTCGGCACCGACATCAAGGTCTCGCGCCTCTCGCGCCTGCGCATAGCCGACGACGAGCCCTTGGCGATCGAACATGCGAGCGTGTCAGGCGAATTCCTGCCCGATCCCTCTGCCGTCACCAATTCGCTCTATGCCGAGCTGGAACGACGGGGCGTGCGCCCGGTGCGCGCCGTCCAGCGCATATCCGCCACCAACATGAAGGAAGCCGACGCCCATCTGCTCGGCGTCCCCGTTGGCCAGGCCGGGCTCTCCATCGAGCGTATTTCCTATCTCGGTTCCGGCCGGGCGGTAGAATTCACCCGCTCGCTTTATCGTGGCGATGCCTATGACTTCGTCGCCGAGCTGACGATTGGAGCGGGCTAATTTTTTCATTTCAATTCAGAAAGATAAAGCCGGAAAGTGAATCACTTCCCGGCTTTTCCATTCATTGAATCGACCACTGAGCCTGCCGCTTTAAGAGACGGGAAAGACTCAGAATTCAGGCCGCGTCTTCGATCTCTTCATTGATCTTGCGCGGCACGTAGTTGAGCACCGGTCCGAGCCAGCGCTCGACCTCGGTGACGTCCATGCCCTTGCGCTTGGCATAGTCTTCCACCTGGTCACGCTCGACCTTGGCAACACCGAAATAGTAAGAGTCAGGATGACCGATATAGATGCCTGACACCGACGAACCGGGCCACATCGCATAGCTCTCGGTCAGCTTCACGCCAGCGGTATTTTCCGCGTCGAGAAGAGAAAACAGCGTCTTCTTCTCGGTGTGGTCGGGCTGGGCCGGATAGCCGGGCGCCGGGCGGATGCCGGCATAGGCTTCGGTGATGAGATCCTCGTTGGAGAGCGTCTCGTCCTTGGCATAACCCCAATATTCGCGGCGCACGCGCTCATGCATGCGTTCGGCGAAGGCCTCGGCGAAGCGGTCGGCGAGCGCCTTGACGAGGATCGAGGAATAGTCGTCGTTCGAACGCTCGAAACGTTCGGCGATGGCAATCTCCTCGAAGCCGGCCGTCACGACGAAGCCGCCGACATAGTCCTGCACACCACTATCGACCGGCGCCACGAAATCCGACAACGCCACGTTCGGGCGGCCGTCGCGCTTCGAAAGCTGCTGGCGAAGCGTATAGAACGTCGCCAACTCCTCCTTGCGCGCATCGTCCTTGAAGAGGCGGATATCGTCGCCGACGGTACCAGCCGGCCAGAAGCCGATGACGGCGCGCGGCCGGAACCACTTCTCGTCGATGATCTTCTTCAGCATCGCCTGGGCGTCGTTCCAGAGAGCACGCGCGGCTTCACCCTGCTTCTCGTCCTCGAGGATTGCAGGATAGCGGCCACGCAGCTCCCAGGTCTGGAAGAACGGTGTCCAGTCGATGTACTTTGCAAGCTCGGCCAGATCGTAGTCTTCGAATACCTTGGCGCCGAGGAAGCTCGGCTTGGTCGGCTTATAGGCTGCCCAATCGACCTTCTGCGCATTTTCGCGGGCACGCGAAAGCGGCAGGCGCACCTTTTCGGCTTCGCTGCGTGCATGAGCGGCAGCAACCTTGGCATATTCGGCCCTGATATCGTCAATATAGCCCTGGCGATTTTCCGGCGAGAGCAGCGAGGACACGACGCCAACGGCGCGGCTGGCATCCGTCACGTAGATCGACTGGCCCTTATTGTAGCCCGGATGGATCTTGACGGCCGTATGCACGCGGCTGGTCGTCGCCCCGCCGATCAGAAGCGGAATGTCGAAGCCCTGCCGCTCCATTTCGGCCGCCACATGCACCATCTCGTCGAGTGACGGTGTGATCAGTCCGGAAAGACCGATGATATCGACCTTCTCGGCAATAGCCGTTTCGAGGATTTTCGTTGCCGGCACCATGACGCCGAGATCGATGATCTCGTAATTGTTGCAGGCGAGCACGACGCCGACGATGTTCTTGCCGATATCGTGCACGTCACCCTTGACGGTCGCCATCAGGATCTTGCCGGCAGACTTGCGTTCTTCACCGCCATTCTGGCGCTTCTCCTCCTCCATGTAGGGGAGAAGCACGGCAACGGCCTGCTTCATGACACGGGCGGACTTCACCACCTGCGGCAGGAACATCTTGCCCGAGCCGAAGAGATCGCCGACCACATTCATGCCGGCCATCAACGGGCCTTCGATGACATGCAGCGGACGAGCCGCCTCCAGGCGAGCTTCCTCGGTATCGGCCTCGATATATTCGGTAATGCCGTTAACCAGCGCATGTTCGAGACGCTTCGCTACGCTCCACTCGCGCCAGGACAGATCCTGCACCTTGGCTTCCTTGCCGGCAGCACCGCGGAAACGCTCGGCCACTTCCAGCAACCGCTCGGTTCCGTCAGGACGACGATTCAGCACCACGTCTTCGCAGGCTTCGCGCAGGTCTGGATCGATCTGGTCATAGACGGCCAGCTGGCCGGCATTGACGATACCCATGTCCATACCCGCCTGAATGGCGTGGTAGAGGAACACGGCATGCATCGCCTCGCGCACCGGCTCATTGCCGCGGAAGGAGAAGGAAAGGTTCGACACACCGCCGGAGATATGGACGAGCGGCATGGTCTTGCGGATCGTGCGCGTCGCCTCGATGAAATCAACACCGTAGTTGTTGTGCTCCTCGATGCCGGTCGCGACAGCGAAGATGTTCGGGTCGAAGATGATGTCTTCGGGCGGGAAGCCGACCTTCTCCGTCAAAAGCTTGTAGGCGCGCGTGCAGATGTCCACCTTGCGCTGGTAGCTGTCCGCCTGCCCCGTCTCGTCGAAAGCCATGACGACCACGGCCGCACCGTAATTGTGCAACAGGCGTGCCTGGGCGAGGAAATTCTCCTCGCCTTCCTTCAGCGAGATCGAGTTGACGATCGGCTTGCCCTGAACGCGCTTCAGGCCGGATTCGATGATCGAGAACTTCGAACTGTCGATCATCACGGGCACGCGGGCAATATCGGGCTCGGCAGCAATCAGGTTCAGGAACTCGACCATCGCCTTTTCGGAATCGATCAGCCCTTCGTCCATGTTGATGTCGATCACCTGCGCGCCATTCTCGACCTGGTCGCGGGCAACATCGAGCGCTGCCGTGAAATCGGCATTGGTGATCAGCTTGCGGAAGCGTGCCGAACCGGTGACGTTGGTGCGCTCGCCGACATTGACGAAGGGAATATCCTTGGTCAGCTCGAAGGGTTCGAGACCCGACAGCGACATGAAAGGGCGATGCTCGGGGATCGGGCGCGGCTTGTACTTGGCCACCGTCTCCGCGATCATCCTGATATGTTCCGGCGTGGAGCCGCAGCAGCCGCCAACGATGTTGACGAGGCCTTCGCGGGCGAAGCTGTCGATCTGCGCCGCCATCAGTTCCGGCGTTTCGTCATACTGGCCGAATTCGTTCGGCAGGCCGGCATTCGGATAGGCGCAGATGAAGGTGTCGGCAACGCCCGAAAGCTCCTGCAGATGCGGGCGCATCGCATTGGCGCCGAGCGCGCAGTTGAGCCCGATGGTGAACGGGTTGGCATGGCGCACCGAGTTCCAGAAGGCACTCGGCGTCTGGCCGGACAGCGTGCGGCCCGAGAGATCGGTGATCGTGCCGGAGATCATGACCGGCAGGCGGATACCCTTGGCCTCGAAACGCTCCTCGCAGGCAAAGATCGCAGCCTTGGCATTCAGCGTATCGAAGATCGTCTCGATCAGGATGATGTCGGCGCCGCCGTCAATCAGACCGTCGATCTGTTCCGCGTAGGCATCGCGCAGGTCGTCGAAGGTGACGGCGCGGAAGCCCGGATTATTGACGTCGGGCGAAATGGAAGCGGTGCGGTTGGTCGGGCCGATGGCGCCGGCAACGAAGCGGCGCTTGCCGTCTTCGCGTTCAGCGCGCTGGGCGGCACGTCGAACGATCTCCGCGCCTTCCTTGTTCAGCGCATAGACCTCGCCTTCCATCTGATAATCGGCCTGCGCGATGCGGGTCGAGGAGAAGGTATTGGTTTCGAGGATGTCGGCGCCGGCCTTGGCATACTTATAATGGATCTCCTCGATCGCGTCCGGCTGGGACAGGATCAGCAGGTCGTTATTGCCCTTCTGATGGCACGCGCAGCCGATGAAACGCGAGCCTCGGAAATGGTCTTCATCATAGCCCAGCCCCTGGATCTGCGTGCCCATGGCGCCGTCAAGAACGAGGATGCGCTCGCTGGCAGCTTGTCTCAGCGCCGCAAACACTTCACTGCCATCACGCTTGCCCCCTTCGGGACCAAAGAGATTATCGAACACGGGAAGGCTCCTTGACATCATAGGATCATAAGATCGGAAACGACAAATCACATAAAGATATCTTTATGTCAACATATGCCTATCGGTTTAGGCCATTGCAAGCCTTGGCGGATGACAGACTCGCCCGACCTCTATATAGGCGTTTTCCTAAAGGCATTGTGCACGAATTCGGAGGAGTATCATGGCACCTGCACTCGGCAACTGGTCCACCCGCGCCTATCATCGCGGCTGGCTGCTTTCGCAGGCCAACGGCCTCTTTGATTTCTTCCAGCATAACTCCATCAATCCCAAAGGCGGCTTCTACGATCTCGACGACGCTGGCAAGCCGCTTAATGCCGAGGGACAGGTGCGTCCGATCCATATCGCATCGCGCGCCGTCCACTGCTTCTCGATCGGCACCTTGCTCGGCCGCCCCGGTGCCGCCGATGTCGTCGACCACGGCATGGATTATCTCTGGAACCACCACCGCGACCGCAAGAATGGCGGTTACTTCTGGTCGCTGAACAATGACGGCCCGGTTGATTCCAACAAGCAGGGTTACGGCCACGCCTTCGTGCTGCTCGCAGCCTCCTCGGCAAAGACGATCGGCCATCCCCTGGCAGACGGCATGCTCGCCGATATCACCGAGGTCCTGAACACAAAGTTCTGGGAAGCCAAGCACGGTGCCATCGCCGAGGAATTCACCGCCGACTGGCAGCCACTCGATGGCGGCGCCTATCGTGGCCAGAACTCCAACATGCACCTCACCGAAGCGCTGATGGCCGCATTCGAAGCGACTGGCGATCGGGATTACCTCACCAAGGCCGAAAGCATCGCCGACCTCGTCATCCGCCGCTCGGCTGGCTCCGTCGGCTGGCGCGTCGCCGAACATTTCGATGTCGAATGGAGTCTCGACAAGGATTACTATCATCCGAACGAAATGTTCCGCCCGGCCGGCACGACACCCGGCCACTGGCTGGAATGGACCCGCCTGATCCTGCAGCTCTGGGCGCTCGGCGGCAAGCGCATAGAATGGATGCCGGATGCGGCAAAAGCCCTCTTCGAGCAATCCATGGTGCTCGGCTGGGACAACCACAAGGGCGGCTTCTTCTATACGCTCGACTGGGCCGATAAACCGGCTAAGCGCAACAAGCTCTGGTGGCCGGCCTGCGAGGGTGCGGCTGCCGCGCACTTCCTCAACGAGCACCTGCCGAGCGATTATCACGAAGAATGCTACCGCAAGATCTGGAACGTGATCGAGCGCAGCTTCATCGACCACAAGAACGGCGGCTGGCACGAGGAACTGACGGAAGACCTCGTGCCCTCACACTCGCTTTTCCCCGGCAAGGGCGACATCTACCACGCCCTGCAGGCCTGCCTCATCCCGCTCTTCCCGGCAACGGGCAGTCTGACCAAGGGCATCAGCGAAGCCGGCGGCAAGCTCTGAGGCGAAAGCCTCAATAGCCGGGCGCGACCGGCGGCGCTGCGTTCGGGTTCTGCTGGAACCATTGCACCTCAGCGCTCGCGTCATCGAGTTCGTCCTCAACGTCGCGCTGCTCTCTGCGAATGCGGCGCATATCGTCTTCGAGATCATCCATCCGCCGGCGGATATCATGCCGGTCCGCATCAGGCGCATCCTTGAGCTTGCGCGACAGGTCGTCGATCTCGGCTTCCTTCGATCCGTAGTCGCCCTGCAGCGAGCTTAGCCGTGATTGTAGCGAATGCTGGCGGTTCCCGAGCGTATAGCCGCGCAGGAAGCCTGCTGCCGTCTCCGGCGGGCAGACATTGGAGTAGCCGTGACCCGCCTGCCCGTGCATCAGGCCGCTCATCGGCGTGCAATAGCGCACGAGACCCGCCTGATAACCCTGATACCAGATCGTCTGATCGGGCACGATCTTCACCCGCTCGCAGGATTTGGCATGCGCGGCAAAACGCTCCTGCGGCTCGTAGCCGGCAGCGCCGTCGGATTCACCGATCACCCGCCAGTCGGCGGCGACGCATTCTTCCTTCGAAAGCGTATTGCAGGAGGCGAGCAAAAGGCTGAAACCAATGGCAGCAAAGGCAAAGAGAAAACGTAACATGATGTCCCGGCAGCAAGTCACAAAACCGGGCGCACCTTATCGTCACGAAATACGACCGTCACCGGGAACGGATCGCGATCTTGCAGTTTCCGTGGCTTTTATTTGTCAAAAATGCGGCAGGCTTCACGCAAGCCGCAGGCTTTCGAGATCCTTCGCCAGGATCAGCGCCAGGGCCTCGACCGCGAGATTGTGGTCGTCGCGCTGCGGCAGGCCGGATACGGTGACGGCGCCGATGCAGCCCGTGCCCCTGACATTGATCGGGAAGCTGCCGCCATGCGGGGCATAATCAGCGGGAGGAAGCCCGTTGTCCTCAACCGTCTTGCCTTCCTTCTGGAGCTTGAGGCCGGAGGCATAGCTGCTGCGGAAATAGCGGAACACCATGTTGCGCTTGCGGCGGACCCAATTGACATTGTCAGGGGTCACACCCGGCAGGGCCGCATAGAAGACCGGCATGGAATGCAGCGTGATATCGATGGCAATGCCGAGGCCGCGCTCGGTAGCGAGTTCCTGCAAGAGCTTGCCAAGCTGCCATGCAGTCGTCAGATCGAAGGCATCGAAGCTCAGTGCCTTTTCCTGTTCCGCGATACGGATCAGATCTTCGTCGATCGACATGGCAAGGCTCTCCTCTCAGCGTGATGATCGGCTGTGACAATTCTCACGCAAGGGGGAAAAGTAAAGCAGAAACTTGGCACTATGCATCGTCAAGAGCATCGGTGCGATGCTCAGCCGACCGCCCGGATCGGCGCAAAACCGCTCATTGCGCCGGTGAAATGTTTCGGCAGCGGCGAGGCATAGGAGCCGCGCTTGCTGGTCGAAAGACCGAGCGACACAAGCGCTTCCGCCTGCTTGACGGCGGCCGCGACCCCATCGATGACGGGCACGCCGTAGATATCCTGCAACTCGCGCGCCAGATCCGTCATGCCGGCGCAGCCGAGCACGATCGCCTCCGCACCGTCTTCGGAAAGCGCCCGTTCGATTTCCGCTCTCAGCTTGCCGATCGCGCCAGACGCAGCATCTTCCAGCTCCAGCACCGGAATATCCGATGCCCTCACCTTCGCACGACTGCCCATACCATAGCGGCGCACGAGATTCTCGATCAGCACCCGGGACCGCTCCAGCGTCGTCACCACCGTAAAGCGCTGGGCAAGGAAGCCTGCGGTAGCGACAGCGGATTCGCAGAGCCCGAGAACAGGCACATCAGCGAAGGTGCGCGCGGCGTCGAGCCCCGTATCGTCGAAGCAGGCGACGATCGCCGCATCGTAACCGGCCTCCTGCCGTTCTTTCAGCTCCGTCAGCAGGCCGGGGATCGCAAGCGCCCCGTCATAATGCCCCTCGATGGAAACCGGCCCCATGCGCGAGGTCGCGGCGATGATCTCGGTGCCGACAGCGGCGACCGCACGCGCGGCGGTCGCTGCCTTCTCGGTCATGGAAGCAGTCGTATTGGGATTAACGATCAATATGCGCATGTCAGCGGGTCTTTGCCTGCCGCCGGCCAAGCATCGTCATAATGCCGAGTGCGACGAGAATGATGGTGAAGGAGAAGAGCGTCGTRACCGTRCCGAGCGCATAGAGCACCGGCGTCGTGACGTTCGTGGTCATGCCGTAGATTTCGAGCGGCAGCGTATTGTAGGTGCCGGACGTCATCAGCGTGCGGGCGAACTCATCATAGGAGAGCGTAAAGCCGAACAGGCCGACGCCGATCAGGCTCGGCGCGATCATCGGCAACACGACATGGCGAAAGGTCTGCCAGGAGGTCGCCCCGAGATCGCGCGCGGCCTCCTCATAGGCTGGAGAAAAGCGATTGAAGACGGCAAACATGATCAGAACGCCGAACGGCAGCGTCCAGGTCAGATGCGCGCCAAAGGCCGAGGAATACCAGGCGGGCCGTATTCCACCCTGCTGGAAAACCACGCCGATGCCGAGCGAGATGATAATCGATGGCACGACGAGGCTTGCAACCGTCGCGTAAAACAATACCGACGAGCCGCGAAAACGCCGCCGAAATGCAAGGCCCGCCATCAGCGAGACGACGACGGTTACCACCATCACCATCAGGCCGAGAATGAAGGATCGCTGGAAGGAGGCACCGAAATCACCGACCGCCTGCTTTTCGAAGAGATTGAAGAACCAGTGCGTCGAAACGCCGTTCAGCGGGAAAGTCAAACCGCCATCTGGCCCCTGAAAGGAGAGGATGACGATCGCCGAAAGCGGCCCGTAGAGAAAGAGCACGAAAAGGCCGAAGAAGGTGGCAAGTACGTAGAATTCGAGGGAGCGTTTTTCTCGGTTCATCTCAGAGCTCCTTGCGGATATCGACGACGCGCAGGATCGCAGCGACCATCATCAGCACGACCACCAGGAGCACGACCGCGTTGGCGGCAGCGGCCGGATATTGCAGCAGCGACATCTGGTTCTTCATCATCAGCGCCACGGAGGCGCTCTGCCCGCCGGACATGACCTGCACGGTGGAGAAGTCAGCCATGACGAGTGTGACGACGAAGATCGTGCCGATCGCCATGCCGGGCTTGGCAAGCGGGATCACCACATTCCACAGCACCTGCCAGCCGGAAGCACCGGCATCACGCGCCGCTTCGAACAGCGAGCGGTCAATGCGCATCAGCGTGTTGAAGATCGGCGTGACCATAAAGAGCGTGTAGAGATGCACCATGGCGAGCACTACGGCGAAATCGGAATAGAGCAGCCATTCCACCGGCTGCGGCACGATGCCCATCTCCACCAGCGCCGAATTGACGAGGCCGTTGCGCCCGAGCACAGGAATCCAGGAGATCATGCGGATGATGTTCGACGTCATGAAGGGCACGGTGCAGACGAGGAAAAGGATCATCTGCGTCGAAGTCTTGCGGATATGGAAGGCCAGGAAATAGGCGACCCAGAAGCCGATGCAGAGCGTTAGCCCCCAGACGATGACCGTGAATTTCAGCGTGTTGAGATAGGTCTTCCACGTCACCCATGAACCGAGCGTGTCGGTATAATTCATGGTCAGGAAGTCGGGATAGATACCGGCAAAATCATAGTCCCAGAAGCTGACGACCGCGATCATCAGGATCGGCAGGATGAAGAAGAAGCCCAGAATGGCGATCAGCGGCGTCGCCTGCAGATAGGAGATCACCCATGGCGCAAGCCGGAAGGAGCGTTTGGGCGCCTCCGCTGCCGGTATCGTCTGCTCTGAAGCGATCGTGGCCATTCTTCCCCCTTCGGAAATCTGTCCTGTCCGAATGAGAGGGATCGAAAGACCCCTCTCCAGCCCTCCCCACAAGGGGGAGGGAGAACGGTGCCGCACCCTCGACAAGTTCCCTCCCCCTTGTGGGGAGGGTTAGGGAGGGGAAAGCGGCAGACGCTTACGCCGCGATGAACTCGTTCCAGCGGCGGACCATGTAGCGGTCTTCGTCCATGACGGAGTTCCAGCAGGCGATGTGGCCGATACGGTCTTCGAAGGAGCCGCCGTCGCGAACCGAGCCGGCCTTCTCCATGACCTTGCCTTCCGGCGAGAGGATGTCGCCCTGTGCCGGCTTGCCTTCCATCCAGTAGCCCCACTCGTCGGCGGTCATGAAACCCTTGGCGGTTTCAAGGCAGGCCGAGTAATAGCCCTGGCGGTTGAGATAGGCGCCGACCCAGCCGGACGTGTACCAGTTGATGTACTCATAGGCGGCATCGAGCTGCGCGCCCTTGAGGTGCGCAGCAAGGCCGAGACCGCCGCCCCATGCGCGGTAGCCTTCCTTGAGCGGCTGGAAGGTGCAGGCAATGCCCTTCGAGCGGACGGCAGCAACGGCCGGCGACCACATGGACTGGATGACGACCTCGCCCGAAGCCATCAGGTTGACCGACTCGTCGAAGCTCTTCCAGAAGGCGCGGAACTGGCCATCGCTCTTGGTCTTGATCAGGAATTCGATCGTCTTGTCGATCTCTTCCTTGGTCATGTTGCCCTTGTCGGCATATTTGATCTTGCCGGAGGCTTCAGCGATCATTGCCGCATCCATGATGCCGATCGACGGCACGTTGATGATGGCCGTCTTGCCCTTATAGGCCGGATCGAGAATGTCGGCCCAGGAGGTGATTTCGCGGCCGGTCAGGTCAGGGCGAATGCCGAGCGTATCGGCATTGTAGATCGTCGGCATCATCGTGAACCACTGGGTCTGCTCCTTGGCGAACTTCTTGGAGTCCTGCGCCTCGACGAAGCCGACGGTGTGCGGCGCCGTGCCCTGGGCAATCGTGCTGTCCGCCTTCAGCTTGCCGGTCGTGAAGATCGGCACGACCTTGTCGAAATACTTGAGCTTCTTGACGTCCATCGGCTGCAGAACGCCGGTCGGGAACACCTTCTTGCAGATCCAGTATTCGATATCGGCAATGTCGTAGCTGTCAGGCTGGGTGACGGCGCGCTGGGCAGCAGCGTCGGAATCCGTCGCAGTCATTTCCAGCGTGATGCCGAGGTCCTGCTTGCACTTCTCGGCGATCGCATTGATGTTCGAAACGCCGGTACCGAACTGGCGAAGCGTGATGTTGGACTGCGCCCAGATGGTCGGGAAGCCGGTGATGGCGCCCGAACCGGCGATAGCGCCGACGGCGGCAGCACCCGTCTTCAGAAGCGAGCGGCGGGAAATTCCCTTTTCCGCCTTGGTGGTTTTCGTTTCAGTCGTCATGGCAGTTCCCCTTTTCTTGATACTGAAGTTCATGCGGAAACGCGGCCAAGGAGGACGGCATCCTCCAAAGCCCAACTCAAAGACACCGCATCGCCGACCGAGACCGGGTTGGCGAAGTAATCGCTGTCGCTTGCGATGACGGTGAAATCGTCGCTGCCAGCCCCAAAGACGGTGATCTTCACCGAGGAGCCGCGATATTCGATATTGGAGACGATGCCGTTGAAGCCGAGGGTCCACTCGGTCGCCACCTGAAGGCGTACGCGGTCGGTGCGGATGCCGATATCAACAGGCTCGCCGACCTCCCTGCCCGTCCCGCGTACGGAAAAGCTCTGCCCTTCCGGCACCGTCATCACGATCACGCCATTCTCGCTCGATGTGACGCGGCCAGAGAGCACGTTGTGATCGCCCATGAAGCGGGCGACGAAGGCGGTTGCCGGTTTTTCGAATACTTGCCGCGGTGACGCCGCCTGTTCGATCTTGCCGTCATTCATGATGACGATGATATCGGCGAGCGCCATCGCCTCTTCCTGGCTGTGCGTCACATGCACGAAGGTGATGCCGAGCGTCTTCTGCAGCTTCTTCAGTTCCGCCCGCATGCGGATCTTCAGGAACGGGTCGAGTGCGGAAAGCGGCTCATCGAGCAGCAGCGCCTCCGGATCGGTGATCAGTGCGCGCGCCAATGCGACACGCTGCTGCTGGCCGCCGGAAAGCTGCGCCGGCCGCCTGCTGGCATAGGCCTCCATCTGCATCAGCTTCAGCATCTCCAGCGCCTTGGCGCGGCGCTCATCCTTGTCGACACCCTTCATCTTCAGGCTGAAGGCGACGTTGTCGATGAGGTCGAGATGCGGAAACAGCGCATAGGACTGGAACATCATCGCCGTGCCGCGTTTTGCCGGCGGGAAATCGGTGACAACGACATTGCCGAGACGGATATCGCCCGATGAAATGCTCTCGTGACCCGCGATCATGCGCAGCGTCGAGGTCTTGCCGCAGCCTGACGGACCCAGGAAGCAGCAATAAGAACCGGCCGGGATTTTCAGGCTGATGGCATGGACCGCCGTGGTCGCGCCATAGACCTTGGAAACGGATGCTATATCGATCTCTGCCGCTTTCGACATCGTGTCTTCCCCTGTTCGAGAAAGACGATGCATCTGCCGTGCCAATTTGATCACCGCATCTCAAACCCTTGCAAATCATGAACTTTTCATGACAGCATGCCGATCGGCGAAATCTCGGGCACTTTTCGCACTGCACACAAAATGGGCTTTCGTCCTCAATTCGTGCAGAAAATCGTATACAATTTGACCTCTGTTATGAGAACAAATTCTATTTAACTTTTGAGACGAAGGCGGCTATGGTTTGCTGACATCAAGGAAACCGATTTCATGAAATCCGCCGCCAGCGCCATGAGCCACGACGACACCCAGGAAACGGGCGTCCCGCAGATCCGCGATGCAATCAGGGAGGCTATCGTCGAGCGGCGCCTGTCACCCGGCACGAAACTGTCGGAAAGCGATGTCGGCAATCTCTTCAATGTTAGCCGCACGCTGGCGCGCGCCGCCTTGCAGGCACTTGCCTACGAAGGTCTCGTCAGCGTGGAGAAAAACCGCGGTGCCTTCGTTGCCTATCCCTCACCGGAAGAGGCCCGGCAGATTTTTGCAGCCCGCCGTCTGGTCGAGCCCGGCATCCTGCGGGACGCGGCCGCCCGCATCACTCCCTCGGATATCCAGCATCTCAAGCAATTGCTTCTGGAAGAGGGCCGGCTGATGAGCGAGCGCGGCCAGACCGCCAGACGGGCCGAAATCAAGGCATCAGGCGATTTCCACCTGACACTCGCCGCGATCTCCGGCAACGCCATCATGCAGCGCTTCATGGAAGAACTGGTCGCCCGCTCGTCGCTGGTCATTGCCCTCTACGGCCAGTCGACGGTCTCGAGCTGCGGCCATTCCGAACACGGCGATATCATCGACGCGATCGAGAGCAAGGAGCTCGACCGTGCCTGCCATCTGATGCTTCACCATATTGCTCATATCGAGGCGGACCTCGATCTGCGCGAACGCAAGAGCCTCGGCCTCAAGGAAGCATTCGAACTCTGATAGCTCAGTGGCTCGGCGGCGAGATATCAGCTGCGCGGCTGATATCCTCCACGCTCATCGGCTCGCTGGAGCGCATCTTCACTTTGCCGTCAATGCCGACCAGCACGAGCCCGAATTCGCCGCTGAGCGGCCCCTGAAGCTCATCGCGCAGCTCGTCGGCATCAAGGTCGCCCCCATCCTCGAAAAACGAGAATGCGCCGCCGCCGGCGATCGTGAAAACCTCGATATCATCTTCGATTAGCCGCATCTGTGATTTGCGCAGCAATTCGTCTTGAACGATCGGCCTGTCGTCCTCGGCATCCGCAAAGACGATCAGAACTTTCTTTTCACCGAGAAACTGTTCCAGCGATCGCGGCAGATGCGCCTCGCGAACGCCCGTTCCCATAATTTCGTGTAGAATGGATCTCAACATGGTGCTCATTCCTTCTCTGCCTGTTTCAACGGCTGGAAATGAGCAGGGTTCCCCGCGAGGAATAGGATCGCGGCCAATGCCGCGATCCCGAATGCCTATTCGCGGGGTTCCGCTTCGGATGCGCGCGCCGAAAGCGCGACGATATCAGGCGTGCCATTGGCAAGAAGGCGCTTGCGCACCAGAACGCGCATGACGCGCGCCGCCGTGGAGAAGGTCATCTGGTCCAGTGGTCCCTCGCCTTCCCAGGGCTTGGTCAGCCGTTCCGTGACGGCGCTGACGATATTGGCTGGGACGATATCGGTGCATTCGCGCATGGCTTCGAAAACGAAGCTGATAGGGATGACCCTACCTTCATAGGTGACGATCGGCTCCGTCAATTCGCTGTCCCATTCCTCATAGGCGTAAAGCGCCTCACGGAAGAGCTGCTGCAGGGTAAACGGTGCATGTCCGTTGTGAAGTGGCGGCAGTGCATTCATCATGTCTGTCTCCTCTGATGGATTTAGCCAGCTTCCTCAAGATCCGGTCCGGATCGACGCGGAAACAACGCTCGGCTCCTCCTTCGGACCGGATACACGATTCATTTTATAGAGTAACACACGTGTGATAAAGCCATTTCTGCCCACCCCACCCGGCCGCAACATCTAACCGATTGAAATTCATTGAGACTTACAGTCATTTTTTTGCAGTCGCAGCGCGCAAAACCGGCATTTTCAGCTCTAGGCTCCTACCGGAAGGCCAAATCTGGAACCTTTAACGTGCTGGTCGGTTTTACCTCGGCAATCAGCCTGGGGAGAAATGCAATGACGCAAATTCGCCAACCCGAACGACGCAGCCGGACGCTGCGCGGACGTCCCTACAGTCTTAACGAATTCGCCGCCAAATATGGCTTGAGAAACGAGCAGGCAGAAAGCCTGTACACCCGCTTCGGCCCCTCCTCGGTCGAACTGGACCTGCTGATGGCCGCCAAACGCCGTCCACCAATGTTACCAGATCGCATCAGCGAATGAGGCAAGGCCCAGACAATCGTCTCCGCGCTCTGCGACAAAATTTCACAAAATGTGTCGGGAACACATGTCAGGTGAAATCGTTCTTCCGGTAGGCATGGCAAAACGCCATGCCGCCCCCATCGAAAATGCCGGCAGATTGCCGACCCCTTCTACAAGATGAGCTTGAGGTACCGCTTCGGCGGAGGCCATCCGTGTGGAATCGATTGGAGGGAAAAGATCGGCCAAGAAGGACGGAACGATGAGCAACACCTCCCGGCATGAGTGGATATGCAAGCGAGCCTACGCAATCTGGGAAATGGAAGGCAGGCCGTATGGCCGCGATGCCGAACATTGGCTCCAGGCAACAGCCGAACGCGAACGGCTGGAACGTACGCGTGCCTCGACGGATGGCAATGAAGTCCTCGTCAAATTCCCGAAAACGCCCCAAGCACCCAGGCCGGCAGTTACCGCCACCCCACGCCAGAGGCTGTCGCGCACCGGTTAATCCAGAGTGATCCTGAACCGAGCGGAGAAATCACCTTCCCACCACATCGGGAAGTTGGTTCCCCACTTGTTGTTATGCAGGTTGAAGCGGATTCCATCGTCGAAATCCGGCAAGCCTTTGCAAAAGGACATGAAATCCCAGCTCTGCGGCGCAACCAGCGGCGTATCGAGGGGCTCGATGACGAGCGCTCCTGCATCCCCAAATTCGCCGCTGACAGCATTGACCGCCTGTAGCTGCGCGCCGCCGGACCCGGCGAAATTGCCGGACCGGTGCCACAGCCCCATCTTCCTGAAGGCCCAGTCCTTTGCGCCATCAGGCGTGAACGACAGGAAACTCGCCTCCGGCATGCGATTGGCCGGCTTGTCGCGCAGTGAGAGACGCAGTTGCAGGGCACTGTCATCAGCCGAAAATTCCACGGCGATCTGGCGTGGCGCCCCGAACCGCTCGACCGCTTCGGCCGGCATGGACAAGAGAACTCCGCCCTCGCCCGCACCTTCCAGGCTCGGCACAAAAACCTTCGAAAGCGCAGCATCCGAACGGCCAAGCCCAGGCTTGTCGTGATCGAGCACTGCCCATTCCTGCCGATGTGTCAGATAGCTATCCATATGCCTGTTGACGTCGGCAGCGTCGTAGCTCTCATAGCGATAGGCGATCAGCGAGCCGTTGCGTCCGGCAATCCGTCGCCCCCGTGGTGATGTGAGCGCCATGACATCGCCCGTCACCTCATCAAGCTCGATCGACCAGCCGCCGGCAATCAGGCGGGTCTCGCGGTTCGTACTGCCGACGAGCGTCGGCGCGAAGAGTTCTGCGAGCACGGCCTGCGCCTGCTGCTGGTCATCGGCATCGAGTTCGGCGACGGCCTGATCAATATAGCCGCGCTGCTCATCCCATGACGCCTCGGTATAGGCGAAACGGTAATCCGTTTTGCGCGCGGCGTTGAAATCGGCTTTTGCCCAAGCCTTGTCGTCGCGCAGATAGGATTTAATATCCACCCCGCACGTATGCTCCGCCACCATGGCAAGCCCGCGGCCGAAGGCGAGCCTGCGCGAATTGAGCCCCTCGCCCGCAAAGCGGTCATAAAGCCGCTGCAGGGCCAGAAATTTCGCTGTCTTCAAGGGGTCGGCGGCGCTGCCATGGATCCAGCTATCGCCCAACTCCAGCTCCAGCACCGGGAAACGCTCGCGCTTTTCCCAGAGGATCGCGCCATAATCCTCCAGCGTCGCCGCGCGGATGACCGCGTCAGGCTGCAGGCGACGCATATCGCGATACGCTTCTGCCGTCTGCGGCACGCTCTGCGGGCCGATATTGTCCTGCGTATGCGCAAAGCTGAGCCCGTCGTCGAAATCTTCGGGGAAATAGGTCTCGCCGTACGAGCGCTGATACATGACGACGACTTCGGCACCATCAGGCGCGCGCCAGCGAAAGATGTCAGGCACGTCTGGCGGCGGTGAAGCCGTGTTGACGCCGAGATGCAGGAAGCGGATGCCAGCCTCGGCAAGCAACGGCACCATGCCGAGTGTGTGGCCGGGAACGTCGGTCATCTTCGCCGCTATCGTCTGCTTGCCGAAACGGCGGTCGAGCTCCTGCGAATAGGAAAGGCCTGCTCGGAACAGGTCTGACGACATCAGCTCCGTATGGGTGGTGAACGGCAGCCCGTGCCAGCGGATGAGCCCGCGCTCGATCGCCTGCTCCAGTGCTGCGACCTCGGCAGGCGAGCGCGAATTCAGATGATCCCAGATCAGCCAGGCGCCTGTCGTCCAGATGAACTTCGGCTCCTCGGGGTTTTCGGCATAGAAATGCGCCCCGGTCTCGATCGCCTGCGGAATGAAGCGCTCGTGATATTGACGGCGAACCTTCTCGGCATGGTCGGTGAAACCGATATCGAGATGGGTCTTGAAGACCAGGTGCACGCGCTTTTCCGTCATCTGCATTCCGCTAGATCAGTCCTGCCGTCGTCAAGCAGCTCTCATGAGACGCAACGCAAATGATTTTGCGTTCGACACGCAATCCCGATGCCCTCCCAATATGGCACAATGGCATTTTGTGTAATCGTTTCCACAAAAACCTTTGCGCTTTGTGGTAACGATCCGTCAAGCATATTTGCTTGAGAAGCCCCGAATATGCTGGATATTTCATCAAGCTGGACTCTGCCCACCTTGCTTCCGGCAGGCAACGCAAATTAAGTGGCTACAAAATGTGAAAACGTGTTCATAGGCCATTAACCTGACTGACCAAGGCGTTGAACTCGCGATACACTTGTCATCTTGCTGCCTTACACGACATAGCCCGGACCTCTTGCCAATGGCCTCCATGATCGAAATCACCGTCCATGTCCCGCGTTCCGATCAGGCGCACGAATTCCTTCTCCCGCGCGAGATTGCGCTGGGAGATTCCAACACGGCCTTATCCGGGCGGGCCGATTTTCTGGCAGTTGCGCGGCGTCAAAATGGCGCCGCGACCTGTCCGGCAAGCACTTGCCGATCCCGTCTCGAAGAAATGCGTGACTGATGTAGCGATAAAGGAGCGATTATTTCTCTTCGCAGAGCGTCCGGTGAACCTCTGTCCAGAACAAGGCGAGCAACGTATCGCCGTTGCGTTCGGCGACGAGCGCGCGGATCAGCGCCTCGGAGCCAGCCATGTCCTGCCAGCTCGATCTCAGCCCTTTGGCTGCCTGATGGCACTCGGCGATATCGAACGTTCTCTTACTGTCCATCTGGAGCCTCCCCGAAAAAGGCGCTAACAGACGGATCTGGAAAAGTCATTCCCCGCATATGTGGGGATGCCTTGTATTTTTGACATTCCTCGCGGTAGGATTGAACGGTTTGAGACAGGCGGCACGATGACGGAAAATAGTTATTCCCAAAAGTTCGAAACCGTTTTCGAACAAATCAAGGCTGCAATCAATGTCGATGCTTCCATCCGCATTTTCCAGGCGGAGTATGCCGTTGACTATGTCACCTATCACCTCGCTCAGACCATTGCGGCAAAGATCGACGCCCCTTTCGTGCGCACCACCTATCCGGATGCCTGGGTGTCACGCTATCTGCTCAACAGCTATGTGAAGGTCGATCCGATCGTCAAACAGGGCTTCGAGCGTCAGTTGCCCTTCGACTGGAGCGAGGTGGAGCCGACGCCGGAAGCCTATGCCATGCTCGTCGACGCCCAGAAGCACGGGATCGGCGGCAACGGCTATTCGATCCCCGTTGCCGACAAGGCGCAGCGTCGCGCGCTGCTTTCGATCAATGCCCGCATTCCGCTCGATGATTGGACCGCCATGGTCAAGCTCTATCGCAATGAGTGGATCGAGATCGCCCATGTCATCCATCGGAAGGCCATCTACGAGCTTCACGGCGAGAATGACCCGGTGCCGGCTCTTTCCCCGCGCGAAATCGAATGTCTGCATTGGACGGCGCTCGGCAAGGACTACAAGGACATCGCCGTCATCCTCGGCATTTCCGAGCATACGACTCGCGACTACCTGAAAACCGCCCGCTTCAAGCTCGGCTGCGCCACGATTTCCGCTGCCGCCTCGCGGGCCGTGCAGCTGCGCATCATCAACCCCTAGGCTTTTCCCAACCAGATTGAAGCATTCTGTTAGCTGAAACGGGCCGGCCGATCAGGCAGCCCGTTTCAGCCAATGGAATGATTCAAGCTGACCAGAAAGACCCTCAAACGACCCCCTCATATGCGGGGGCTCATCTGTAGGCACCCATATGAGGGAATTTCCGATCCCGCCGTCCTGAACCATTCTGCCCTCACGAACCCAACACGCTGGAGGGAAAAATGTTCGTTATCATTCAGGCACATGAGTATCAGAAATACGCTTTCATACTCGACCAGATGTTCCGCCTGCGCAAGAAAGTCTTTGCGGACACCCTTGGCTGGAACGTTCCGGTAATCGGCCCCTTCGAGCGCGACAGCTATGACTCGCTCTGCCCGGCCTATCTCGTCTGGTGCGACGAAACCCGCACCCGCCTTTATGGCGGCATGCGCTTGATGCCGACGACCGGACCGACCCTCCTCTATGACGTCTTCCGCGCAACCTTCCCGCAGGCAGCCAATCTCGTCGCCCCCGGCATCTGGGAAGGCACCCGCATGTGTATTGACGAGGAAGCAATCGCCGACGATTTTCCCGATGTCGATGCCGGCCGCGCCTTCTCCATGCTGCTGCTGGCGCTCTGCGAATGCGCCCTCGATCACGGCATCCACACCATGATCTCCAACTACGAACCCCACCTGAAACGCGTCTACAAGCGCGCCGGCGCCGAGGTCGATGAACTCGGTCGCGCCGACGGCTACGGCAAATATCCGGTCTGCTGCGGCGCCTTCGAAGTTTCCGAACGCGTGCTGGACAGGATGCGTGCATCCCTCGGCATCGATACCCCCCTCTACACCCGCTACGTCCCGACGCGTTCCGTCGTGACGCAATTCCTGGAGATGGCAGCATGAACCGCTTGAGTGAAACCACCGTACAAAAAGATATCGGTGCGTTGGAACGACATATCCTCGCATCCCGCGATATCGCCACGCAGATGGGAGACCCCTTCCTCTCCTATCTCCTCTCGATGGCCCTCTTCACGATCTATGAGAAGAAGGCGCATCAGGAAAACGACCTGCTGAAAAGCAGCTACAATTAACGGCTCCCCCGGGGGCCAGCGGCCGGGCTTGAAGCAGACCTCCCCTTCAGGCTCGGCTGCGCCTCTCGATCTCAGGCGCCTTGTCAGAACATTCGGCTCCCCGGCCGGTTTTACGATGATCGAAAAACCAGGGGAGATCGCCATGACGGACCGGAATGAGGACCGTGTGCGCAAGCACGCCTACGCAATCTGGGAAAAGCAAGGCAGGCCGGATGGCGAAGATTTGCGCCATCGCAGCGATGCGGAAGCCGAACTGCGTGGCGAACCCACAAAGGCCAACGAACAGGCTCGCGAGCAGATCGAAGAAATCGAAACCGCGACCGGGGCAACGGGCGTCCCCTTCCCGCCGCCGTCGATGGCGAGCCCCGATTGATCGCTCTGGCCTGAGCTACCGCGTCATGGAAGCGATCGCTGAGATCAAGGCCTCGTGCTGATAGGGTTTCGGCAGGAAAGCCGTGTTGGCCGGCAGCGACATGGGATCGAGCCGCACCAGGCCCGAGGTGATGATGATGCCGATATTCGGCCGCATCGCCCTCACCCGCTTGGCGAGCTGGATGCCATCCATCGAACCGGCCATGTTGACGTCGGTGAAGAGGACATCGACATCGTCGCGGGTCTTCAGAAGCACCATTGCCTCATCCGCGCTCCCAGCCTCGAGCGCCACGTGCCCCACTTCTTCAAGCACATCCAGAATATTAAATCTGATCAGCGGCTCATCCTCGACGATGAGCACCACGGCACCCTGGGAAGCCACCATTCTGCGATTGCCCTCTTCAGATCTAGTCTGACAGGAGTAAATGTAGCCCGCGTGCGAAGGTTCCAGAGGGCAAACCGGAAATATGCATCGTCCACAGATGCTTGCGCTCATGGCTTGTGACTGTCCCGGATTTGCGTTAAGCGGACAAAAGCCGCGGGTGCCATTGCCCCGGCTGACCGCACCCTGGGTGCCGGGCCTGTAGCTCAATGGTTAGAGCCGGCGGCTCATAACCGCTTGGTTGGGGGTTCGAGTCCCTCCGGGCCCACCATTTCTGTCTTCGGACGTTGTTTTTCCATCGTTTTTTCCTCGATTTGTCTCACCGAAATTCCGGTTCGATGAAAGTGGGACATTTTTGCGGGCCACATAGGTTTTGCGGCGCTCGAAACCGGCATCAATGATGCGCTTGGATTGGGCGGCTTTGGTGTAGTGCTGCGCCATCTTGGAATCAGACCAGCCGAAGATCGCCATCAACTGATGTTCTGTCGCTCCGGCCTCGGCCAGGATCGTCGCGGACGCCTTTCTGAGTCCGTGCGACGAGCATTCCGGCAAATCGGCATCGTTGCACCACTGGCGCATCTTGTTGCCGAAGCCGTTGCCGCTGAACGCGTTGCCGTATTCTGTGACAAGGAAAGTCGGCTGATCATGCCTGATCGCGTCCAGCGCCTCACGTAGCTCGTCTGTGACGGGCAGGCTGAGCGACTGTGCATATTTCCCAGACCCCTTCTCCGGCATGAATTCGATGCGGTCAGCGACGAGGTTACGCCAGCCGAGTTTGACGAGGTCCGAGCGTCTGACGCCCAAATTCAGCATCAGTTCCATTGCAAGCCGGGCCATCGAGCCGAGCGGATAGGCTGCGCGATAGCGCGCCAGCTCCGCTTCGCTCCAGGTGTGGAAACCGGGCGACCTATGTATTTTGGTCACGCCCTTCGCGGGGTTGAAGGTCGCCAGCTCGGCGCTGATAGCCCAATTGAACAACGCCTTCAGATACTTCACCAGCTTGTCGGCCGCGCCAGGCGTGCCGCTGCGCTTCATCTGGCTGGCTTCAATGTCTGATTTGCGGATCTTCTTGAAGGGCAGCTCGCCCACATTGCTGCAATAGCGATTGAGGACGCTCTTTTTGTCTTTCTGCGTGGCCGGAGACTGGCTCTGAAACGCCTTGGACCGATAATAGGTCTCGACCAACCAGCGAACCGAACCGGGTTCCAGTCGTGAAATCGTGACGGTCTTTTCACCACGATCACCAGCCAGCACGCGATGATATTCCTCGGTAAACGCCTGGGTGACGCTGCCCGCCTCGTCCAGATAGGTTGATGTCATCCGATATTTCGGCATGCCTGGCAGGCGGAGATAGAACCGCTCGTTGCCGTGCCGATCGACATCGCGTGAGCAATATTTGAAGGGGACGTGCTGATTACCCGACCGCGTAATCAAACGGGTTTTCGCCATCGTCGTCGTCTCCGCTCAAGCCCTGTTCTTTGATGTCGTACCAGGACGCCCGGATTTCCTCGGCATCCCAACGGCGCAACGCGCCGATCTTCACGCCCCTGGGCATCAAGCCACGGCGTACCCAATCGTCAAAGGTGCCCGGCGAGACGTCCAGAAGTTCCGCAGCACGGACGCGGCTGACTGCCACCTTGTAGATGGGTCGCGGCGCCGGCGTTTCGGCTTGCTGCTTCATGTGCCGCTCCTCACGTTATTGAGAGCGGTATTAGCAACCACCAAAGCTTTTTGCTTGGGCTCGACCATATTCGCGGCAAGGTACTCATCGACAGCATTTTCCGGCAGGAATAGGCTTCCGCCGATCCGGACATGCCGGATTTCCTGCTTTGCAATCAGGTTCCGAATGCGCGCGACCGGCCACCCGGAACGATCTGCCAATTGCTTTGGTGATAAAAGCTGAGATTGCATACTGCTCAACTCCTTAGAGATTATTCGACACAGAACAGAACGAATCATATAATCGCGCTATCTGCAACGGTTTTATCGCATTCGAGATATTTTGATGCAAGACGGATTTATGGAGGCGATGGGGCGAAGGCTCGGGAAAATTCGGAAGGATTCCGGGCTCAAGCAAGTGCCCTTTGCCGAAGCCCTTGAGGTGTCGCAAAGCGCTTACAACACTTACGAGCGCGGAAATCGCGAGATCCCTGCAAAGATTCTCCGGCTTCTTCATGTCAAATTCAACGTGAACCCCGTGTGGATGCTCACGGGGGAAGGAAGCCCATACAATCGCGACACGGTGGATTTGTATCACCAGGTCACTGGGGCGGTTGACGCATTCATTGCAAGGGAAAACTGTCAGGTGGAACCGGACAAGCGCTTGAAGCTTGTCCGCTTCCTGATCGACTACGCCGAACAACACGGCGAATTCACTGAGGAAATTGCAGAAAAGTATCTGAGGTCAGCGATATGAGCAAATCGAGCTTCGAAGAGCAGATAATGCAGGGCGTATACGTGCTTGGGCGCCAGCGCGATCAACTGGCATCCGAAAAGCGAAAGTTAGCAAGGCAATTGCGCTATGCCCAACATTCAGCCCGGCTCACGAGCCTTTCAAAGCAATACGATTTCGGGATGGTCTTCTTCGCTGCAATGGGAGCCGTTTCGCTCATCTTGTTCGATGCAAACAGCGGCTCCGATGCTTGGTTGACGCCCGTGCTTGGCTTTTCAATGATGCTGTTCGCATGTGGTAGTGCGCTGAGAGGCCGAAAGATGGTCAGCCGGATCAGATACTTCCATAGCCGTTTCAGTAGTTGGCAGTTCTAATCATATGAACCATAGCCTTACTTTTCGTAACATTGCCTCTCGTACGATTTCCGGAGGTGATATGCAGGTCGTTAAACAGGAAAATTTCGGCGGGAAATTTCCATCCGAACTCCCCCAAGGATTGAATGATTAACCACCATAGATCATAAAGTCGGTAGGGACTGGCGCGGCAAGAGTGCCGATGCCCAGTGTGGCCAAAAGATTGAAATGCTGGGAAAAATTATGACTTCGCTGGAAGATTATCTGCTGTCCGACTATCTCGTCCACCGCCAGGACATGGCCTCTCTGACTTGGAACATTTCAGAAGCCGTGACGATGCTACTCCAATCGAACGACAACAAAGGTTGGCCCTATCAGTGCACCAGTTCTGACAGCGGCATTCGTGATGGCGAGATTTCTCACGGCACAATGGCGATGGTTCTAACCGCCTTAGGAAGGGCCAGTGGTTTTTGCTCAACGACGTCAGGCACATTCAGTCGTCTCGTCAACAATGAGAAGGCAGATACTCTGGTTGTCGACAGCCTCAAGGTACTTGCTTCCGACTTGGCGTCTTTATCTTCTTCCAAGCAGATGGTTCCGATCTCCAAGACTTTTGGAGATGGAAACCCGCTAACTGTCAGTCATCTCGTTGACCTCCTTGCCTCATTGAAGCCTGATCGTACACTTGCGAAGCTGGCAGATTCTCAACTGCAATCGCTGAAGACTAGTCTCGATCAGATAAGCTCTGCTATTAGCGATGCAGCTGGGTCAATCGAAAAAACTATCCAAAAAGGATTTTCAGGCAGTCAGGAAGATATCCTTACGCCATCAGATTCAAGTTACTATAAAAACGCATTTGTTCCTATGCGCACAGTACGTGCCGCTGTGGGTCTCGGAGAGATCAGTAAAATAGAAAATATACGTAAAATTCTGCCTAACCTGCGGAGTTTTTTTGAAGTGACTCTGCATGAGCAGCTCTCATTTAGTGCGATTCCGGATAGTAGATTCGACGCAGCAGAGCTCGTCTTTAGTCTGGAAGGTCTTGTTCTTTGCGCTAAGGAGGCAGTCGATTCAACACTTTTTCGTCGCGTGCTCGAAGTCCTGGAAGAAAAACAGAATACAAGTGCACATTGGCGGCCAAGCAAACCATTCCTTGCGGCTCCTACGGGCGCAATATTTCTCCCATTGAGTGTCGAAGTTGCTAATTCCCTCATGCGTTCCATTGCGCTTATGGATGAAGGGCGAACTCATGACACATATACGTCTAAAGGTATTCCGTTACTGAAACGGTTCTGGAATTGGTTGCAAGCCAGAGCCGTGAGACTTCAACTCAAAGCTGTCGATTGCATTGGCTGGCATTCCGAACACATAAACGCGCCGCACTTGGTTCACCCTTGGGACACAAGCTTAGTCATCGAGTTCATGATTGGCTATCATGAGCTGCTGGAGCGCGAAATTCAGAGCACGACCTTGACATTGTCTGGTCTGCAGTGTGCGCCACCTAAGCCGCGGGACAGGCAAAACGTCATCGGTGAGTGGGAAAAAGTCATAGACAAAATGGACCCTTCCATCGGAGGTGAGGAAGACCATCAGGTTTATCGGCGCATAGGCAAGGAGTTCGTTGCAGGATGGGCGCTAGGAAAGCCAGAGAATTACTCAATGATGCTTTACGGGCCTCCGGGAACAGGGAAGACAAGCGTAGCTGACAATCTTTGTGAACAGCTCGGAATGCCTCTTATCACCGTCACAGTCAGCGACTTTTTGGGCAGCGGCGGCGCCAACGTCGAGAGCCGGGCCAAAGCAATTTTTCAAACTTTGGAACATCAGCAAGATGCGGTTATCCTATTTGACGAAATCGACAGCTTTTTGCTCGACCGCGACAGTAAATTTTATAGCGATCAAGACAGCCTTTTTCAGTTCCTGACCCCTGGGATGCTGACCAAATTCAACAACCTCAGAAAGGTGAAGAAGTGTATTTTCATTATTGCAACAAACTACGACAACCGGATCGACCCAGCGATTAAGCGTACCGGCCGCGTTGATAAACGCTACCTCTTGCCGCTGCCAGATTCTGAGCGGAGGAAACGCATACTTGTGGATAACGGGTTGCCGAGCGACGGATATTCTGACGAACTGCGAAAAATTTCCGTCTTGTTTGGCTACGGCGACTTGGTGAATGCGGCTAAGGCAGGAAAAGGGGACTCTGGAAAGATCGTCGCGCTGTTAAGTGGAGCGCCACGAGCAACGAGCTTCAATTCTTATCTGAAGCGTCGGAAAGAATATAAGCCTGATTTTCCTGCTGAAGAGTTTGAAGACTTGATCAGACTATCGAACGATGCGGGAGGTTGCGCTGAACTGGAAGAACTACAAGACAATAAACAATGGAAATCCCTTCCTCAAGAAATACAAAATCGAGTTGGAAGTAAATGAAATCTAACTCCAATGAAGATGCTTCAGTACGCAATTCGGAACTCTTGCACTCTGCAATCCTGCAGGCGTGGAAATGCGCACTGGGTGACAAGAAGGTGATTTACTTAAGTGGCCCGATAACAACGGGCCGCCAGATGCTTGAAAATATTCGGGCTGGTGTGATCATAGCAGATGAGGTGATTGCTCGAGAGAACTCCGCTGCCCTTGTTGGGGCTGCGGATACATTGAGGCGCGAATTGAATGATATCGTGCTGGAACCGGCAACATTGTGCATTCCAGGGTGGTCTCAGGCTGAGTACTTAAGGCTCTGGAAGGAGTGCATAAAGCGGTATGTGAGCGTCGTCATGTTTATGCCCGGTTGGCAATATAGCGTCGGCTGCGTTACGGAGTTTGGCTTTGCAAAAACGCATGGCGTAAATACTCAAAAAATCGATGGAACCGAGCTGAGTTCAGAAGAGGCTCTTGCTCTCCTAGACGGGGCTAGAAGTAACTTATATCCCGACCGGCAACACCCTCGTCTAAGAGTCCTCTACGAAGCCCTGGATACAGCGTGTTCGAAATTGATTGCTAGCGGCCTTCTCTAGGCGAAGTGCCGTGACGCATTCGCGAAAGGTGGGGATATTAGAAGCTTGATAACCACTATTAGGCAAACTTCGTTTAAGTTGCCGTGGAAGAGTCTAAAAAGCCCGAATGGGCAGCGAGAGTGAGGAGGGTTTAATGGCTTTTTATAAAGACGAATCTCTCAATGAGCTCGCGCTCGATCGCAATGTCGCGCAGTTCGTAAGCTTTGCGCCGGCATCTAAAGGCTCACTCAAACAGCGTTTTTGCCGGGTTGCAGGTTATGAGCCAAATTACGAGTTTCCAACACTGGAAAACGCCATCAAGGCGCTCCTTGCAATGAGCGTTGACGGATCCGTAAATATTCGGAGCTTTTTGCCTGACGACCCTCGTAGCAAGGAATTCGTATACGGTCTGACGAGTGTCGATACCGTTCTAGCCGAGATGCGACGGCTCTCAGCATCTGGACTATTCCTAATCGTCAATGAGACCATCGATGTCGGGGACGGTGGTGTATCGGGCGTTGTACAGAGCGACGTTATCGAGTTCGCTCCAGATGACACTCCCCGTTGCGTCGAGAAGCCAGGCACAGCCTCGCTGCCATTTACATTGGGAATGGATGTACTGGAGACTGTTTACGGGTTCCGGCCCCAGCTTCAATCGGTGCGTGGTGAGAGGATCGAGTTCAGTATACATCCTCGCCCGCAAGGCTGGATGAAGACTCACACTCTCATATGGGAACGAGAGGTTGGGGTCGTTGGTGAAGCTACAGCCAAGAGTTCTTGGCCAAATCGGTTTAGCCGGCATATTGGCGACAAAGCATTTGGATTGCTAATCGCACATAAATTGGGGCTTCGGGTTCCGCGGACGACAGTTATTAGTCGTCGACTAGCACCTTTCGTATTCGGAAGTGAAACGCGCAGTGGCGAAGTGTGGGTTAGAACCGCTCCAACAGAGCCTCAACCTGGACGGTTTACAACGGTGAAGGGTTGGATCGATCCCTTTAAGCTCCTCGCAAAAGAAGACCCGTCCGGGGAATTTATTGCTTCTGTGCTATGTCAAGCAGCCGTGCCGGCTGATTACTCGGGTGCAGCTATTGCGGGTGGTGACAACAGCGTAATTATTGAGGGCACGGAGGGAGAGGGAGATCGCTTCATGCTCGGCCTCGACTTACCTCAGAAACTCCCTGACAACGTCTTTGAAGAAGTGAGATTTACATTCGATAAGCTGCACGAGTTGCTTGGTCCTGTGCGTTTCGAGTGGGTTTTTGACGGCTTAACAACGTGGGTTGTCCAATTGCATCGTGGCGGCACAGAAACTATAACTGGCGTTCTCGTGCCCGGGGATGCGTATAAATGGACGAGAATTGAAGCTGTATTGCCATTGGAAGACATTCGCGATCTAGTACATCAGGTCGAAGATGGAGCTGGATTAGTTATCGTGGGAGATATTGGTCTTACCAGCCACATTGCTGATGTAGTACGCAAAGCAGGTCATCCGGCACGCGTCGAAAGAAGCATTGCCGCTTAAAATTCATTACTTATTCTGTTATTACCGGTGTCATGGTTTCGGTTATCGAATGCGAGGGCGTTCGCTGTGTTAGCCCTTGACAAGGTACAACATTTGCGTGCCACCAGAGGTATTGGGAGTGGCAATCGTCGCAGCAATTCCAAACAGCAGATTCGAAATTTCCCTTTCAGGAATAGAGAGTTCCCTCGCAATGTGGGACGTTGATATTCCTTCAGACCAAAGCGCCGTAAGGATTTTTCTCCAGACCTGAGATATTTCCCGTTCCATTGCGTCGGGTTCGTTTTCCCTGCCGAGTTTGTTTAGTTGGATATAATTGCCGCGATAATGCCATTCGGAAATCAGCTCGTTTTTACGAAGTGCATAATTTAGCGCCGCCGCCGAAACTCCCCATCGCTTTTTCCACTGGATGATCTGCCGCAAAGACTGAGCCCGCGGGAGCTTAGCTACCAGATCATTTGGCGGAATTAGAAGGGCAGACGCAAATGCGTTTGCCTCATCTTCGTAAGCGCGAATTTCGGTGCGCCTTTTGAGACGCAGCGCTCTGAGGCATGAAGTGTCCACCAAAATAGGTGGACACCAAATCATGGATGAAGATGCTCCTAAACTGCAGGTGCGGCTTGTTGGTCGCGACGGCCGCCGTCGATATGACCCTGCCTCCCGAGATCAGCTTGTCGC
>NZ_JBFTPD010000021.1:0-115180 GCF_056398305.1 Rhizobium sp. 01T444
AGCTTGACGTGCTCAAGGTGCGTATGGCGGAAGTGACCGAGGCGATGGGTAGAAAGCCTAAGATCATGGTCGCCAAGCTCGGCCAGGACGGACATGACCGCGGCGCCAAGGTCATTGCCTCGGCCTTCGGCGATGTCGGTTTCGATGTTCTGGCCGGCCCGCTGTTCCAGACGCCGGAGGAGGCGGCCGGCATGGCGCTCGGCGAGAAGGTCAATGTCATCGGTGTCTCGTCGCTGGCGGCCGGTCACCGGACGCTGCTGCCGCAGCTTATCGACCGGCTGAAGGAGCAGGGCGGCGGCGATATCATCGTTGTCTGCGGCGGCGTCATTCCCCGGCAGGATTATGAATTCCTGCACGAACACGGCGTTGCCGCCGTGTTCGGTCCGGGTACCAATGTGCTTGAGGCCGCGAATTCCGTTCTCGACCTCCTGCAGGGGATCAGGCGAAACCAGTAGCTCAGAGCAATCCGCGCTTTGCGAGGTTGCTCATCAGCGTGGAGATGCCGAAGGTCCAGGGCGGGCATTCCGTCGAAAGCCTGACGGTATTGACCAGCGCGCCGAGACCGGCGGACGAGATTTCCACGACGTCGCCGATCTTGTGGGTGAAGCCCTGGTTCTTCGCATCGCGGTCCTGCGTCGGCGCAAAGAGGGTGCCGAGGAACAGCAGGAATCCGTCGGGGTACTGATGGTGAGCACCAACCGTCTGCTTGACGAGATCGGTCGGGTCGCGGCTGATCTGTGACATGGAGCTCTTGCCGTGCAGCACGAAACCGTCTTGGCCGGTGACCTTTAGGTCGAGCTCGGCCTTGCGCACGTCGTCGAGACTGTAGCTCGCGTCAAACAGTCGAATGAAAGGTCCGATCGAGCAAGAGGCGTTGTTATCTTTCGCCTTGCCGAGCAGCAGCGCGGAGCGGCCTTCGACGTCACGCAGGTTCACGTCATTGCCGAGTGTCGCACCCTTTATCTCGCCGCGGCTATTGACCGCCAGCACGATTTCCGGCTCCGGATTGTTCCAGGTCGAGATCGGATGAAGACCGACGTCGGAACCCCAGCCGACGGAAGAGAGCACCGGAGACTTGGTGAAGACTTCGGCATCCGGGCCGATGCCGACTTCGAGATATTGCGACCAGATGCCTTCCTCGATCAGCGCCTGCTTCACCTTGGCAGCTTCGGGCGAGCCGGCCTTGATGTTGGTCAGGCTGCCGCCGATCAGCGTGCTGACGCGCTCGCGGATCGAGGCGGCGCGATCCGGGTTACCGGCCGCCTTCTCCTCGATGACGCGTTCGATCATCGACTGTGCGAATGTTACGCCGCAGGCCTTGATCGCCTGCAGGTCGGCCGGCGCCAGAAGATAAGCCTTGCTCGCATCCGGCTTGCCGGTGCTGTTGGCGGCGATCGCTTCCAGCGTGCCGAGCGTTTTACCGGCGGCGGCCCGGACGAACTCTGCGGCATCGGCTCGTTCCAGCAGCGCGCTCAGCGTCGGCGCTTCGGGGGAGGTGATATCGACAAGTGCGCCGTCGCGAAGCGTCACGACGCTCGGTCCGACAACATTAGGATTCCAGGCGCGGCCGACAAACAGGCCGCCCGAAGCGGTCGCATCGAGGGGAGAATGGGACATGGTGATCTTCCGTCACAGGGCGGAGCGGGGAGCGCTCCTGCAGAAAGGGATAGCTGCCGTCCTCCTACCCGACGGCTTGCGAAAATCGAGCATATTCATCGGGCAAGAGCAAGTCTCAGCGGGCGAAAAGCGGTTCGCATCGGCGGCTTGCGCCCGCGACGCAATGGAGCACCCAAGCGGCATTTCATCATAACTTATAACTATTTAGATACAAAATAACCGTTCTATTTCATATATTTACCAATGCGGCAAAAGAGTTTTGCCGCTGATCTTGCCTTGACAGGGCCTCTCTTTCGCTGTCTGTTTTGCACTATGGAGAAGGGTCGGCGGCTGCCGATTCCGGAAATTTCGCGGGAGGAAATACTGCGATGCTGAGATTTGCCGTCGTCGGGATCGACCATGGGCACACGTTCGATCATGTGAAGGGACTGCTGGCCGCGGGTGCCGAATTCGTCGGCTATTGCCCGCAAACGACTGTGCCTGCAATCCGCGAAATGTTCGAGAAGACCTATCCGGATGCGCCTCAGATCGATCGCGAGAAGATCTTCGCCGATCCCTCGATCGACGTCATCTGCATTGCCGCCATTCCGCGCGACCGCGCTGGCCTTGCCATCCGCGCCATGAAGGCTGGCAAGGATGTGATGACCGACAAGCCGGGTGTCACGACCTTTGCCCAGCTGGAAGAGGTCAAACGTACTGTTGCCGAGACCGGCAAGATCTTCTCCATCTGCTTTTCCGAGCGCCATTGCGTGCGCTCCGCCGTCAAGGCCGGCAAGCTGGTGAAGGAAGGGGCGATCGGCAAGGTCATCCAGACGCTCGGCATGGGGCCGCACCGCTTGCAGCTGCCGACACGGCCGGACTGGTTCTTCGATCCGGAAGCCTTCGGCGGCATCATCGTCGATATCGCTTCGCATCAGGTTGATCAGTTCCTGTTCTACACCGGCTCGACGACGGGTGAGGTGGTCGCAAGCTCCGTTGGTAATTTCGGCATGCCGGAAAAACCTGATTTCCAGGATTTCGGCGAAGTGCTGCTGCGTTCCGACAAGGCAAGCGGTTATGTCCGCGTCGACTGGTTCACGCCGGAGGCGCTGCCCACCTGGGGCGACGGACGCCTGACCATTCTCGGCACCGAAGGTTATATCGAGCTGCGCAAATATATCGATATCGCCGGCCGGCCCGGCAAGGATCATCTCTTCCTCGTCAACGGCAAGGAGATGACGCATATCGATTGCAGCGGCGAGAAGCTCGACTATTTTGATGCCTTTGCCGCCGATGTAAGCGACCGCACCGAAACGGCGATGACGCAGAACCACGTTTATGAGGTCTGCCGCCTTTCAATCGAAGCACAGACCAAGGCCGCCCGCATCGGCACCCGCTGAGGAAAACATCATGACACGGAAACTGCGCGTGGGCGTCATCGGCGCGGGCATTGCAGAACGGCATCTGACAGGCTTCGGCTGGAACCGCGATCTTTTCGAGGTTCCCGTTCTCTGCTCTCTCGACGCGGATCGCGRCCAGCCGCTCTGTGAGGAGCACAAAATTCCTGAATATACCCAGGATACGGATTCGCTCTTCACACGCGACGATCTCGATATCATCGATATCGCCACGCCGCCGAGCTCACATTTCGAGCTTTGCAAAAAGGCAATCGAAAGCGGCAAGCACGTGATATGCGAAAAGCCGCTCTTCGGTTCCATCGCCGAAGTGGACGAGATGGCGCGCATCCTGGCGCGTTCGAACGGCCGCAAGCTGATGCCGATCTTCCAGTATCGTTACGGCAGCGGCCTGCAGAAGCTGAAGCTGTTGATCGAGCGCGGCCTGGCCGGCAAGCCGTTCCTCACCACCATCGAAACGCATTGGTGGCGCGGGCCGGACTATTATGCCGTGCCGTGGCGCGGCAAGTGGGCGACGGAACTCGGCGGCGGCCTGCTCGGCCATGCGATCCATGCCCATGACATGCTGAACTATGTACACGGCCCATGCGCCGAGGTGTTTTCCTATGGCGCGACGCTGGTCAATCCGATCGAGGTGGAAGATACCGCCGCGCTATCGGTGAAGATGCAGAACGGCTCCCTCGCCACGCTCTCCATGACGCTCGGCTCACGCAAGGAGATCTCCAGACTGCGCTTCTGCTTCAGCGATCTCGTCGCCGAAAGCATTCTGGAACCCTACACGATGGGTCGCGATCCCTGGACCTTCATCGCTGGGACCGAGGAACATCAGGCCCGCATCGACGCAGCGCTTGCCGGCTACGAAGCCAAGGAAGACGGTTATACACGGCAGTTCGAGCTGTTCCATCAGGCCCTTATGGAGAGCAACGATCCGCCAGTCACCCTGCAGGACGCGCGCAATTCGCTGGAGCTCGTAACAGCCGCCTATTATTCGCAGCGTACCGGCCAGCCGACGCCGATGCCGATCACGGCCGATCATCCRCTCTATCGTTCCTGGCTGCCGGAAGAAGATCGGCGCGTTGCGGCTGGCGTCTGAGGTAGTGAAGATGCTGAAATCATTCGAACATATCGGTATGACCGTCAGCAATATGGATCGTGCCATCGAGTTCTATTGCGGTCTGCTCGGGCTAAAGTTGCAGCTGCGCAAGCAGATGCCTGATGGCATGCAGGTTGCCTTCCTCGACGCTGGCGGCGGCATGCTGGAAGTTTTCGCCCCGCCTGGCGGGGCCGCTCGCGCGGTCGATCTTCCCGAAGGAACGGCAGGCGTCAAGCACATCACCTTCCATTTCGAGAATGTCGAAGAAACCTTCGCGCAGCTGGAAGCGGCAGGCGTCGAAATCAAGGAACGGCCGCGCTTTGCCGTCCATTCGGAGATGCTGAACAGGATCGCCTTTGTCCGCGATCCCGATGGCATCATTGTCGAGCTTGCGGAGCGGTCGCAGAACCGGCTTGGCTGACAGCTGTGCGGCGATGAGCTGAAAGAAAAAGGGCGCGGTTTGGGCCGCGCCCTTCAATTCTTTATCGGCGTTCGCCCGATGCCTTTTTCTTGGCTTCGTCATCCACCAGCTCGTACCATATGGCGTTGAGGACGGCGAAGGCGGCTGCCAGCGGCAGGCCGAGTATCCATGCGAAATACCACATCGTTTCGTCTCCTCAGTAAGCGTGGCTGTTTTTGTCGGTGATGCTCTTCTCGTCGACCTTGCCCCACAGCACCTTGTAGACCCAGGCGGTGTAGGCAAAGATTATCGGCAGGAAGATGACCGTAACCACCAGCATGATGAAGAGCGTCTGGTGGCTCGACGACGCATCCCAGACCGTCAGGCTCGACCTCGGATCGAGCGAAGAGGGCAGGATGAAGGGGAACATCGACAGACCGACCGTCGAGATGATGCCTGTTATCGAGAGGTCGCTGAAGAGCAGGGTCATGACTTCCAGCCGTGCTCGCATGGCAAGGAAGGCGGCCGCCGCACCCAGGAAGCCGAGTACCGGAGCGGCGATCATCCAGGGATGGGTGACGTAATTGGCAAGCCATGCACCGCTTTCCAGCGCCACCGTCTTCAGAAGCGGGTTCGACGGGCCGACCGGACTGATATCGCTGGTGATGCGATAACCGCTGACACCGGCCCAGAGCCATAGGCCGCCGAGCGCAAAGAGCACGATGACCACAAGCGCTGCGATGCTGCCGAAGCGCCGGGCGCGATCGGCAACCGGCCCTGTTGCCTTCAGCACCAGCCATGCGCTGCCATGCATTACCAGCATGGCGACGGAAAGCAGGCCGCAGAGAAGGGCATAGGGGTTCAGAAGCGCGAAGAACGAGCCCTCGTAGAAGATCCGCATATCGTCCGCGAAGCGGAAGGGAATGCCTTGCAACACGTTGCCGACGGCAACGCCGAAGATCAGCGACGGCACGAAACCGCCGATGAAGAGCGCCCAGTCCCAGCCGTTTCGCCAGCGCGCGCTGTCGCGCTTGGAGCGATACTTGAAGCCGACCGGACGCAGGATGAGCGCGAAGAGGATCGCAAACATCGCCAGGTAGAAGCCCGAGAAGGAGACCGCRTAGAGCGGCGGCCAGGCGGCGAAGATCGCGCCGCCTGCGAGGATGAGCCAGACCTGATTGCCTTCCCAGGTGGCGCCGATCGTGTTGATGGCGACACGGCGTTCCGCATCGGTCTTGGCGACGAAGGGCAGGAGCGTCCCGACGCCGAGGTCGAAGCCGTCGGTGACGGCGAAGGCGATTAGCAGCACGCCGAGCAGCACCCACCAGATGAGGCGCAGGGTTCCATAATCGATGAGTTCATGAAGGATCATGACAGGTCACTCCGCGGGAACGAGGGTTTCGGAAATGAGCTTGGCTTCCGGTTCGTGGTCCGGTTCCGGGCCCTGGCGGATCGCCCTGAGCATCAGGCTCATCTCGATGATGATCAGGGTCGTGTAGAGTGCGGCAAACCCGATGATGGTGAGCAGCACTGCCCAGGCGCCGTGATTGGAGACGGCAACCGCCGTCGGCAGCACGCCTTCGATCACCCAGGGCTGACGGCCGATTTCGGCAACCACCCATCCGGCTTCGATAGCGATCCAGGGCAGAGGGATGGCAAAGACCGCGATGCGCAGCAACAGCGGATATTTGTCCAGATGTCGGCGGGCCGACAGCCAGAAGAAGGTTGCCGTCAGAACGATGAAGAACATGCCGAGGCCGACCATGATGCGGAACGACCAGAAGAGCGTCGGCACATGCGGGATGGTATCGCGTGCCGCCTGGGCAATCTGTTCGTCGGTCGCCTGACGCGGATCGTCGACATAGCGCTTCAGGAGCAAGCCATAGCCAAGGTCGTGGCCCAGATCTTCGAAGGAGCTCCGGACTTCCTGGGCGACCTGATCCTGGGCCGGGGCGGAACGGATCTGCATCAGCGCATCGTAGGCCTTGATGCCGTCACGGATACGGATCTCGGCCTGCTGTTCCAGCTTGTCGATACCGGGAATTTCCGTCGTCAGCGAGCGCGTGCCGATCAGGCCCATGACCCAGGGGATATGGACGGCGAAATGTGTCTCGCGTGCTTCCTGGTCCGGGAAGCCGAAGGCGGTGAAGGCGGCCGGAGCCGGCTCCGTCTTCCACATGGCTTCGATCGCAGCGAGTTTCATCTTCTGGTTTTCGGTGGCGAGATAGCCGCTTTCGTCACCGAGAACGACCACCGASAGCGCCGMMGCGAGGCCGAAGGAKGCGGCSACCGTCATCGAGCGCTTGGCAAGCTCGATATGCCGGCCCTTCAGCATGTACCAGGCCGAAACGCCGAGCACGAAGATCGAGGCGCAGACGTAGCCGGCTGAAACCGTGTGGACGAATTTCGCCTGGGCGACAGGGTTGAAGACCACGTCGAAGAAGCTGACGATCTCCATGCGCATCGTCTGGGGATTGAGCGCGGAACCGACCGGGTTCTGCATCCAGCCATTGGCGATGAGGATCCAGAGCGCGGAGAAATTTGAGCCGAGCGCCACTGCCCAGGTGGCGACCAGATGGCCGACCTTGGACAGCTTGTCCCAACCGAAGAAGAAAAGGCCCACAAAGGTCGCTTCGAGGAAGAAGGCCATCAGGCCCTCGATTGCAAGTGGCGCACCGAAGATGTCGCCGACATAATAGCTGTAATAGCTCCAGTTCATGCCGAACTGGAATTCCATGACGATACCGGTTGCGACGCCCAGCACGAAATTGATGCCGAAGAGCGTGCCCCAGAATTTCGTCATCTGCCGCCAGATCTGGCGGCCGGTCATGACATAGGTCGTCTCCATGATGGCAAGCAGCACGGAAAGGCCGAGCGTCAAGGGCACGAACAGAAAGTGATAAAGCGCAGTCAGCGCAAATTGGAAGCGCGATAGCGCTACGATGTCTAGTTCCATTGTCTTACTCCCACGGTCCCACGGGGTATCAAGAAGTTTCCGCATGCCGGCTGGCCGTGCGGAGCATGCCTGTTCGCTCAATCCGGCCGAAGCCGGTCGAGCGCCTTTTCGAACGCCGCCTCTCCACGGCGCGAAACTTCTGAGATGCGGCCGTCCTCGATGACGGCGATCAAGTCTGCAAGCGCCGCTTCGCGGCGAATATGTGTGGCAATGACAAGCGCGCGGCCTTCCGCTCTCAGCGCGAGGCGATGCAGCACATCGCGGGCGGTGCGGCCGTCGAGCCCCTCGGTCGGCTCGTCGAGCAGCCAGAGCGGCGTGTCGCGCAGGAAGAGGCGGGCGAGCGCCAGCCGGCGCGACTGGCCGCCGGAAAGCCCCATGCCGCCTTCGCCGAGCGGGGTATCGAGGCCTGATGGCAGCGCATCGACATCGGCAAGCAGGCCTGCGGCTCTGAGCGCGTCTCGCAGTCGGTCATCTTCAACATCGGGCGCCGCGAGCAGCAGGTTGCCGCGCAGCGTGTCCTGGAAAAGCTCGGTGCGCTGGGTGAGCAGCGTTGCGTCGAGCGCTACGGCCATGCCGGCACTTGGCGGCAGTTCGCCTGATAGTAGCGACAGCAGGGTCGATTTGCCGGCGCCGCTGCTGCCGACCAAGGCCATGTGCTCGCCGCGGCGAAGTTCGAGCGTTACGTCCCGCAAGGCCGGCAGAGCCGCTCCATCATGGGCGACGGCCACATTCTGCAGCGCGAAGGCAAGCTCATGGGCCGGAGCCTTGGGCGTGAAATCCGCTTGAATGGCCGAAAGGCGTGGCGCGATCCGCTTCGCCGCTAGCATGGTCCTGCCGAATTCCATCGCGCCGCGGCGCAATGCGGCAAAGGGTTCTGTTGCGGCAAAGGCGACGAGCACGCCGAGTGCCGCAACGGGTGCGGTGATCCTGCCCGTCTGCATYAGCGTCGCTGATGTGAGCAATGCCCCGACCAGAAGGGCGGTCGAGACGAGCCCGAAACCGAAACTCACGCCGGTCTCGATTCTGTTCAGGCGGTCGTCGGCCTTTGCGGTATAGGCGTCCGCGGCGGCGATTGCCTGCTGCTGTGCGGCAAGGCGGTTTGCCATGAGAAGATCGGTCTGCCCAGCGACGAGATCGATGGTCCGCGACCGGATGGTTTCGATGCCGTAGGCGCGGCGGCGAGCGTGCTTCAGTGCCAGCCGGCCGGCGGCGAGTGGCAGACCAAGCCCCACCAGAACGAGGCAAGATCCGAAGAGCAGGCCGAACAGCGGATGCATCAGGCCGAGTGTCACGCTGGCAACAAGTGCCGTGCCGACTGCTACGGCTGCCGGCACCAGGATGCGAAGATAGAGCGAATCCAACGCATCGATATCGGCGGTCAGCCGGAAGAGCAGCCGGGCCGGACGGTTGAGAAGGGCGCGCGCCGCACCGGCAGAGGCCCAGCCGCGAAACAGGCGCTCGCGAAGGGCGGCGAGCACGGCGAGCGTCGCGTTGTGGGTCGTCAGTCTTTCGCCATAGCGTGCAGCCGTGCGCAGGATGGCAAGGAAACGGATGCTGGCCGATGGCGCAAAGACGTCAAAGGTCGCGGCAACGGTTACCGAGAGACCTGCAAGCGCGGTTGCGGTAATGAACCAACCGGATAGGCCGAGCAGGGCGATACCAGCCGTAACGGTCGCCGCCGACAGTGCGGCGCCGAGCAGGAGTTCCTTGCGACGCGTCTGCATGAACAGGCGCAGGACCGGCCTGATATCTCTAAGGAAGTTGGTCATTCGGCAGCCTCCTGAAGACGCTCCGTATCAAGGCGGATGGCGTGGTGCATGCGTGCGGCCAGCAGCGGGTCGTGCGTTGCCACGATCAGCGTGTGGCCCTCCGCAAGAGCAAGCAGGCTCTCGGTGATCTCGGCAGCCGTCTCGGCATCGAGATGCGCGGTCGGCTCGTCAGCGAGGATGATGCGGATATCGGGGTCGCAGGCAGCCCGCGCGATCGCAAGGCGCAGCGCCTCGCCGCCAGAAAGACCGATGCCGCTTTCACCGAGCGGGCGATGTCCATAGGCATTCGCGACACCGCCAAGCCTTGCGAGATCGAGCGCCTTGGAGACTTCTGCCTTGGCGATGCCGGGCCGTCCCAGCGCAATATTGCCGGCAACGGTGCCTGCGAAAATATGCGGCTTCTGGCCGATCCAGGCCATTTTGCCGCGATCTGTCGCTGTGCCGCCAATCAGAACCTGACCCTCATTGCAGGGCGCCAGACCGGCGATCAGCGACAACAGTGTTGATTTGCCGGTACCGCTGGCGCCAAGCAGCGCTACGTGTTCGCCGGCGGCAATATCGAGACTGAAGCCATCAAGGACCGGCGCATGATCCGGCTGATAGCGAAAGCTGATATTTTCCAGGTTGATATTGAGGGCCTCGTTCGCGGCAAAGGCTCCCGCCTCTTCGCGATCGGGAAGCGTCATGCCTTCGGCAGCGAGCCCATCCAGCGCCTTCAGCGCGGCCTCGCCCGAGGCACGGTCATGCCAGACGGCGGAGAGTTCACGCAGCGGCTCGAAAAAGGCCGGTGCCAGCAGCAGGACGAACAGGCCTTGCGAAAGGTCAAGGCCGCCCGACCAGGCGCCAAAGCGGATTTCGCCGAGCAGGCTGAAGCCGACATAGACGGCGGTCATCGCGACCCCGAGTGCCGAAAAGAGTTCGAGCACAGCCGAAGACAGGAAAGCGATCTTCAGCACTGTCATGGTGCGCGTGCGAAGCGATTCTGCTTCCGCGCGAAGCCTGCGCGCTGTGGCATCGACCGCGTTCAGAGAGCGGATCGTCGCAAGACCGCGCAGCCGGTCGAGCAGGAAAGCGTTGAGGCCGCCCGTTGCGACGAGTTGCTTTTCGCTCGCAGTCTGCGCGCGCCAACCAATCAGCGCCATGAAGATCGGAATGAGCGGCGCCGCAAACAGCAGCACGAGCGCGGCGATCCAGGAGATCGGAAAGATGCAGCTAAGGATGATGAGCGGCACAAGGCTTGCCTTCATCCGCGCCGGCTGGAAACGAGAGAGATAGGGCACGATCAGCTCAGCTTGTTCGCCGAGAACGCTGGCGGCCTCACCCGACGCAGGGCGCCCGGCATCAACAGGCGAAAGACGGGCAAGCAGGCGGATGGCAGTGGCGCGTTTTTCGCTGAGTTCAGCGCGTGCCGCACGAAAAGCAAGGCGGCCGCCGGCCGCATCGAGACAGCTTTTGACGACGCCGAGCAACAGGATGAAGAGTGCCGGCCAGAGGATATCGGCAGGGCTTCCACCATCGGCGAGCCGGCCGACGGACCAGGCGAGCAGGCCTGCCTGGGGAATCCAGAGGGCAGCCGCAAACGCTTGCAGCATCGCTGCGCCGCGTAGGCGGCTTTTGGTCTTGGACGGCTTGCGTGCCGCGGCCTTACGATCCGGTATCCCGGACACTTGCTGGTTTCTCGCGTCGAAGAAAGCACTACCCATGGCGCTAACTCTTGTTCGCAGGATTGGGACGGCGGCGGCCAAGCGAAACGACTCTGTCCTTGGCCTCCAGCAATTTGGTCACTTTCGCACCTAGTGAGAGTAACGTCGCAAGCCTTTCTGTTTCAAGTTGTTTTACGTCTTCATACCAATGCGTCAGCTGTTCGATCAGCGTGTGCATCTCGCTCATACGCTCCTGCGCATGGCGTTCGGCCTCGCTCGCCGGGCGCTGCATGAGGATCTCGCGCAGCACAGATAATGTGGGATCGACCTCGCGCTTCTTGCGCTCTTCGGCAAGCGTTCTGAGAATCAGCCAGACATCGTCGGGTGTGGTGAAGAAGTCGCGCCGGTCATCCGGCTTGTGGCGCAGAATCACTAGGTTCCAGGCCTGCAATTCGCGAAGGCTCATGGAGACGTTCGAGCGCGATATGCCGAGCGCATCGACGATCTCCTCGGCGCAAAGCGGCGAAGGCGAGACGTAGAGTAGGGCATAGATCTGGCCGACCGTGCGATTGATGCCCCAGCGGGAACCCATTTCACCGAAGTGCAGGACAAAGGACTGAACGAGAGGCGGAAGGTTCATTGTCGTTTCCGTTATATCTGTTATTTCAGAAATTTCTGAAATCACTATACAGACTTTCGCGTTTATGCCGCAATTGCCCAGCTTGACCTGCGTCAATTTGGATACATGCTTCGGTGGTCTGTTTCTTCATAGACCGGCGTCGCGCGCCTGAAATTGACTTGAGTCAAATCGCGCAAATATAAAACGCCCGACAGACAAGTGTCTGCCGGGCGCCAAATGCCATATAAATTTATCGGAGAGGCGTGAGCCTCAGATCAGGCCGGTCAGGATGCCGACGCCGGCAACTGCCGCAAGGCCGCCTGCGGAACGCACGACAAAGGCGCCCTGACGCTCGCCGAAGCGGGCGATGAGGAAGCCGATGCCGAGCCCGACTGCATGCAGCAGAGCGGTTGCGATCATGAAACCTACGGCATAGGCAGCGCCGCCGGCATTTTCAGGCATCTCGACGCCATGCGCGTGGCCGTGGAAGATTGCAAACAGGCCGACAATCGCCATCGCGACTGCTGTCGAGGCACGGATGTTCAGCGCGACGACAGCGCCGAGCACGATGACGGAAAGCGCAATGCCGGTCTCGACGAAAGGCACATTGATACCGGCAATGCCGAGCGCGCCACCGAAGGCCATGACGAGCACGAAGGTCGCGGGCACGGCCCAGAGAGCGCGGCCGCCAAGCTGGAAGGCGAGAACGCCGACCATGACCATGGCAAGGATGTGATCGAGGCCGGAGATAGGATGGCTGAAACCATGGACAAGGCCGGCCGTCTCACCGACGCCGGTATGGGCATAGGCGACTGCCGGGAGCGCTGCGGTGGCGAGCGTAAGGACGCCGCTCTTGAAGATTGATTTCATTGTGGAATTCCCTCCGAGCTTTTAGATCCTGCGGCCGCCGACCCCTCAGGCACGGTTTCAAGTCGCGTCGCCAAGCTAGTCCAGCGAGATTTTATCGTCAACGAAAAGCATGAAAATAAATAGGAATTTCAATTGCTTATATCATAGGCAATTGCCTTTTTGAAGGGCGGCTTCACAAGGGGCGCTCAACCGGATTATCAATCATCTTGCGGAGGTGTGCCGCCGCGTCTCGAGGAGGACCCCATGACGAATACCGAAAGGCCGCTGGCGATCAGCGCGCCGGAGCCGCGTACGCTCGACCTGATCTTCAGCGATAAGGCGCGCGCCGAACTCAACGCCAAATATGAGATCGTCGAGGCCGATCCCGAAAACATCGCTGGCCTCGACGATGATGTCATCGGCAAGGCGCGCTACATCATCGGCCAGCCACCGCTTTCTGCGGAAACGCTTGGTCGTATGCCGCAGCTCCGCTCGATCCTCAATGTCGAGAGTAATCTCCTCAACAACATGCCCTACGAGATCCTCTTCCAGCGCGGCATTCATGTGGTGACGACAGGACAGGTCTTTGCCGAGCCGGTGGCGGAGATCGGTCTTGGCTTTGCGCTCAGCCTCGCCCGCGGCATCGTCGATGCCGATGTGGCTTTCCGGGAAGGCAATGAACTCTGGGGCGGTGAGGGCAATACAAGCGCCCGGCTAATATCCGGTTCCGAGATCGGCATTGTCGGTTTCGGCGATCTCGGCAAGGCGCTGCGGCGGGTTCTGTCGGGCTTTCGCGCCAGGATCAGGGTTTTCGATCCCTGGATGCCACGCTCGATCCTGGAGGAAAATGGCGTCCAGCCCGCGAGCCTGAACGAAGTGCTGACACAGAGTGATTTCGTTTTCGTCGTAGCATCGGTCACCAGCGAGAACAGGGGCTTCCTTGGTGCGGATGCGTTTGCCAGCATGCGCAAGGGTGCCGCCTTCATCCTGCTCAGTCGCGCCGATGTCGTGGATTTCGACGCGCTGATGGCCGCCGTCGCGTCAGGCCACATCGTTGCGGCAAGCGATGTCTATCCGCAGGAGCCGTTGCCGTCAGACCATCCGGTGCGGAACCTCAAGGGCTTCATCCGCTCGGCCCATCGGGCCGGTGCACTCGATATCGCCTTCAAGAGGATGGGCGACATGGTGCTTGAGGATATGGATCTGATGGACCGCGGCCTGCCGCCGATGCGCTGCAAGCGGGCGGAGCGCGAAACGGTGTCCCGCATGCGCTCCAAACCCGTTTCGGTTAATTAAGCAGCGCGCTGGCCGGTGCCCTGGATGGCGGCAAGCTTCCAGTCGGCGCCGGACTTGCGCACGAAGGTCCAGACCTCAGTGCTTTCGCTCGGGCGGCGGTCGTCGCCCGAGACGAGGCGACCGCTGTTACGCTCGACCATGGCGTCGATCGAGGAGTAGCGCATCGCAAGCGTCGCATATTCCAGCCCGTCGTCGCGCCAGGCTTCGGCGATATCGCCCTGTAGCAGCTTGACGTCGGTAACCTGGTTGCGGACGCCGTTGGTCGCGTTCTCGCCGAGTTCTTCAGCAAGGTAGGACATGGCTTCCGGCGTCGTCAGGCGGCGCAGCGCACCGTAATCCTCCGCGCCATAAGCGGTCTGAATCTTGGTCAGCAATTCCTCGAACTGATCGAGGTCGGCCTGGGCAAGGCCGATCTCATCGCTCGGCCGTGCGTTGTGCTGCTGTTGGCCGCTGGAGCCCGAACCGATTGCCGGAATATGGAAGGACGAACCGCCATTGGCCGGCGACATGCCATAGGACTGCGGTCCGCCATAGCTCTGGCCGCCTGCGCTGTAGGACGGCTGGCGGCGATTGGCGAAGAAGCGCATGGCAAGGGTGATCGCTCCGAAGATCAGCGCGATCTGCAGGAGCATGCCGAGGAAACCGAAGCCGCCGCCGAAACCGTGGCCGAGCAGCATACCGAGCAGACCGCCAGCAATCAGGCCGCCGATCATCGAACGGCCGAAGCCGCCAAAGAAGCCGGGGCGCTGCTGGGCGTAGCCGGGTTGTTGTGTGTTATAGGGCGTAGTTGTCTGCGGGCGCGGCGTCATCGAGCGCTCAATGGGCGCAACCGGGGCAGGAGCAGTCTGCGTGACCGGAGGCGCGCTGAAGGTACGCGTGCCGCGGCTTCCGAATCCGCCGAATCCACCGGCGCGGCGCGCATCGGCATCACCGATCGAAGCAAAGACGGTAGCGCTCGCAAGAACGGCAATCGCCGCGATCCTGGCAAAACGCGAAACGGCAGTGGGCATTCGTTCATCTCCTATCATGCGCTGAATGGCATGTCGGTACCTAATATAGGTATTCTTTCTGCGCTGTGAAGTTATGCGCCGCTACTGGCAGACGTCGACCCATTCGGCCCGGGTGATTTCCGCCAGTCTTTCGGTGGGGATGCGCACCGCGGAATTGGTCGAGCCGGCGGCCGGAACGACCTCATCGAACTGCTTCAGCGACATGTCGCAATAGATCGGCAAGGGTGCCGGCAGGCCGAAGGGGCAGACGCCACCGACTGGGTGGCTCGTCACCGCCAGCACTTCCTCCGCGTCGAGCATGCGCCCCTTGCCGCCGAAGGTGTCCTTGAACTTCCTGTTATCAAGACGCGCCATGCCGCTCGCCACGATCAGCATGATGCGATCACCGACGCGCAGGCAGATCGTCTTGGCGATCTGCGCCGGCTCGACGCCATGCGCTTCTGCGGCGAGGGTGACTGTCGAAGAGCTGCCGGCGGTTTCGATGATGGCAATGTCGGGGGCGTTGGCGGCGAAGAAGGTGCGAACGGATTCGAGGCTCATGGGATGGATACTTCTGGATGAACAGCCGACAAGGGACCGCGAAGCGGCATGGGGATTCATGCGTTCAACTTAATATCTCAATTTCAGAAAATTCAATCGCTTGGTTTACAGAGACGATTTCGGGTGCTTCGAAAGGCCACCCGGATTGCCGGCCGCAAGCTGGCGGGATGATCTGAAAGAGGATCACCCGCCAGCTGATCGCTGGTAAGGTTTGCAAAGTGTGGGACTTACTCATCGAACAGAGCAAGATCACGGCGCAGCCATGGTGGGAAAGCTTCGACGCTGTTCACGACGCGACGACGTCTCCACCGGGCAATGATGGTTGCGACGAGAATTTCTCTAAAGCTGAAGCGCGAGCAGAGCTCGCTCACGGATGTCGCCAGGCTCTCGCCGGCGTGTTGATTGTTCATGATCAAATGCGGCCAGAATTCTGGACCGCCCTTCCTTCAAGCTGAATGTGCGCAGCAAGATCAGGCGCAGTCGTTATCGCTGCCAGGCGCTGCGTGCGAAACGGGTGCCATCTTTGGATGGTGAAGCTTGAAAGACCCCGAATAGGGGCAAGGGTTGGGAGCTTCGAAGGCTATGCCAAAGAGGCGTGGGACGAAGAAATATCTGTCATTGCACGCCTCCGTTGTTGAACAGCTCCGGCGAGATTACTAGCCGATTGAGAAAAGGTAGGCAAGAGCTTGAATATGGACGCAGGGTCCGTGTCGCGGTCGATGACCGGCGTCGTTGCGTCCTTTGATATCAATTTCCACCGGCAGCTGAACTGGCGTTTCCATCAGCGATTGACCACGTCGAGAACATCGTCATAATAATTTTGCACACGTGCTCAATTTTGTCATTCGGCCGTTACGTTCGCCCCCTAGAGCGGGATACGCCACGTTTTCGTGGGGCTATCGGAACGGCCATCAACACCAGTGATGACCCGTCAAGAGGCCTCACACTGCTCTTCTAGGGAGACGAAGAAGATGACCATTTTGCCGACACTGAAATCCCTTACCATTGCGGCCGCAATCCTGGCCTCGACCTCTGCATTTGCGCTTGCCAAGGATGTTCACATCAGCGTCTGGGCTGGTGGTACCGGCCCGAACGACGTTTATCGCCTCGATGCCATTGAGATCGCCGCTCAGCAGCTTCAGCGCGAAGCTGCTTTGAAGGGCGAAGATCTGAAGATCATTGTTGAAAAGACCCCTTACTCCGGTTGGGATGATTTCAAGCAGGCGCTGACGCTTGCCGCCGAAGCCAAGAAGGCTCCGAATATCGTCGTCAGCGGCCATGAAGACATCGCTCCCTGGTCGCAGGCCGGCCTCATCGTTCCTGTGGAGGATTATGTCGACCTCGACTCCTGGCCGCTCAACGACATCTACGAAAACCTGATGCAGATCGCCTCCTACAATGGCTCGGTCTACGGCATCCCGCAGGATGCAGAATCCCGCCCGATGCTGTTCTGGAAGCCGCACATGAAGGCGATCGGCTACAGCGATGCTGACCTCGACGCGCTGCCGCAGAACGTCCAGGACGGCAAGTACACGATGAAGAACTTGCTCGAAGACGCCAAGAAGATGCAGGACAAGGGCCTCGTACAGCCCGGCTACGGCTTCTATCCGCGCACCAGCAACGGTCCTGATTACTGGCAGTTTTACACCTCATTCGGCGGCGTCATGGAAGAAAACGGCAAGCTCGTTTTCGACAAGGCTGCGATGAAGCGCACGTACCAGTTCTTTGCTGATGCCGTTGCTTCCGGCGTCACCAAGAAGAACCACATCGGCATGCCGGGCGACCAGTGGTGGAAGGAAGTCTCCAGCGGCAAGGCCGGCATCTGGGACGCCGGCACCTGGCACTATGCCCGCATGGTCAACCAGGAAGGCCTGAAAGACTTCTTCGGCAACATCGCCTTCACGCTGATTCCGGCTGGCGAAGGCGGCAAGGCCAACACGCTGACGCACCCTCTCGTTTACCTGCTGACATCGGGTCATAGCGACGAGGACACGCAGATCGCAGCCCAGCTGATCACGATCGCTTCGGAGCCGCGCACCAATGCGCTGCACGCTATCAAGTCGGCGCATCTCGGTGTCTCCAAGTCCGAATCAGCCGTTGATTTCTACGCCGCCAATCGCTGGGCCCGCGAGGCGACGGAGCGACTGCTGCCCCACGCCAACGCGATGCCGAACAATTCCGATTTCGGCACCTACTGGAACATCATGTGGAAGAACCTTGAAGCATCCTGGACCGGCGCCAAGACTGTCGACGCCGCCGTCAATGATGCCGAGAGCGAGCTGAAGAGCACGCTCGGCGACAAGATCGTCATCCGCTAAGATCGGCGCACTCTGCCGGAAGGCGGCCGCAACGCCGCCTTCCGGAGCGTCGTCCATGAGGGGACTTCCATGAAATCGTCCAGAACGCTTGGGCTGGTGATGATCGCACCTGCGGCGATCATGATCCTTCTGTTCTTCCTGCTACCGGTCGTTCTGACCGCCGTCTTCTCGATGACGAACATGACGACGGCGACCGGCATTTCCGGCGGCGTCTACCAGGTCGCGCCGAATTCGCTGATCACGCTCAAATCGACCATGCCCGATATCGCCGATCAGCTGGGCGAGCCGCGCTACACGATCGACGAAGCTGGCCTCAAGGCCGTCGAAGACCTGAGCCTCTCGTCAGCCATCGTCTCGGAACTGCGCGATAAGCATATGAACGAGGTCTTCCCATCACGCCGCGAAATCGAGCGCATGATCAAGGACCTGAACGAGCGCCCCTCGACGCGCGAGGTCAAACAAATTTCCGACCAGTTCAACCGCTCGGTCGTCAATGCCCGATTCGACAGCAAGGACGAGCTTTTCTCCGCCCTCGATACGCTCGGCTTCAAGCTGACGCCCGACCAGAAGGAACAGGTCGCCAAGGCCGCCTATACCGGTTGGGTGTGGACATCTGACAATTTCTCGCGCATGGCCTCCTCGCCGGATATGGCCCGCGTGCTGCTGAATACAGTGCTCTACGTCGCGCTGGTGCTGGTCATTTTTAATGTCGGCTATGCGCTGCTGCTTGCCATCTGGACGCATTACATGCCGGCGGCACCGGCTTCCTTTTTCCGGGGTGTCTGGCTACTGCCGCGCATCACGCCCGTCGTCATCTATGTCATGCTCTGGAAATGGCTTGCCTGGGATACCGGCTTCATTTCCACGCTGATGGGCAATTTCGGTTATCCGCCGAAGAATTACCTACTCGACAATGCCTATAATGCCTGGGTCTTCGTTGTCATGATCAATGGCTTCATCGGCGCCTCCATGGGCATGCTGGTTTTCTCGTCGGCAATGAAGGCTATTCCGAAGAGCCAGTTCTATGCGAGCGAGGTTGACGGCGCGTCGCGCTGGCAGCAGATCCGCTACATCATCTTGCCGCAGATGCGCTGGCCGATCCTCTTCGTCACCTGCTACCAGACGCTCTCGCTGCTCGCCTCCTTCAACGAAATCCTGCTTTCGACGAACGGCGGACCCGGCAGGGCGACCGAAATCTGGGCGCTCGCCGCCTACCATACGGCGCTCAACAACTACGCCGGCAACCTGGAATACGGTCTCGGCGCCGCCATGGCCCTCGTGCTTGTGGTTATCGGGGTGACATTGTCTCTGATCTACCTGCGCATCTTCAACTACGGCACACTTGTCTCCAAGCCGCTGATCGAGGACTGATCCATGGCCGAAAAAGCGCAACCCTCCGCGAATTTCAGCAGTTGGCCGGTCATCGCCATGCTCGCCGTCGTCAGCCTGCCGCTGCTTTTGATGTACGCCTATTTCTTCATCGACACGGTAACGGTGAAAGAGGCCGGCTCGCTCATACCCTCCAGCTTCACCCTCCAGCACTGGCGCTTCCTGTGGCAGACGACCGAAGGCAAGCCGAACATCTGGATCGTGACGCTCAATACGCTGCTTTTCGCCAGCTCCACGACGAGCGTGGTCGTCATCGTCTCGTCGATGGCAGGCTATGTGCTCTCGCGGCTCAATGTACCTGCGCGCGGCTTCTTCCTTGCCGGTGTCATGGTGCTCCACGCCTTCCCGTCGGTAACGCTGATCATCGCCATCTTCATCGTGCTGCAGATGATCGGCCTCTACAATTCCCTGATCGGCGTCATCCTGGTCAAGGCGGCGATTGATCTGCCGCTCGGCATCTGGTTGATGAAGGGCTTCTACGACACGGTGCCCTGGGAAATAGAGATGGCTGGCGTCGTCGATGGCGCTTCGCGGTTCCGGGTCTGGCGTAGCCTCGTTCTGCCGCAGGTCGGTCCGGGCATCATGGCGCTCGGCCTCTTCTCGTTCCTGTCCGGCTGGGGCGAATTCATCCTGCCGCAGGTGCTGGCGCCCGGCAATCAGGTGCAAGTGCTCTCGGTCTATCTCGCCGGCTTCCTCGCCGACGATAACAATTATGATTTCAACATGTTCAAGGCGGTAGGCCTCTTCTACGTCATCCCGGTTCTGATCGCCTACGCACTCTTCCACAAATATCTCATGAACATCTATGGCGGCGGGAGCAAAGGCTGATGCGTATCCTCCTCGACAATTTTTCGAAGAGCTTCGGCTCCACCAAGGTCATCGAGAACATGAATCTCGAAGTCGGCAGCGGCGAGATGCTGGCGCTTCTCGGGCCCTCGGGCTGCGGCAAGTCCACAACGCTGTTTGCCATCTGCGGCATCCATCGCCCGACCGGCGGCCGTATTCTCTTTGGCGACCGGGACGTCACCGACCTGCCGAGCCAGATGCGCAATGTCGGCGTCGTCTTTCAGTCCTATGCGCTCTATCCGCATATGACGGTTGCAGAGAACATCGGCTTTCCGCTGAAGGTGAAGGGCGTCAATGCGGCCGATATCCGCAAGGAGGTCGAGCGCATTTCCGGCCTCGTGCAGATCGGCAATCTGATGGAGCGCCGGCCAGCCCAGCTTTCCGGCGGCCAGCAGCAGCGCGTAGCCCTTGCCCGTGCGCTGATCCGCAAGCCGGACGTCCTGCTGCTCGACGAGCCGCTTGCCAATCTCGATGCCAAGCTTCGCCTCGAAATGCGTTCGGAAATTCGCCGCATCCAGCGCGAGACGGGCATCACCGCCATCCTAGTCACCCATGATCAGGTGGAAGCGATGAGTATGTGCGACCGCATTGCCATCATGAAGGAAGGCGAGATCGTGCAGATCGCGACGCCGGCCGAGATGTATAGCGACCCGCGCACTGCCTTCGTCGCCGGCTTCCTTGGCAATCCGCCGATCACCTTCCTGCGTGGCGTGATGAAGGATGGCGCTTTCGCCATGCCGGAAAGCGAGATCCGCGTGCCGGTATCGGTCCAGGCCGCCGAGGGCACCAAGCTGACGCTCGGCGTGCGCCCCGAACATTTCAATCCGGCCGGCGACATCGCCGTTCCCGGCAAGGTCACCTTTGCCGAAACGCAGGGCCGCGAGAACCTTTACGACGTGCAGCTTGCCGGCGGCTCGCTGCTGCGGTCCATTCAGCCGGTCCGCAATGACATCACCGTCGGCGACGAGGTGAAGTGGGCGATCGACAGCCGAGGCGTATTCGTCTTCGATGAAGAAGGCCGGAGGCTCTGAGCGATGCGTGACTTCTCGTCTTTTTTCGAACGTTATGATTGGCCCTCGAACAAGGGATATCTGCCTTTCTGCATCGGCCATCGCGGTGCAAGTGGCCATGAGCGGGAGAATACCCTCGAAGCCTTCCAGCGCGCTGCCGAACTCGGCGCGGAAATGTGGGAGCTCGACACGCAACTCACCAAAGATGGTGTGGTTGTCGTTTCCCACGACGATCATCTCGAGCGCGTCTTCGGTATCGACCGCCGAATTTCCGAGATGACGGCGGCCGAGCTTGCTGCTCTCGAAGGCGTCAACGTTCCGACCTTCGAGGCGGTCGCAGCCCTTGGACGGCGGACCAATACAGGCCTCTATATCGAGCTCAAGGCGCCGGGCACGGGGCTTCGGTGCTGGAAGCATCTTATTGAGAAAAACCAGCGCTTTGCCTGCCTCGGCTCTTTCGATACCGCGCAAGTGCGTGAGCTTCGCGATGCGGGCTGCGATTACCCGCTCTCGGTACTGGTCCGTGTTGGCCACGATCCGCACGCAGCTGGCGATGAAGCCGGCGCCGATATCCTGCACCTTTGCTGGGAAAGGGCCGGCGAGCGCCCGCAGGATCTGGTCACAGGAGAGCTGATGCGGCGAGCCTTCGGCGAAAGCCGTGAAATCGTGCTGTGGCACGAGGAACGGCCGGCCATTTTGTCCGACATCATGAAGCTTCCGGTACTCGGCATCTGTACGGACCTGCCCGATCTGATGCGCCCGGCCGCCAGGGATGAGAAGCATGGCAGACAAGGATAACAAGGGACCGAGGAAGGTCACGTCCTTCGACGTGGCACGTGTGGCGGGCGTCTCGCGCGCTGCCGTTTCGCGCGCTTTCACCCCGGATGCCAGTGTTTCGCCGAAGACGCGCGAGAAGGTCTATCAGGCGGCCAAGGATCTCGGCTACCGGGTGAACTATCTGGCTCGCAGCCTCACCAACAAGCGTTCCGATCTCGTCGGCCTTGTCGCCGCCGGCCTCGATAACCCGTTCCGCACGCTGCAGATCGAGCATCTGGCGCGGGTGCTGATCGCCCGCAATTTTCGCCCGATCCTGTTGCCGACCTCGAAGGAGGCGGACACCTCGACCGTCATCGGCCAGCTTCTGCACTATGCCGTCTCCGGCGTCATCGTCACATCGGACGCGCCGCCGACGGAGATCTGCGAGCAATGCGCAGCCGAAGGTGTGCCGATCGTGCTGATCAACAAGGGCGACGATATTCCCTTCGTCGACCGCATCATTTCCGATGATCGCATGGCAGGCCATCTCGCTGCCACGCATCTGATCGAAAGCGGCGTCAGGGCGCCGGCGGTCATGGCGGCGCCCGCTATCTCCTATACGGCAAGGCGGCGCGGTGAAGCCTTCATGACGGCCTGTCGGCAACTCGGCCTCGAGCCGCGCATGATCGAATTGAAAATCAACGACTATAAGAGCGGCCACGACGCGGCCGCCGATCTTGTTTCGCTCGGTATTGACGGTCTGTTCTGCGCCAACGACTACATGGCCTGCGGCGTGATCGACCGCATCATGAAGGGGCTTGGCCGCGACGATGAGCCGCCGCTACGCATCATCGGCCATGATGACATTCCGCAGGCCAGCTGGTCTGCCTATGACCTTACGACCATCCGCCAGCCCTGCGATTTCCAGGCCGAACAAACGGTCGATCTGCTGATGACCCGCATGTCCGAACCGGATATGACCGCCCGCGTCGAATTTACCCCCGTGACGCTGATTAAAAGAAGGACTGCTTGATGAATTCCGCATTCGATGCCTCTGCTCTAACCGCGCGGGCGGAGGTCGCAATCGACGTGGCCCGCAAGGTTGGACGCGAGGCTGCGCGCTTCAGGCGTGAAGGACACCCAGGCACGCTGCATGTCGAAAACAAGGGATTGCAGGATTTCGTTACCGTCGCAGACAGGCAGGCAGAACAGTCGATCCGCGAAGGGCTGCTGGTGCGCTTTCCAGACGACACATTCATGGGCGAGGAAACCGGCGGCGAGTCCGGCTCTGCCGGCACCTGGGTCGTCGATCCGATCGACGGCACGACAAATTATATCAGAGGCTTTCGTCACTGGGGCGTCTCCATCGCCTTCGTCGTTGGTGGCAAGGTGGAGATCGGCGTGGTCTATGATGCGGCCAACGACCAGGTTTTCTCCGCGATCCGCGGCCGTGGCGCCTTCAAGGAGAGCCAGCCGATCCACGCTGCTCCGACGACCGATCCTGCCAATGCGATCGTCGTGCTCGGCCATTCGCGCAAGACGAGCTTTGACGACTATGCGGCGCTCTCCAAGCGGCTCTACGAGCGCGGCATGGATTATCGCCGCATGGGTGCAGCCGCAGTCGATCTCGTGCGCGTGGCGGAAGGTGTTTCAGACCTCTTCTACGAACGGCACCTGAATGCCTGGGATATGCTGGCTGGCGCGCTGATCGCCTCGGAGGCCGGTGCGAAGGTCGCCATTCCACCTGTCGATACGCTGCTGGAGGATGGCGGTCCTGTTATCGCCCATTCGCCTGGACTGGCAGAAGAATTCGCCTTCCTCGTCGAGTTCGAAGGTCTGGCGGGCTGATCAGCCCGCCATGCGCTTCAGCCACGCCCGCTCGGTCGCCAGGGCTTCGTCCGTGGTGATCTGATCCGGCTTCAAAGTGACCAGTGCCGAGAAGTTCGTCCACTCCGCATCGCTGAAGCCGCCGTCGGGATCTTTCAGTGTGAAGGTCCAGGCGTCGACCAGCTTGGCCTCGCTGTGGCAGAGCGCGATCATGTCGAGGCCGGCCTTTGCGGCATCGAGCAACATCGGCCAGTAAAGGTAGATTGTTTCCGGCTCCGTCGGGCCGCGCAGATCTGCAAGCAGTTCCTTTTCGACCGCTTTCCAGCCTTCGGCTTTGGCGATATCGCCGAGTTTGTTGGTGGGGTCGATGCCGCGGCGCAGATGCGGCAGCTTGTCCTTGACGGCCAGGATTAGCTCCGGACTTCCAGCGCTGACGATGACGGAGGCGGAAATCTGCTGCAGGTGTTCTGCAAGATGGGCGATGCCCTTTTCGCCGATCGCCTCGTAATCGTCTTTCATATCGAACTGCAGCAGCGCGTCCGGATGGGCCGATTGCAGCATGGCTGCCAGATCCTCGCTGTAGAGGAGCGGACGATTGCCGTCCTTCATGCGCAGGTCGCGCAGATCCGCAAGGCTCTTTTGGGCAATGAGACCGCGCCCGGTCGTCTCGCCTTCCAGCTCCTTATCATGCAGCACGACGAAACCACCATCGGCGCGCACCCGCAGGTCGAGCTCCATCGAAGCGCCGGCCTTGAAGCCTTCGGCCATCACCTCGGCCGAAAACAGCGGGTCGGCCATACGCCGGCGCAGCCGGTGCCACTTCAGCAGGGGCGAATGGCCTTCAAACTCTATCCGAAGTCCGCCTGTATCGGTCATTCCATCATCCTCGACCTATTCGTCTCGGCTTCTTCGTGCATCGGAAAGGTTCGATTCTCAAGGGTCGGTGGAAGATTAGGCTTGATCTCGCGGCCGCGGCCCCTCTTTACCGAACAAAGCCTTTTTCGTGCGCCAGTCTTCCCGTGGCATCTGCATGCGGCACAACAGTGCAAATTAGAATACTAATTTTGTAGACAATGTTCCCTGGCCCAGCGATCCGTGCGAAAATCGTGGCTCGGTTTTCCAGGAGGTGACGTATGTTTGCGGCATTCAAAACTTTCTTTGCGAAGCTTTTCCGAGACCGTGACCAACCGGTGTTCGAAACATCTGTCCACGCGACGGAAGAGGATTCCGAAAGCCGTCTGCGTAGCCTGCGGGAGGAAGAACTCTTCTTCTGGCAGCCGACGCCGAATTCCTGGTACTGAGCGATCAGCTGCTATAGATCTTCGCGACAGCTTCCGATGCGGCGCCGATATTCGCCGGGAAGCCGGCCTGCCGAAGCGCGGCACCATAGGCCACGACATTTGCGAGCACGGTCTGGAAGGTTGCCCGTGCCCCTGTGTGGTTGATACGCATGAGGTGCGACGAGCCTGTCCCGACACCCGGCGTCAGTTCGACGCCCAACCCCGCCGCAAAACCAACCACAGAGGTGGGTTTAATTCCTGACGGTAAGGAGACCGTTGTCACGAGGTTCGATGCCTGTTCGGCCGGCACCCAAAGGTTGGCGCCCAGCGCTGCAAGTCCGGCCCGGCTCGCCGAAGCTGCTCTTTCATGGCGGGCGACGACCTGCCCGAGGCCTTCCGCCTCGACCCGGTCGAGGGCCGCTTCCAGTGCAAAGAATTCCAGCGGTGCCGGCGTTCCCGGCAACGCGCCGCGGCCGGCATCCACCCAAGCCTTCAGGTCGGCCAGCGACAGGATGGAATCACGCGGCGCACCRTCATAGAGGGCCAGTTCCCAGGCATGCTGGCTGACTGACAGCGCGGAAACGCCGGCCGGCCCGCCGAGTGCTTTCTGTGGGCCGATCACGGCGATATCGATGCCCAACGCGTCGACATCGAGCGCATGGCCGCCGACGGAGGCAACGGCATCGACTACCGTCACAATGCCTCGCGCCTTTGCGAGAGCAGCGATCTCGGGCAATGGATTGAGGATACCGCTTGCCGATTCCGCGTGGACGAGGGCCAGTACGTTGACATCGGGATTTGCATCCAGCGCGGCGGCGATTGCTCTGGCCTCGATAGGCAGGCCGGGCTGAGCGATGACATCGACGACGTGAGTACCGCCGCGCCGCAGCCATTGTCCAAACCAGCCGCCGTAGGCGCTGGTGACGACGTTCAGCGCGGAAAAGCCAGGTCTGGCAAGGCTGGTCGCAACGGCTTCGAGCGCCACCACCGCCTCGGCCTGCACCAGCAAAACGTCGTTGTCCGTCTTCAGGATCGCGCCGATGCGGCGGGCGAGGGCGGTGTAACGTTCGGCCGGATAGACCGGCGCACCATAGAACGGGTTCCAGGCGACTTCGGTCATGGGAAACTCCTTCAAACGGGTTCGGTTACAAGGCGCGGCACAGCCGCGACGAGCCGGCGCGCTGCATCGGATCGCGGGGCATTGACGATATCCGCTGCCGGTCCCTCCTCAACGATTCGGCCCGCATCCATGACCGCGATACGATGCGAAACCGCGCGCACCACCGCGAGGTCATGGGATATGAAGAGATAGGCAAGGCCACGCTCGCGCTGCAACTCGACCAGCAATTCGAGGATGCGGCCGCGAATGGTCACGTCGAGCGCGGAAACGGCTTCATCCAGCACTAGCAGAGACGGCCGCGTCGCGATGGCACGGGCAATGGCAACGCGCTGTCGTTGCCCGCCCGAGAGTGTGCGAACAGGGCGGGAGGCAAAGGTCGAGGGCAAGCCGACGCGCTCCAGCAGGGTAGCGATTTCGGCCGGCCGCTGTTTCCTGTTCGCGATGGCGTGGATCCGCAGCGGGTCGTCGAGAACCGAGGCGACGGAGGACAGCGGATTGAAGGCGCCGAGTGGGTCCTGAAACACCATCTGCATATGCGCGCGCCGGCGCCGCAGTTCGGCGCCTCGAAGCGCGCGCCAATCTTGCCCTTCGAATCGGATGAAGCCGGAATCGGGCTCCAGCAGTCGCAGAAGGACGCGCGACAACGTCGATTTTCCACTGCCCGACGCTCCAACCAAGCCCAGGGTTTCGCCGGCTGCAATCGTCAGTGAAACATTGTCGAGAGCGGCAACCTGTCGGCCGGTGGAGGAATAGGCCTTGGATAGAGCCTCAACAGTCAGAAGCCCGCTCATGACGCTGCCTCGGCAATCAAGGGCGGCGTGGACAGATCGCGATGGCTTGCGATGAGGGCCGCGGTATAGCCATCGGCCGGCGACGACAGGACCGATCTGATAGGGCCGGCCTCGACCAGTTCTCCATTCCGGAAGACGGCGATGCGATCGGCGAAACCGGAGGCAAGCGCGATATCATGGGTGATGAAGAGCAGGGTCATACCTTCTTCGCGCACCAGCCCGTCGAGAAGGCTGACGATCTCGGCCTGAACAACGACGTCGAGCGCGCTGGTCGGCTCATCGGCGATCAGCAAGGTTGGCTTGGCGGCAATCGCAGCCGCAATTGCCACACGCTGCCTTTGGCCGCCGGAAAGCTGATGCGGAAAGGCGCGCATGGCGCTCGCGGGCTGTGGTATGCGCACCCGCTCGAGAAGCTCTTCGGCACGGGCATAGGCTCGCCGCCAGTCTAACCCCAGGTGCCGTCGGGCCGCTTCGGCAACCTGCTCGCCGATGGTCAGCACCGGATTGAGGCTGGTGCCGGGGTCCTGAAAGACGAAACCGAAATCGCGACCGGGAAGCGGCGCATGACCAAGCGCCGGCCATGTTATGTTGCCTCTGATCCTGGCGCTCTTCGGCAAAAGTCCGGCAAGCGCTCGGGCAAATGTGCTTTTGCCGGAGCCGCTTTCGCCGATGAGGGCCAGCCTTTCACCTCTGAGGACATCGAGGTCGATGGATTCCAGAGCCGCATCGCGCTCGTAATGGACGGAAAGCCCTCTCACGCTGCAGAAGAGATCACTCATCGCAATCCCTCCTCATTGCCAAGCGCCTTGCTCAGCCCCTCGCTAAAGAGATGCACTCCGAGCACCGTTATTGCCAGCGCGAGGCCGGGCAGCACGGAAAGGTAGGCGGCCGAGCGCAACACGCTGCGGCCCTCAGCGATCATTGATCCCCAGGTGGCGAGATTGGGATTGCCGAGACCGAGGAAGGAAAGGGCGGCTTCAGTGAGGATCGCGCCTGCGACAATAGTGGCGGACAGGGCCAGAACCGGAGGCAGCGCATTCGGCAGGATTTCCTTGAAGGCGATCTCAGCCGGGTGCATGCCGATCACGTGTGCGGCAGCCACATAATCCCGTTCGCGGATGGACAGCACTTGCGCGCGCGTCAGCCGCGCAGGATCGGCCCAGGTTCCGAGCGCAATGGCGAAGACGATGACCGGCGTCGAGACGCCGATGATGCTGACAAAGGCGAGCGCCAGCAGGAAGCCCGGAACGATCTGGAAAGCATCGACGACGCGCATCAGTGCTTCATCGATGACACCACCGGCAAATCCGGCAGCCATGCCGACAAAGAGCCCAAGCACCATGGCGGACAGGGCAGCGGCGATACCGACGGCGAGCGAGGTGCGCGCACCGTAGAGCAGGCCGGCGAGCACGTCGCGCCCCAGCCTATCGGTGCCGAGCGGCAGCCTCGGATCGGTGAACGGCGTAAGGAGCGCCCGGCCAGCAATTCGTAGTGGATCTCCTGGCGAGATGACCGGCGCCAACAGGCCGGCGACGAGCAAAGCTGAAAGGATTGCAAGCCCGATCCCACCTTCCGGAGTTTGAGGAAGACGACGCAGCAGTGTCATGCCCGGCCCCCAGATGCGCCGATGCGCGGATCGAGCGTCGCATAGACCAGATCGACAATGAAATTAACGCAGATGACGAGAACAGCGCTGGAAAGGATAATGCCCATCAGCAATGGCGCGTCACGACCGTTGACGGCTTCCTGGGCCAGTCGGCCGAAGCCCGGAATGGCAAAAACGCTCTCGATCACCACACTGCCGCCGAGCATAGCCGCGGATTGCAGGCCGAGCATGGTAACAAGCGGCAGAAGCGCATTGCGTGCCACATGGCGAAGCACGATACGGCTGCGCGACAGGCCTTTGGCCCGGGCAAAGAGCACGAAATCGAGCTTCCAAGCTTCTTCCATACCCGAGCGCATGACGCGCAGGAACAGCGCGAGATAGATGAAGGCAAGTGCGCCAACCGGGAGGGCCAGGTGCTCCGCGATATCGAGCGCACGCGCGAGGCCTGTCTTGCCCGAGGCAATGGTTTCGATGCCAGCAATTGGCAGCCAGCGTAGCTTGACCGAAAAGAAGATGCTGAGCACCAATCCCAGCCAGAAGCTCGGAATGGCGTAGATGACGAGCGAGCCGATCGAGAGGAAGCGATCCCGCACGCTGCCGGGCCTTGCGCCAGCCAGAATGCCGAGTGTCGAACCAAGCCCGAAGGAAAGTGCCGTGGCACTTCCCATCAAAAGCAGCGTGTTCGGCAGCCGCTCGACAATCAGATCCCGCACCGGCCGGTTGAAGGCCACCGACCAGCCGAGATCGAGGCGGGCAAGTGACGACAGATAGAGCCAGAGGCGGGCAAAGACCGATTGATCGAGGCCGTAGCTCTGCCGCAGCGAATTTATAAGGGCGGCGTCACCACCGCCGATCGAACCAAGATAGGCATCGACCGCATCGCCGGAGGCGGATTCCAGCAGGAAAAAACTGAAGATCACGACGATCAGCAGCACCGGAATGCTGCTGATGACCCTGCGTCTCAGGAGGAGAAGTGCACGTTTCACGCCGGACGAGGCCCCTGCAGCAATTGCGCCTTCGACCCTATCACGATTGCAGCGCGGTATCGCCCCAGTTCGAAACTGCCCAGCGCGGATTGTCGGACACATTCAGCACGGTGTCTCGGGCGACCGTGATGAAGCCCCATTCGGCGACGTTGATCAATGGCAGCTCGGCCACCACAAGCTGCTGGAACTTGTAATAGAGGTCGGTGCGTGCGGCCGTATCAACGGTCTCGGACGCCTGCTTGATGATCTTGTCGAGCTCGGCGCTGACATAACCGCCCTGGTTGGAGAAGGGCACACCGTCAGGTGTTCCGGACTGCACGAGGATCGTCGTGGAAATTGCCGGATCACCGCGGAAGACCGGCGGGCCGACGGCGATGTCGAAGTCGTGGTCGGTATAGACGGCCTTCTGGTGGGCGGCCGCATCGGCATTGACGATGACGGCATCGATACCGATGGCAGCAAGCGCCTGGCGCAGATAATCGCCGAACTGGCGTGTCTCGTTGAAATAGGGTGCAGGGCGCAGCTTGAGTTGGAACCGATTGCCGTCAGCGCCTTTGGTATAGCCGCCCTGGTCCAGCAGCTCGTTTGCCGCCTTCACGTCGAAATTGTAGTTGGCGACATCGGCGGTGTAGAATTCTTTCGAATTCTTCGGAACGGGGCCGGTGGATTCTGTCGCATAGCCGAGAAAGATCGTATCGACGACAAACTTCTTGTCGATCGCATGGGCAATCGCCTGACGAACTCTTAGATCTGACAGCTCCTTGCGGCGATGATTGATCTCGACGACAAGCTGATAGGTTAGCGCCTCATAGCCCTTGGAAATCACCTTGATGCCATCGACCTTGGAGATGCGGTCGAGATCGGCAAGCGGCACGGCCGAGAAGGCGGCGAGATGGATCTCTTCTGCTTCGAGCGCGGCCCCGGCCGATTCACGGTCCGGCAACACGCGGTAGACGATTTCGTTGAGCTTCGGCTCGCCCTTCTGCCAGTAATTTTCGTTGCGTGTCAGCCGGTAATATTCGCCAGGCTTGTATTCGGCGAATTTGAAAGGTCCGGTGCCAACGAGTGCATTGTTGGCCGGATTGGTGGCGATATCGGTGCCTTCGAAAATATGCTTGGGAACGACGCTGGTGACAGCCGGAAGCGCATTGCGGATGAGCTGGAACGGCGTCGGCTTCGAGAAGCGGAAGATCGCCGTATGATCGTTGGGCGTATCGACAGCCTGCAGATTGGCAAAGACCAGGCGCCCGAGGTTCTGGAGCGGCTTCCACACGTTGAGCGCCGAGAAGGCAACGTCGGCCGAGGTGAAGGGCTTGCCGTCGTGCCAAGTGGCGTTTTCGCGCAGCTTGAAGGTCACGGAGAGCCCGTCCGGCGAGCCTTCCCATGACGTTGCAAGACGCGGTGCGAGACCATCCGAACCTTCATAGGAGGCTTCCGCCAACGGTTCGATCACCTTGCTTGAAATGAAGAAAACGCCGTTCGAGGCGACGATGGCAGGATTGAGGTTCTTCGGCTCGGAGTCGGCTGCAACGATCAGACGCCCGCCAGCCGGCACTGCCTGCGCCAGCGCAATGCGCGACAGCGCCGTTGTTCCGAGCAGCAGCGCCGTGCCCTTCAGCAGGCCACGCCGAGAGATATCCGCAATAGTCATGCCCCCTCCTGATCCCTTAAAAATTCAATGATCTATATTCGAGCTGAAACCGTAAGTGTGACAGGAATTAAATTCGAACAGGATGGCCAGGCGAGATATTTTTTGTCACCCAGCCATTATTTTTCAGCGGCCGCCGACAGCAAGCCGCAGCGCTTCCGCGCCAAGGTTGCGATAGGCAGCTCCCGGATGGGGCGCAACCAGCCTCGGCCCCGCAGCGCCGAGCTTTTCGCGCAGTGTACCCTGCCGGTATTCGGTCTTGTAGACGCCGCGCTTCTGCAGTTCCGGCACCAGCAGATCGACGGTATCTTCGAAGCTCTCGGGCGTCACCGCATAGGCAAGATTGAAGCCGTCGACATCGGTGTCCTCGACCCATTCCTGCATCAGATCGGCGACCGTCGATGGCGAGCCGACGAAGACCGGGCCGAAACCGCCGACGCCGACCCAATCGGCCATTTCGCGCACAGTCCATTCCTTGCTCGGGTCGATGGTCGTGAAGGTCTCGACAGCCGACTGCACGGCATTCGTATGGCGGTGGCGCAGCACCTCGTCCGGGCCGAACTGGCCGAAATCGATGCCCGTCCAACCGGATATCAGCGTCAGCGCCCCCTCGAAGGAAGCGTACTTGCGATATTCGTTGAATTTGCGCTGCGCCTCGGCATCCGTTTCGCCGAGCACCACGGTCTGCAGGTTGAAGGCAAGCATTTCGCGCGGGTTACGTCCCAGCCGTTCGGCGGCCTGGCGGACATTGGCGACATAGCGCTTCAGAACCGTCTTGGAGGGCGCAGCCACGAAGATGCATTCGGCATGTGCGCCGGCAAAATCCTTGCCGCGGCTGGAAGCGCCAGCCTGATAGAGAACGGGCGTGCGCTGCGGCGAGGGCTCGCTCAGGTGAATGCCGGGAACGTTAAAATACTTTCCCGAATGGTTGATCGGATGGACCTTTTCCGGATGGGTAAAGATGCCGCTTTCGCGGTCGCGCACGACAGCATCGGCCTCCCAGCTTCCTTCCCAGAGCTTGTAGCAGACCTCGAGATATTCGTCGGCGAGATCATAGCGGTCGTCATGGTTGGTCTGTGCCGGCTGGCCGATATTGAGCGCGCCGCTGTTGAGATAAGACGTGACGATGTTCCAGCCGACGCGGCCCTTGGTCAGGTGGTCGAGCGTCGAGATTCGCCGGGCGAATGTATAGGGGTGTTCAAAGGAAAGCGAAGCCGTCAGGCCGAAGCCGAGATGCTCGGTCTCATAGGCCATGGTCGGGATGAGTTGCAGCGGATCGTTGACCGGCACCTGCGCCGAATGGCGAAGTGCTGCATCGACGTTGCCGTTCAGGACGTCATAGACACCGAGCACATCGGCGATGAAGAGACCGTCGAACTTGCCGCGCTCCAGCGTCTTTGCCAGATGCACCCAGTAGTCGAGGTCCTTATAGGTCCAGGACTTGTCGCGCGGATGCCGCCAAAGCCCTGGCGACTGGTGTCCGACGCAATTCATATCGAAGGCGTTGAGCCTGATTTCACGGGTCATTTTATTCTTCCTACATCGGTCGGCGAGGTGCGGTTCAGGCGCCGACGGTTTTTCTGTTGATGAAGCTGAAGGCGAGCACGGCAAAGATGAGCGTGCCGGTACCGACCTGCTGCCAGTAAAAGTTCAGGCCCGTCAGCAGCAGGCCGTTGGCGACGATGCTGAGGAGCAGGACGCCGAGAACGGTGCCAAGCACATTGGGCCGACCGAGCGGCGACAGCGTCGTGCCGATGAAGGTGGCGCCGATGGCGTTCAGCAGGAACGCATTGCCGGAGGAGGGGATGTAGACGGTCACGGTCGCCGTCAGGATAAGGCCGGCAACGGCGGCAATCAGCCCGGCGAGAATGAAGGTGGCGGCCACAGGGACGCCAAGCCCGATGCCGGAATAGCGCACGACGCTTGGCTGAATACCGATCGAGACCACCACCCGCCCGAAACGCGTCCAGGCGAACACGGCTGCTGCACCGGCAATGACGACCGCGGCGATCACCAGCGGAACGGGCACACTGGCGATCGTGCCGTTGCCGACGAAGCGGAAGGCGTCCGGCACGCCCGAGGGCGGCAGATAGACCGGATTTCCGCCATTGGTCAGCAATTGCTGGATGCTACGACCTATAAACAAGGTGCCGAGTGTCGCCAGAAATGGTGCAACGCCGATCACGGACACAAGAACAGCATTGAACGCGCCGACCAGTGCGCCGGCTGCAAGGCCGGCGAGCAGCGCGAGCGGCACCGGCTGGCCCGCCAGAACGAGGGAGACGAAGGCGAAGCTTGCAAAATCGACGGCCGTGCCGACCGACAGATCGATGCCGCCTGCGGAGACGGCGAAGGTCATGGCGATCGAGACGATGGCGAGCAGCGTGAAATTGTTGACGAGAATGCTCTGCAGGTTGCCGGGAGTGAAGAAGGTTGGCGCCAGGATCGAGAAGACGGAGAAAACCACGATGAGCGCCACGATCAGGCCAAAGCGTGCGAGGCCGGCGAGCGAGCGGCCGGCTGAAGTCGAGGCGGTCATGTCAGATCTCCCGCTTGCGCAGCAATGTCGTGGCCGACACGACGATCAGAATGAGAAGCCCCTGCACGCCGCTGACGAGCGTACTCGGCAGGTTCAGGAGCTGGAAGCCGTTGGTGAGGAAGCCGATGAATAGCGCTGATATCAGTGTTCCCGGAACAGTGGGCACCAGCCGACGCGAAAAGACCGAGCCGAGCAATGCGATAACGACGATGGGCAGCAACGCTTCGCCCGAACCGGTCGTGCTGCCGCTGAGATAGGAAACCGAGAGAATGCCGGCAAAACCACCGCAGAACCCGCTGGCAATGAAGGCCCCGGCAAGCAGCCGCTTGAGCGGCAGGCCAGCGGCGCGCGCGGCATCCTGAAATTCGCCGACGGCATAAAGCCTCAGACCGACTGGCGTATATTGCACTATCGCGGTGGCAATTGCTGTAAACCCGATCAGCACATAGGCGAGAATGGGAATGCCGAAACTGTCGGAAGCCGAAACCACTGTCAGAAAATCGGTCGAGGCGGGCACGACGGTATTCTGCGTTAGGACGAGTTCGAGACCGGCGACGACATTCATTACCGCGAGCGTTGCTAGCAGCGGGACGATGCCCGCGAGCACGACGGCGACAGCGTTGACCGCGCCGATCGCAAGCCCGGTCAGCAAGGCCGCAGCCACCGCTGTTGCGTCGCCATAGCCGAGCTGGATCAAAGTCGCATAGACTGCAGCACTCAGGCCCATATTGGCGGCCAGCGACAGGTCGATGCCGCCGGTGACGACATTCGAGCCCCCCGCGACCAGCACTACGGTCAAGCCGATCGCCAGCACGCCCGAAATGGCGGACTGGCCGAGAACATTGCCGATATTGCCGACCGACAGGAAGTAGGGCGCGGTCAACGAGAACACGACGAGGATGGCCGCGAAAGCAAGCAGCGAGCCGAAGCGGAGCACCGCGACGGCTGCTGCGCCCTTGGCTTGCGGCACGGGGTCGGAGGAAACGGCGGGATGGGGCGCGAAGTGAACGTCAACCGACATGGCGCAATCCTTCCGAAGCGCCGGTCGAGATGGACAGCACTTCATCCGTTGTGGTTTTGGAGGAGTCTAGCTCTCGGATCAGCCGGCCGCGGAAAAACACCAGGATCCGGTCCGTGATGCCGACGAGCTCCGGCAGGTCGGAGGAGAGGACGATGACGCCGGCGCCACGCGCCGCAAGTTCGCCGATCAGCGCATAGATCTCGACCTTCGAGCCGATATCGACGCCGACGGTCGGTTCATCCAGCAGGTAGATTTCCGACTGGCGGCTCAGCCACTTGGCGATCGCCACCTTCTGCTGATTGCCGCCCGAGAGTGTGCGGACCAGCGCATCGCGCCCGGCCGTCTTGATCTGCAGCCGCTTGATCAGGTCCTCGGTATCGGAGCGCTCACGCCTGCGATTGAGGAAACCGAAACGGCTGTAGCGGTCAAGGCTCGGGAGCGTGACATTTTCGGCCACGCTAAGATTGAGGCCGACGCCGTGTCCGCGCCGATCCTCGGGAACAAGTGCAAGCCGACGGTCGACGGCCCTTGCCGGGCTGCGCGGCTGTGCTGCTCGACCCTCGATTTCAATCTCGCCGCTCGCGGCCTGTTCCAGACCGAAGAGCGTGCGGATCAGGTCTTTGGCGCCGGAGCCGAGGAGACCGGTGATGCCGAGCACCTCGCCACGTCGCAGGCTGAAACTGACATCGTCAAACCGGTTGGGCGCTGAAAGCCCGCGGATGTTCAGGATCGTTTCGCCGAGGTCGACCTGGCGCTTGGGGAACATTTCGGCGATGTCACGCTCGATCATCAGGCTGGCGATCGCCTTGGCCGAGGTTTCGCCAATCGGCAACGAAGCCACATCCCGGCCGTTTCGCAGCACGGTGACGTGATCGCAGAGTTCTTCGATCTCGTTGAGGTAATGCGAGATGTAGATGATGGTCACGCCTTCGTCGCGCAGCCGGCGGATCAGGCGAAAGAGGATCTCGGCCTCGCGCCGCACCAGGGCCGCGGTCGGCTCGTCGAAGACGAGTATTTTCGGCTGGTGGAGCAGTGCGCGGGTGATCTGGACGATCTGCCTTTCGGCGGTCGATAATTCACTTATAAGGGCGTTCTTCGGCAGAGTGATCCCGAAATAATTGGCTAGGAGCTCACCGGCACGCTTTTGCATCGCCCGGCGATCGAGGAAGGGAGTTTTCGCAAGCCGCGTTTCACGGCCGAGGAACAAAGCCTCGCCGACGGTGAATGTCGGAACCAGCAGCCTGTCCTGATGGATGAAATGGATGCCGAGCTCTTCATTGAGATGCGGTGTCAGCCGATCGTAGACTTTACCCTCGATTTCGATCGTGCCCTCGTCTGCGACATGCAGCCCTGCAAGCAGCTTGATCAGCGTCGACTTGCCGGCGCCGTTTTGTCCGACGAGGCCGTGGACGGTGCCGCGTCGTATGGCGAGCGATGCGTCGGCGAGCGCTTGGGCACCGCCGAAACGCTTGATGATGTGATCGAAGCGAATGATGACATCGTTGCTGTCGGTCACTTGCGCCGGGACGGGTTCAGTCATGATGCCGCTTTCCAGGGACATGCTGACCTTGCGGCGCTAACCGCAAGGTCAGCCTTGATATCAGCCGATGCCGAGCTTCTTGATGATCTCGGAGACGTTTTCCTTGTTGGCGAGCAGCGCCTGAACATAGGTCTCGCGCGGCAGCGTCTGGCCGGCGAGCAGCTTGGCAACGTTGCGGACTGCGACACGGCCGATTTCGGCGGGCTGCTGAGCGGCATCGGCGCCAGCCGGCGAGTTCTTGTCAGCAACGAGCTGGAGAACCTCCGGGCTTCCATCGACGCCATAAGTGCGGATCTCGTTGCGGCCGGCGGCGGCGATCGCCTGCGTGGCGCCGAGCTGCGGAATGTCCCAGGCCGACCAGACGGCCTTGATCGAGCCCTTGTCCGGATATTTGTTGAGGATGGCGGTGATCTGCGTGAAGGCGTCCTGAACCGTATTCGGGATGACGTCACGCAGTTCCGGCTGGATGATCTTCACCTTCGGGAAATACTTGATGACGTTGACGAGCTGGTCGTAACGGATCGCGCAGGGTGTCACGCCGTAGAACCCGTTGAAGACGACAATATTGCCTTCCCCGCCGATATCGGAGACGAGCTGCAGGGCGAGATCCTTGCCAATGCCCCAATTGTCCGACGTCGTGTTGTTGATCGAATTGGTTGAGCCGACATCGACGGTCAGAACAGGAATGCCGGCGTCACGGGCCTTCTTCAGCCAGGGATCGATGACGCTGAGCGTGCCGAGGATCTGGACGATCGCATCCGGCTTCTGAGCGACAAGCGTCTGAAGCTGGGCGATCAGCTTGCCGTCGTTACGGCCGGCATCAACGGCGATCGGTTCGCCGCCAAGCCGCTTCACCTCTTCGATCTGGGCATTATAGACCTGCAGATCGAAATAGTGGTCCGTACCGGTGGCGCTGATGGCGACGCGCTTGCCCTTCAGGGAAAGCCCCTCGTCGTCGGCCCTTGCGGCGGGTGCGGTCAGCATGCTGGCGCCTGCAAAGGTCGCGCTGGCGACAGCCGCGAGCTTCAAGATTTCACGGCGTCCGAAGCCGCCTCCAAGTCCTTCATTCATAACGATACCCTCTCAATTTGATAGTCTGTAAAATATATAGATTTAAGGCTCATAAGAGGTACGTTATTCCAAAAGCACACGGTCGCAGGAAATTTTCTGAAGCTAAGGCCTGGCTTCAGCGATCGCTGTTGCGGCCGAGCCCATAGGTCAGGGCAAGTGCTCCGACGAGCACGGCACCCTTGACGAAATCCTGCGTGTAATAGGGTGCGTTCAGCATCGTCAGGCCATTGAGCAGCACGCCGACGAAGACGGCGCCGGCAATGGTGCCAAGCACATTGGGGCGGCGCAGGTTGAGGACGGCAAAGCCGATGAGGGCGGCAGCGACCGAGTCCATCAGCAGCGAGCCGCCGGAGGAGACATCGCCGCGCCCGACACGGGCGGCGATCACGATGCCACCAAGAGCGGCCAAGGTTCCCGAGATGACATAGGCAAGCGTCTTCAGCCGGGTGGTGGAGGCGCCGGCAAGCCGCGTCGCTACCTCATTGCCGCCGGTCGCAAAGAGCAGTCGGCCGATGCGGGTACGCTCTGTCAGCACGAAAAGGAAGATGGCGACGGCGGCCATCAGCACGACGGAAACGGGCAGGGTGGCAAACAGGCTGTAACGGCCGATCAGCAAGAAAGCTGGATCATAGGCACCGGTCGCCTTGGAGCCGTCGGGCAGGACCAGTCCGGCAGAAATCGATCGCCCGGCGGTCGGGATGAGTTGCAGGCCCGACAGCAGGAACATCATGGCAAGCGTCGCCAGCAGATCGGGCACGCGCAGGCGCACGATGAGCAAGGCATTGACGAGCCCGACCGCGGCACCGAAGGCAAGGACGAGCGGCACGGTGGCAAAAACATCGAGATGCCAGACGATCATCGCATAGCTCGCGGCCATGACGCTGGAGGCGGCGACAGCACCGATCGAGAGATCAAAGCCGCCGACGGCAAGCGTCACCGTCACACCGGCGCCGAGGATCGCAACGACCGATACGGCCTGCAGGATACTCATCAGGTTGCCGATGTTGATGAAGGCCGGTTGGGCGATGGTGAAGCCAATCACCATCAGCCCGAGCAGGATGAACACCGCACCGGCGCGCAAGAAGCTGCCGAGTGCCAGAGCGCGGCTATCCTCATTATGGCTCTGAGGGACCGCACTGGTCTTTGGCAGGGCCTCTTCGTCGATGGTCGTCATGCGGAAATTTCCTGTGGGGCTGAAGAAGAGGCGATGTCGACGAGATCAGGCAGCAAGCTGTGGTGGTCGATCGTCAGGATGCGATCGGCGACCTCATAGGCCTCTTCGGGATCGGATGTGGCGATCAGCGTTGCGCGGTCGGTGCGTGCCCGGATCGCCTGGATGATGTCATGGCGGGCGCCGACGTCGACCCCCTGGAACGGCTCGTCGAGCAACAGCAGCCGGCTCGGCTCCGCTTCCCAGCGGGCGATGACCGTCTTCTGCTGATTGCCGCCCGACAGTGACCAGATCGAAGCGTGCGGACCGGCGGCCTTGATGCTGAGCCGGGAAATGGCCTGCTCTGCCTCGTGCCGCTCGCGGCCGCCGAATAGCAGGCCGCTCGGATACCATTTGGCAAGATGCGGCAGGCTGATGGTAGCCGCGAGCGAATTGCCGGGCCACGCGGCCGGCATCAGCGAGGAGCGATGGCGGTCCTCCGCCGCCATGGCGACACCTGCGGCAATCGCCTCAGCCGGCGATTTCGGCCGGTAGGGCTTGCCATCGAGTTGCATCGTGCCATCGGCCAAGTCTCGAACGCCGAAGATCGCCGAGAGCAGGCGGCTTTTGCCGGCGCCGAGCACGCCGGTGATGGCAACGACCTCGCCTTCGTGCAGGGTCAGATCGAAGGGCTTGCTTGATGGCAGAAGCCGGATGCCGTTCATCTCGAGAACAGCTGAGCCCGTCACTGGGCGGGCATCCGGCCGTGCCGCTTCGAGCCTGCGACCGATCATCGTTTCGATGGCGCTGGAAAAATCGATAGGGCGATTGAAGCTGCCGACGATGCGGCCGCCGCGCATGACGAGTGCCCGGTCGGCGATCGCTTCGAGGTCGGCGGTCCGGTGAGAGATATAGAGGATGGCAAGGCCTTGCGCCCGCAAGGTGAGCAGGATGTCAAATAGGCGTCGGCTCTCGTCCGCCGAAAGGCTTGCYGTCGGTTCGTCGAGGATCAGCAGCTCGGCCTTGTTGGCAAGCGCGCGGGCGATCGCAACCAGCTGCCGGTCGGCGGCAGTCAGATCGCCGAAATCCCGGTCGAGCGGCAGCGAGAATCCGGCGGTATCGAGCACGGAGCGCGCTTCGCGTCGCACGCTTGCGTGAGAGAGAAAGAAGGGTGTGCTGCCCTCTGCGAAGCGATGCAGCAGCAGGGCATCGGCAACCGTCAGCCCCGCCGGTCCGACAAGATCCGTCGATTGATGCACGGTCACGATGCCGGCCTTTGCCGCCTCGGATGGTGTTTTCGGCGAAAAGGGCCGGCCGTTCAGGCTGATTGTGCCGCCATCTGCCGCAAGCACGCCGGAGACTATCTTTACCAGCGTCGATTTGCCGGCGCCATTGGCTCCCATCAGCGCGACGATCTCACCCCGCTCGATAGAGAAATGCGCGCCGAAAAGCGCGCGTGTGGACCCGAAACTGCGGGTGATATTCTCGACTTGAAGGAGCGGCATCGGGCAAATCCGGGTCTGCTTTTAAGCCGCGATATTGGCCTGACAGATGCCCGAACTTCGAGGCAAGCCTTGCCTCGGTCGGAAGGCGATGGGAACAAAGAATCTCCTGAATCCGCAAAAATCAGATCATTAAATCTACTAAAAACATAGAGTTTATATCTAATAATTTCATGCGTCGCAGGGAGCTGCCAACCTGTCAGACGACGCACCCGATTGACTAGAGGATCGCGACGATGAAATCCTTCGCACGGCTGGCGCTCTCTGCAGCCGCAATTTCTTTTTCTCTCTATCAGACCTCCTTTGCCGCTGGCCTTAACGGCGCACCGGCGCCCTTTGATAAGGGCGGCGTCAAGGTGGCACTGATCAGCTACATCTCGGCGGGTGACTTCTTCCAGGCTTATCAGGCCGGTGCGGAATCCCAGGCCAAGGCGCTCGATATCGACCTGCGCGTCTTCCCCGGCCGGCAGGATGCCGCCGAGCAGCGTGAGCAGATCCTTCAGGCGATCAATCTTGGCGTGGCCGGGATCGTCGTCGATCACGGCCTGCCGGAATCGCTCGGCGATGTCGTCCAGCAGGCGCTGGACAAGGGCATCAAGGTCGTCGCCTTCGACGTCAACCTCAACAATCCCAAGGTGCCGCAGGTGGAGCAGAGCGACCACGAACTCGCTCAACTCGCGCTCGAACAGGTGGTGAAGGACAACGGCAAGAGCTTCAATGCCGGTTATGTCTATGTCGCCGGTTTCGCGCCGCTCGACCGCCGCAACGAGGTCTGGGATAAGTTCAAGTCGGAGAATTCCGGCGTTGTTGAAAAGGCCCGGTTCGGTAACGTGAGCGACACCACCGCGACCTCTACCGCCGATCAGGCCAAGGCCGCGCTGACCGCCAATCCCGATATCGGCGTCGTCTTTGCGCCCTATGACGAGTTTGCCCGTGGCGTAAAGCTTGCCGCCAACGACCTTGGTATTGCAAGCAAGCTGAAGATCTATTCGGCCGACGTTTCGACTGCTGACATTCAGGAGATCATCGAAGAGGGCAGCCCCTGGGTTGCGACCGTCGCCACCAACCCGGCTGTCGTTGGCGCCGTCTCCGTCCGCGCCGCGGCTCTGCAGATCGCCGGACAGGACGTCCCCCATCAGATCACAGTCAAGCCGACGCTGCTCACGCAGGAAAGCCTGCGCGCAGCCGGCGTCAAGACGATCGAGGACCTGGCGCAGAAGATCCCGGCCTTCAGCACAAGCGACGCGGCAACCGCTAGCTGGATCCCGGACAAGCTTTTCTAGGCTGCCTGCCTCGATCTTCCGGCGGGGGTTGTGCGGCCCCCGCCGGCCCATTTTTTTCAGGAAATCGGAGTTTCGACCCATGAGCCAGTCCAATGTCGTCTTCGCGACCAATCGCAGCACAACGCGAGAGGACCTCTTTGCCCGCGCCGAAGATATCTCGGCCGATCTCTCCAGACGCGCCGCCGAGCTCGACCGCGACGGTCGCCCGCCTCTTGCGGAGATCGTCAAGCTGAAGAATGCCGGCCTGCTGAACGCCCTGCATGATCAGAAGATCGGCGGCGGTGGCCTTGATTGGGTGGATGGCTTGCGGCTGGTGCGTATCCTTGCGCGCGGCGAAAGCTCGATCGGCCAGCTGCTAGGCTATCACTTCGTCAACAGCCAGTATGTCTACTGGGCGCTAGAAGAAGCACGTGCTCATGCGGTGGGTGCCGAAACCGTGGCGAAAAACCTCTATTGGGGCGCTGCCGTCAATCCGCGTGATCCGGGTCTTGTGCTGACCCGTCGTGGCAATGGCTATGTGCTGAACGGGCGCAAGTCGTTTTCCACCGCCGCCCATGTATCTGACTATATCAATGCCAACGCCACGCTCGACGACAAGATCGTCGGTTTCGCCGTGCCGACCAACCGGCCCGGTTATCAGGCAAATGACGACTGGGACAATTTCGGCCAGCGGCTCTCCGACAGCGGCAGTGTCGAGTTCCACGATTTTCCTGTTTATGAGGAAGACTTCGTCGGTCCCCCGGCTGCTCCTGATGCCGCCCCGCCGGTGCTTTCCACCTTCAATACGCCGCTCATCCAGCTCGTCTTCGTCAACTTCTATCTTGGCAGCGCAGAAGGCGCGCTCCAGGCTGCCGTCGATTATGTGCGCACGACGACGCGCCCGTGGATCACCTCGGGCGTCGAGCGCGCTGCAGACGACCCCTATATCCTGGAGCGGGTCGGTGAGTTCACCGCCGCGCTGAAAGCCTCTGCTGCCCTGGCCGATACGGCCGCCGCCGCCGTTCAGGCAGGTCTCGCAAAGGGCCACAGTGTCACCGCCCGCGAGCGTGGCGAGGCGGCGGCAGAAGCCTATGCCGCCAAGGTGCATGCAACCCATGTCTCGCTTGATACCACCTCTCGTGTCTTCGAGCTGACCGGCGCGCGCTCCACGGCGGAGAAATATCGCTTCGACCGTTTCTGGCGCAATGTGCGCACTCACACGCTGCACGATCCGGTCTTCTACAAGGCCAAGGAAGTCGGCGAATTCGTGCTGAACGACAAAATCCCTGAAGTGAGCCTTTACAGCTGAACTCAGGAACATAAGCAAAAAAGAACCCCATTTCCGGTGACGGAAGTGGGGTTTTAGTTGAGGAGAGGGTTCAGAGCGCGCCGTTCTTCGGCGGAATCGCGCCGTTCAGGTGGTAATTGCCGACGACATGGTACTTCCAGCGCACGGGATCGTGCAGCGTATGGGTGCGTGCGTTGCGCCAGTGCCGGTCGAGATTGAGGTCGCTCTTGACCGCAGAGGTTCCGGCAAGCTCGAAGAGCGTGTTGGTGGCCTCAATGGCGATCTCGGTCGTCAGCACCTTGGCGGCAGCCACGGCAAGCGTGGCGTCGACGACGGTCTTTTCCGTCGTCTCGATCTGCGCGGCATCGACCTTGCGGCCGGCGCGTTCGAGGAGTGCTGCAGCAGCTTCCAGCCGGATGGCGATCTGCCCGACCTTCGAGATCGTCAGCGGATCCTCGGCGGCGCGCTCCACGCCGCTATCCATCCAGGGGCGTGACTTGGTACGCACGAATTCCAACGTTTCCGCAAAAGCGGCCCGCGCGATGCCGAGATCGATGCCGGCATGGACGATCTGGCCGACCGAGCCGATCGTCGCCGGCCGCTCGAAACCCTTGTGATGCAGGACGACGGAATCGGCATGGACATAGACATTCTTGAGGATCGTGGTGCCACTGCCGGTCGTGCGCTGGCCAAAGCCGTCCCAGTCGTCGAGGATCTCAACACCCTCGGTCCCTTTCGGCACGAAGGCCATGACAAGCCGGTCTTCCTCATCAAGCGCGAAGACCGTGATCCAGTCGGCAAACAGTACGCCGGTCGAGTAATATTTCTGGCCGTTGATGCGGTAGCCGGGTCCGTCCCTGACGATGCGCGTATTGTAGTGGCCGACCGTCTTCGTGCCGCGCTCCGAAAGCGCATTGCCGAAACGATCGCCGGCAAGCGCCCGGCCGAAGAAATACCGCTTCTGCTCCTCGCTGCCATCGGTGCGCAGGGCTTCTAGAATGTAGAAATGGTTCTGCGGGATCTGGCCGATCGAGCCATCAGCTTCCGCCAGGATCGCGGTCACTTCGGCAAGCACGGCATTCGAAACATCGAGCCCACCATATTGCGCTGGAACGGCAATCGCCAGCAGGCCGGATTGCGCCAGCGCATCGAGTTCGGCGAAAGGCAACCGGCGCTCTGCGTCTCGTGCGGCGGCCGTGGCGGCAAATTGAGCGCCGAGCCTGCGGGCCGTCTCAAGTGCCTCCTCGTCGCTGGCTATGCGGGCGGCCACGGGCCGGATCTGGTCTTGCTGCCTGAGCACGGTCGTCATTGATTTCTCCAGTTCTGACCGTGATATGGGTGAAAGAAATCGGAGCGACAGGTAAGATTATAAATTCTATAGATGTGATAGAAAATGAAAAGTGCTTGCTTCTGTGAGGCGCGTCGGCACGGCTAACGTCTGCCCCTATCCATCTCATCCGGCAATTGACCGGGTTGCCGGTGAAATCGCCGCCAGAAAATGCCAATGCTGATCTCGAATTGCTGTGCGCCAACGCCTACGTAACCCAAACGGATGCGTCGTTCCGGCATCACCGTTCAGCAGAGGGCAGGCGGTCGCTTCGCCCGATCCATGAGGAAAAACATGACCCGTTCACGGCAGTTGCGCCTCGGCGCCTTCATGCGTCCCGTTAGCCTGCACACCGGCGCATGGCGCTATCCCGGCTCCTATCCGGATGCCAATTTCAATTTCTCCCATATCAAAGCCTTCGCGCAGAAGCTCGAGGCCGCGAAATTTGATGCCTTCTTTATGGCCGATCACCTGGCGGTGCTCAACATGCCGGTCGAAGCGCTGAAGCGCAGTCACACCGTGACTTCCTTCGAGCCCTTCACGCTGCTGTCGGCGCTTGCCTCCGTCACCGAGAGGATTGGGCTCGCTGCAACGGCATCGACGACCTTCGACGAGCCCTACCATGTAGCCCGCCGTTTCGCTTCGCTCGATCACATCAGCAATGGCCGCGCCGCGTGGAATATCGTCACGACCTCCAATCCCGATGCTGCGCTCAATTTCGGCCTTGACGAGCATGTGGAACATGGCGAGCGCTACAAGCGGGCGCGCGAGTTCTACGATGTCGTCACCGGCCTCTGGGACAGCTTCGCCGACGACGCCTTCAGTCGCGACCGCGAGAGCGGTATTTATTTTGATCCCGAAAAAATGCATGTGCTCAACCACAAGGGCGAGGAACTGAGCGTGCGTGGGCCGTTGAATATTGCCCGACCGGTTCAGGGCTGGCCCGTTATCGTGCAGGCCGGCCAGTCGGATCCCGGCCGCCAGTTGGCCGCGGAAACCGCCGAAGTGGTCTTCTGTTCGCCGCGTGATCTCGAAGGCGGCAAGGCTCTCTATGCCGACATCAAGGGCCGGATGGAGGCGATCGGCCGCAACCGCGATCACCTGAAACTGCTGCCGGCCGCCTTTGTTGTCATCGGCGACAGCATCGAGGAGGCGCGCGCCAAGCGCCTCGCCCTCGACAGTCTCGTTCACTATGACAGCGCCATCGCCTCGCTGTCGATCGCGCTTGGCCATGATGCCTCGGGCTTCGACCCGGATGCGCCGCTGCCCAAGGATATTCCCGATACCAATGCCAGTAAGACGGGCCGCGGTCAGGTCATCAAGCTGGCGCAGGAGGAAAACCTCACCGTCCGGCAGCTTGCACAGCGTTACGGCGGCTATTCCGGTCTTGCCTTCGTTGGCACGCCTGCAAGCATTGCCGGCGAGATGGAACGTTGGCTGGACGAAGAGGGCTCTGACGGTTTCAACGTCGTCTTCCCCTACCTGCCGCAGGGGCTTGACGACGTGACCACGCGCCTGGTGCCTGAACTGCAGCGCCGTGGCCTATTCCGTAGGGAATACGAAGGCACGACGCTGCGCGAACACCTTGGCCTGCCGCGACCGGAGAATCGCTTCTTCAGCTAAGGCTGTCAGGGCAGGGCGACGATCAGGCGCAGTGAACCTTCGAAGAAGGGTTGCGTGCGCAGATGCCCGTAACGCGCATCCCACGTGCCATCCTTGAGATCGCGGCCGAGTTCGGTCACGAAGCGCTCGCCGATCGATGGATCGACGAAGCTCCAGGCCGAATTTGCAAGCCGGGCGCCGGGATCGAGCATAAGCTCCGGCCGACCGTAGTAGGCCTCGCCGAAGCCATCGATGCAGGCAAGCGGGATTGGCACGGGCAATATCTCAATTGTGCCGCCGAGATGATCGGCGACGGTCTGCRGGGCCGGATAGCGGCTTGCCTCGACGGCGATCATCTCCGGCGCATAGTCGAACAGCCATGAGTGTTCCAGTTCATTGGGATCGCAGCTCAAGATCAGCACGGGACCGCGCGAAACACGACGCATTTCTGAAACACCAGCTTTGAGGTCCGACCATTGATGCACAGTGAAGGTCGCCATGCTCGCGTCGAATGATTGATCTGCGAAGGGAAGTTTTTCGGCCGTTGCATCGATTGCCTCGGGCAGATGGTCCGGACGTTGGGCGCGCATGGATGCAGAAGGTTCTACTGGTGTCACCTTCCGGTCGACCGGCTCGTAGGAGCCTGCACCTGCGCCGACATTCAGAACGGTCTCGGCGTTGCCAAGTGCGGCGCGGATGAATTCGGCGATATGCGGATCGGGCCGGCGGTACCTGGTGTAATTTGTACCGATCACGCCGTAATTGGCGTCGCCCGCACTTCCGTCCCTGTGTCTGCTGTTCACGATCGGTCTCCATAACTGCTTCAAAAGGCAAAGCGCCGCTGTTGTCGGAGCGCTGAGCTCTCCGGCGTTTGTTGTTCCTGAAAAGGCATTCGCCAATTCGCGAGCCGCAAGAAACACCATGGAATGCAGTGTGAAAATCGATATGATCGAACAAATGTTGTTCGGAAAATGCACATGGCTCGCCGTATTCCATCGCTCAATGCGCTCCGCGCTTTCGAAGCCGCCGGCCGTCTCGGGCGCATGACGCTCGCCGCGGACGAACTGAACGTCACCCATAGCGCCGTCAGCCGCCAGATCCAGCATCTCGAAAATGTGCTCGGCGTTCCTCTCTTTGAAGGCCCGAAGAACCGGCTGCGTCTGACCGAGGCCGGCACGACGCTTCTGTCAGGTCTGAATGCCGCCTTCGACCAGATCGACACGTCCGTCCGCGCGGTGGCCGATACCGAGGATGGTGCGCTCGATGTATCCTGCCCCGGAACCTTCACCATGCGCTGGCTGATCCCAAGGCTCTACCGGTTTCAGGCGGAATATCCCGATATCGATGTGCGCCTGACCGCCTCTTCACGTCCGGTGGATTTTGCGCGCGACAGCTTCGATGTCGCTATCCGCGTTGGAACAGCACCCTGGCCAGCCGGTGCGGATGTCATCCCGCTCTTTCCCGAACAGACCGGTCCCGTGCTTTCGCCGGCATTGGCGGAAATTGTCGGCGAACGCTTCACAGGTGCCGCTCGCCTTCATACCCGCAGCCGTCTACGCGCCTGGGGTGACTGGCTTGCTCGCTCGGGCATCACCGTCGAAGCCGGTGGCCGTGTCGAATATGAGCATTTCTATTTCATGCTGGAGGCTGCCAACGCCGGGCTTGGCGTCTGCGTCGTGCCCTGGCCCTATGTGACGGATGATGTTCGCTTCGGCCGGTTGGTGGCGCCGCATGGATTTCTGGAAAGCGGCCATGAATACGTGGCCTTGCGCCGGGCGAGGCGAAACCGCAAATCCACGCTCTTTTGCGAATGGCTGGAAAAAGAGGCGCGCGCATTCGTTCTCTCGCATCCGGCGCCTGCGACACAGAGCCTGACCGCCGCTATTTCCTGACGACGCCGACCCGCGCCAGCACTTCGCCGGGAATGGCGTAACGCTGGACAATATCCCTGCTGTTGCGCAGCCCGCAGATCTCGCGCTGGACGAAGAGCGCCCAAACGGCATCGGACGCCTCGTTGATCAGCGTTTCGCGCTGCTCGGCACTATCGCGATCGGGATTCCAGGCCTTCAGGGCTGAGAGAGCCGATTCGACTTTGAGACCGTTGCGTCCGAGTGAACTGGCGCGCTCCGACATGAGCTCGTATTCGAGTACATTCACCCCGCCTTCGGCCGAAAAAGACTGCCTGAAGGATTGCGGCGGGCGAACGCTCATCGGACGATCCCTCGCTGGATTATTGCGGCTGGACGCCGGTGACCTGGACATAGACCCAGGCCAATGCAAACACGATGATCACCGCGGCGATGATCACGAGCTTGCGGAGCATGGGATTGGGGGCTTTCGGCGGGGGCTTCGGCTTGCGAAACTTGATAACGTTATCGCTCATTGTCTTGCTGTCTGGTTCGTTCTTTCCACAGCAGTAACGCATATCGACGGATTTGGCACCCGTGTCGTGCCCAAATATGCACTTTTCATGTGGGGCTGCCGGCGAGACACCGGCAGCCCCAACGTCGAACCGATCAGCGCGCTGCCCAATTGGCGCCGCGGCGGAAGATCGTCTTCATCTGCGGCACGTCGAATTCCTTGGCGACATGGCCGAGTGAGGAATAGAAGACGCGACCCTTGCCATATTTCCGCTTCCAGACAACCGGCATCGTCACGCCGTCGATCCAGTAAGCATGTTCGCCGGTGAAAGTCGTCGTCGCCAGCACCTCGTTCGAGGGATCGACATGCATGTAATATTGTTCGGAATTATAGGGGAAATCGGTGATCCCCTCCATCAGCGGGTCGTCCGGCCGGGTGATGTTGACGGTGTAGTTTATGATATTACCGGGATGGGCAACCCATTGGCCGCCGATGATGAACTGGTAATCGGTCGATTCGCGGAAGCTGTCGCCGGCGCCGCCGTGATAGCCGGCAATGCCGACGCCGCTTTCGATCGCGGCAGCGAGGTTCTTGACCTCTTCCTTCTCGATCTTCGACATGGTGATGACGGGAACGATCAGGCTCAGATCGTGGATCGACGGATCGGCGAAGGCCTCCGTGCTGTGCTCCACATAGACCTTGAAGCCGTCTTCCTCGAGTATGTCCTTGATGATTGCGGCGCATTGTTCCGGTTCGTGGCCGGCCCAGCCGCCCCAGACGATCAGTGCTTCACGCATCGTGTATTCCTCCTGAATGTTACTTGCCGAGCAGTCCGTCGACGAGGGATTGAGAAAGCGGAGCAGGGCGCTCCGTTGTCGTGGTGAGCGTTACCGTGCTGCCGGTGTCAGATGCCTTCTGGAAGGCTTCCATCACCTCGAGCACATGCAGCGCCAGATCGCCATTTGCGCGATGCGGCCGGTTCGAGCGGATCGCGTGGGCGAGATCGGCCACACCGAGGGAGCGATAATTGCCGTCGGCATAGGGCAGCGTCACGGGCTGGTCCTCGAACTGGCCGCCCTTCTTCAGATATTCGACCGGGCCGGCAAAACGGTTCGGATCCGGCACGATCAGCGTGCCTTCGGTGCCGTAGACTTCGAGCGGCACATGCTTGTGGCCTGCCACATCGAAGCTCATGCCGATCTGCACGACAGCGCCATTGGCGAAAGCCATCACGCCGGCCACATGCGTCGGGATATGAACAGAAATGCGCTCGCCATTGCGCGGCTCGCTGGTGATGATGCGCTCATCGCGCGGCGTGACCGCAAAACCGGCGACCTTGGCAACCGGCCCCAGCAGATTGACGAGGTCGGTGATGTAATAGGGACCCATGTCGAGCATCGGGCCGCCGCCGACTTCATAATAGAAGGCCGGATTGGGATGCCAGCGCTCATGGCCCGGGCACATGAAGGTCGCGGTGCCGCCGACTGGAATGCCGATGACGCCCTCGTCGATCAGGGCGCGGGCGGTCTGGTGACCGCCGCCAAGGAAGGTGTCAGGGGCAGCGCCGATGCGCAGACCCTTGGCCTTGGCGGCATCCGCCAATTTTTTCCCTTCCGCGAAATTAATCCCCAGCGGCTTTTCCGAATAGGTATGCTTGCCGGCCTCCAGTGCCTGCAGACCGACTGCAACGTGGGCCTTCGGAATGGTCAGGTTGACGATGATTTCGACCTTCGGATCGGCCAGAAGCTCTTCGACAGACCTGGCCTGAAGATTGAATTCGTTGGCTTTTGCCTCTGCAAGTTCGCGATTGAGGTCGGCCAGTCCGCGGATCTCGAGGATCGGGAATGCCGATGTCATCGCCTTCAGATAGGCGCCCGAAATATTGCCGCATCCAATGATGCCGATACCGACTTTTTCCATCATATCCTCCATAAATACTGATTTTTGCGCGTCAGAGCGCCGGTCCTGTAGTGCTCCAGGGCGATTCGTAGAGTTCATAAAGCGCAACAGCGGCAGCACCCTGCGCCCAGAAGTCGTCGGTCGAATCATCGAAAACGAGTTCGCTGACGCCTTGCAGGGACGGCGGGATAGCCAGCGCATAGGCATCCCGCAGACTGTTGAGGAAGGGCTCACCCAGCGCAAGCGAGGAGCCGACGAGAATAACGCGCGGTGGCGCAAACAGGGTGACGATATTGGCAATGGTCAGCCCCACCGCCTCGCCGGCGCGCATGGCCGCGCCGATCAGACGGTCGTCATCGGCCTGGATCAGCGCCTGAACATGGGTCATGCCTCGGCCGAGGCGTACCGCTTCGGCAAAGCGGCCATCGGCCTGTTGTTCGCCGAGAATGGCGCTTTCACCGGCCTGGCTGGAAAGACGCACCACGCCCTGCTGACCCATGCCGAGGACAAGATCGCCGAGATTGTGGCTGAGGCCGCCAGCGCCGCGGAAAAGCTGGTTGTCGTGCAGCACGCCGAGACCGAGTGTCTGCTCCAGCGAGATCAGCACCATGTCTTCGAGATCGCGGGCCTTGCCGAACCAATGATGGCCAAGCGTGATGGCATGTGCGTCGCTCTCGATGATGGTCGGCGTCGACAGGCGGGCCGACATTTCCGCAGCAAAATCAATGTTGACTTCGCGGAAGATGGGGCTTGAACGGATATGGCCGGTACGGTGCTCGATGACGCCAGGGAGTGCCAGGCAGATGCTGTCGATATCATCGAGCGAGAGGCCGATATCGACGACGCAGCGCCGCACGCCATCCTCGATGAGGTCGGCAATCACGGCAATCGGCTGCCGATCGATGCGGATCGGCAGGGCGAGCTTGGAGAGCACGTCGCCGCGGAAATTGGTAACCACGAAGATCATGCGGCTGGCGGCAATCTTGGCGCCAACTACGCGGGCGGCATCCGGATTGACCTCCAGCATGACGCGCGGCCTGCCACGCACTGCCTCGTTGCGGATATCACCCTCGTGAATGGGCAAAATGAGCCCGTCGTCGAGAAGCGAAGCGGTAATGGCCGAAACTGTCGTCGTGGACAATTCGGTGCGTTCGCTGATCTGGATGCGGGAGATCGGGCCGTGGCGCCGGATCGTATCCAGCACGTTCAAGCGGTTGATGGCACGCATCAATTCAGGATCGGCAGTCTTCATCGTCTCGTGCGCACCTAAACTGTCATAGGCCTCGCGATTTTATTCGAGAGGCAAATTAAATTCGCCTTGTTGTAGATCTGATTTTCACAATCGCGCAACAGGAATTTCCATAATGGCATCATTTTGCGCATCTTCTGCCGCTTTTTCAGGCAGGGTATTGACAGAAAGGCAAAGGTTGCGATTATTTAATCCGGATACAGAAATAAAGCGCCTCGGGAGGAGTGCCAAGTGCTGACTACCAAAACTCATCGCATCAACATGCTGTCGGCGATCGCAATCGCGGTTGCCGGTTACTGTGCATCAACGGTAACGGCTGCCGCCGATACGACCATCCGCTGGCTCCACCTGGAGCAGGTTCCGGGCACCCTCGAGGTGTGGAACAAGCTCGCCAAGGACTTCGAAGCGAGCCACCCCGGCGTCAAGGTCGAGCTGCAGTTCCTCGAAAACCAGGCCTTCAAGGCCAAGCTTCCGACGCTCCTGCAGTCGAACGAAGCCCCGAGCTTCTTCTACACCTGGGGTGGCGGCGTGCTGAAGGCGCAAGCCGAGACCGGTATGCTGCGGCCGATCGATGCCGCCCTTGACGCCGATGGCGGCGCATGGCGCAACGGCACCAGTGCTGCCACGATCGACGGCATGACCTTCGACGGCAAGGTCTGGGCAGCGCCCTACAAGACTGGCCTCGTCTCCTTCTTCTACAACAAGGAATTGTTCAAGAAGGCCAATGTCGATGCCAGCAAGATCAAGACCTGGGGCGATTTCCTCAGCGCCGTGAAGACGCTGAAGGCCGCAGGCATCGTGCCGATCGCCGGCGGTGGCGGTGATAAGTGGCCGATCCATTTCTATTGGGGCTATCTCGCCATGCGCGAAGCCGGCCATGATGGCTTCGAAAAGGCCAAGGCTGGCGAGGGTGATGGTTTTGCCGGTGAAGCCTTCGTGAAGGCCGGCGAGCATCTCGCCGAACTCGGCAAGCTCGAACCCTTCCAGAACGGCTATCTTGGCGCCACCTGGAACGATGCGCTTGCTGCTTTCGGCGACGGACGCGCGGCCATGCTGCTCGGCTTTGAAAACACCAACGACACCTCGCGTGCGAGCTCAACCAGCGGAAAGGGTCAGCCGGACGACAATATCGGCCGCTTCCCGTTCCCGGTCGTCGAAGGCGCTCCGGGTCTCGCGACCGATTACCTCGGTCGTCTGAACGGTTGGGTCGTCACCAAGAATGCGCCTCCGGAAACCGAAGAGTTCCTGAAGTTCCTCGGCAATCCGGAAAATCAGAAGCTGTTGGCTCAGAAGACCGGTATCATCCCCGTCGCCAAGGGCGCAGCCGATGGCGTTAAGAACGTGCTTCTGAAGGACAGCGCGGTCGCTCTCGATCAGGAAACTTGGCACCAGAACTTCCTCGATCAGGATCTCGGCCCGAATGTCGGTGGTGTCGTCAACGACATGACGATGGAGATCGTCTCTGGCTCGACTTCGCCGGCCGACGCTGCCCAGCAGATCCAGGACGCCTACTCGCTCGAAGCGAAGTAAAAAATCCGCCGGCGCTCGAACCGAGCGCCGGCTCCTTCTCACTCGCGGCGCAGTCGCGAATTCGCCCGAGGAGTCCTAGAGACCGATGAGTGATACTTTCATGTCAGCAAATGTGGCAGGGACGAGCGCCAAAGTGGCCCCGCGCCGGCACAAGCGTTCGCTGGCCCACAGCAAATGGCCGGTGCTGATCCTTTTCCTGCCGCCGGCATTGATGCTTTTCACGCTGCTCGTCATCGTACCGATGGGCGAAGCCGCATGGTATTCCTTCTATAACTGGAATGGCTACGGCGACCCGACGCAATGGATCGGCTTCCGCAATTACCAGCTCATTTTCCGCAACGGTGCCTTTACCCAGGCGCTCATCAATAACGGCCTGATCGTCCTCATCTCGCTCTGTGTGCAGATCCCGCTGGCGCTATGGCTCGCGACAATGGTCTCCACCAAGATCAAGGGCGCGCTGTTCTTTCGCCTCATCTTCTTCCTGCCCTATGTTCTGGCCGACGTTGCCGCCGGCATGATCTGGCGCTTCGTCTATGACGGCGATTTCGGCCTGGTCGCCGGCATTTCGCATATGATCGGCGTTGAGCCACCCTTCTGGCTCGCCGATCGCGACGTCGCCATGTATGCCATTCTCGGCGTCATCGTCTGGAAGTATTTCGGCTTTCACATGATGCTCTTCATTGCCGGCCTTCAGGCGATCGACAAGAGCGTGCTGGAGGCGGCCGATATCGATGGCGCGACCGGTTGGCAGAAATTCCGGCACGTCACGTTGCCGCTTCTCGGCTCCACCGTTCGCCTGTCCGTCTTCTTCGGCGTCGTCGGCTCTCTGCAGCTCTTCGACATGATCATGCCGCTGACTGGCGGCGGTCCGTCGAACTCGACGCAAACGATGGTGACCTTCCTTTATAATTTCGGGGTGACCCGCATGCAGGTCGGTTTCGGCAGCGCCGTCGGCGTCGTGCTGTTCCTGATCTGCGTCACGCTCGCCTTCAGCTACAAGCGGATATTCATGCGCAATGACTGATATCTCAACCGCACCACCTATCGATGCCGCATCGGCAAATAGCGCCGGCCGCAAGGTCCGCACCGGTACGCAGATCTACATGTACGTCTCGCTGCTGATCGTCGCCGGCCTCGTCGTCATCCCGCTCATCAGCACCGCGCTCGGCGGCTTCAAGACACTTTCCGACCTTCGGGGCAATCCCTTCGGTCTGCCGACGGAATGGCAGTGGAGCAACTATATCGACATCATCGTCAGCCATCGCTACTGGCTGCAGATGGGCAATTCATTGCTGATCGCGCTGCTCACCGTCTTCCTGACGCTGACGCTCGGTGCCATGGCGGCCTTCTGTTTTGCCCATATCCGCTTCTTCGGCTCGACCTATCTGGTGAACTATTTCCTGATCGGGCTGATGTTTCCGGCTGCAACTGCCATCCTGCCGCTCTACATCCGCATCCGCGATCTCGGCCTTCTCAATACATATTGGGGTGTGGTGCTGCCGCAGGTGGCCTTCGGGCTCGGCATGAGCATCATGCTGTTCCGCAACTATTTCAGGAACCTGCCGTCCGAGCTCTTCGATGCGGCTTTCGTCGATGGCTGCGGTTATATGCGCTTCTTCTGGCATATCTCGCTGCCGCTCTCGCGCCCGATCGTCGCGACCGTCGGCATCATTTCCTTTGTCGGAAGCTGGAACAGCTATATCGTGCCGCTGATCATGCTCAATTCGGAGAGCCTCTATCCCTGGCCGCTCGGCATCATGGTCTACAGAGGGGAGTTTGCCACTGACTGGCACCTCATCCTCGCCTTCATCACGCTGACCATCCTGCCGACCATCATCGTCTTTTTCCTCGCCCAGAAGCACATCATCGCCGGCCTGACCGCCGGTGCGGTGAAGTCCTGAGCCCGCATCGGAGACACGCACATGGCGTCTGTCGAACTCAAGAATATTCGCAAGGCCTATGGATCGCTCGATGTGATCCATAATATCTCGCTGTCGATCGAGGATGGGCAGTTCGTTGCCCTCGTCGGCCCGTCCGGCTGCGGCAAGTCCACGCTCCTGCGCATGATCGCTGGTCTCGAGGAAATCAGCGGCGGTGAGGTCATCATCGACAACGCCGTCGTCAACGAACTGACACCCCGCGAGCGCAACATCGCCATGGTCTTCCAGTCCTATGCGCTCTATCCGCATATGACCGTCGCAGAGAACATGGGTTTCAATCTGAAACTATCAGGTCTTCCCAAGCCGCAGATCGAGCAGCGCGTGGCTGAGGCCGCGCGTATGCTGGATCTGACGAAGCTCATGGAGCGTAAGCCGGCGCAGCTTTCGGGCGGCCAGCGCCAGCGCGTCGCCATGGGTCGCGCCATCGTGCGCAACCCGGCCGTCTTCCTGTTCGACGAGCCGCTATCGAACCTCGATGCCAAGCTGCGTGTGCAGATGCGCTCGGAAATCAAGGCGTTGCATCAGAAGGTCAAGACGACGTCCATCTACGTTACGCATGACCAGATCGAGGCCATGACGCTCGCCGACCGCATCGTCGTCCTGAACCAGGGCAATATCGAGCAGGAGGGCACGCCGCTCGAACTTTACAAAAAACCGGCCAATCTCTTCGTCGCAGCCTTTATCGGCTCTCCGGCGATGAACCTCATCGAAGGTATTGTCGAAGGCGAGGGTGGCGTGCCTGCAGCCCGTCTTTCAGATGGAACCGCGATCCGCATTGCGCCGGACCGTAAGGTCCGTCCGGGCCAGGTGGTGACAGTCGGCCTGCGTCCCGAACATCTGACGCCGGGCGGCAGGGATGGAAATGCGCTCGCCGGCCAGACCCTTCTTGTCGAGCCGACCGGCGCCCAGACGCACGTCGTCTTCGATCTGGCCGGTCAGCCGGTCACGGCGGTGGTGGATGGAGACTATGCCGCCCGCTACGGCGCCCGTTTCGAGGCCAATATCGCCAGCGATCAGGTCCATATTTTCGACCGCGGCACGGGTCTGGCGCTTTAAATCTGAGAGATCGCTGACGATCCGGACGTGTGCCGGCTCGTCGACATCAAATGAAATCCGCCGCCAATGTATGACTGGCGGCGGGTTTGTTTTGTCGGTTGTTTACTCGGCGGGCTGCGCCACTGGAACAAGCACGTCGCTGTCTTCGCGCAAATCGCCGGCCATTGCGGCGGCAAAGCGGGTCTGGTCGAGTTCGTTTTCCCAACGGGCGACGACGATAGTCGCGACGGCATTGCCGACAAGGTTCGTCAATGCCCGGCATTCCGACATGAAGCGGTCGATGCCGAGGATGAGCGCCATGCCGGCGATCGGAACCGAGGGGACGACTGAGAGTGTGGCGGCAAGCGTGATGAAGCCGGCGCCGGTAATGCCCGCAGCACCCTTGGAGCTCAACATCGCCACCAGAAGCAGCAGGATCTGGTCGCCGAAGCTCAGATGCGTATCAGTAGCCTGGGCGATGAAGAGTGCAGCCAGCGTCATATAGATGTTGGTGCCGTCGAGATTGAACGAATAGCCGGTCGGAATGACGAGGCCGACGACCGAGCGCTTGCAGCCGGCCCGTTCCATCTTGTTCATCAGGCCGGGCAGGGCGGCTTCCGAGGACGAAGTCCCGAGCACCAGCAGCAGTTCTTCCTTGATATAGCGGAGCAGCGCCAGGATGGAGAAGCCGTTGTAGCGGGCAACTGCACCGAGCACGACCAACACGAAGAGCAGCGACGTCAGATAGAAGGTGCCGATCAGGAAGGCGAGGTTGGCGATCGCGCCGATACCATATTTGCCGATGGTGAAGGCCATGGCGCCGAAGGCGCCGATCGGGGCGAATTTCATCAAGATTGCGACGAGGCGGAAGACCGGAGCGGTCAGAACCTGGAAGAAATCCAGCACGGGCTTGCCACGCTCCCCGACGGAGCCGAGCGCAATGCCGAAGACGACTGAGAAGAATAGCACCTGCAGGATGTCGCCCTTGGCGAAGGCGCCGACGATCGTGTCCGGGATGATGTTCATCAGAAAGCCGACGATCGTCGCATCATGGGCCTGGGCGGCATAGTTGTTGACCGCCTTCGTATCGAGCGTCGCCGGATCGATATGCATGCCGGCGCCTGGCTGCAGCACGTTGGAAACAACGAGGCCAACGACGAGCGCCAGCGTCGAAAAGACGAGGAAGTAGCCGAGCGCCTTGCCGACCACGCGGCCGAACTTCTTGAGATCGGCCATGCCGGCTATGCCGGTCGTGACAGTCAGAAAGATGACGGGTGCGATCACCATGCGCACGAGCTTGATGAAAGCGTCTCCGAGCGGCTGCAGCGAAGCGCCGAGAGCAGGGTAGAAGTGGCCGAGCAGAATGCCGGCGGCGATGGCGGCGAGAACCTGCACGTAGAGGTGCCGGTAAAAGGGAGTTTTGCCGCGCTCTGTAGCGGCGTTCATTGCAATATCCATGGTGTCCTCCACTATGCCGGACGCCAATAGGGCGACGGCCAAGTCATGATGGTCAAACAGCCTCCCGACTGATGAGGACTTGTTTGCAACGCGCGTGCCAGTTACTTCCAATTGCCTAATTCATTGATATTATTGAATGCGTCGGGCTGACCCAGAAACGATAGTGCGATTTTTCGCACAAAGTGATTTGCTGGCCGTGCGAAAAGATGCACAATGCGGCCATGCTCCAGAGGACAGCAAATGAACCTTTACTGACGCCTGAACAGCTTGGCCGGCGCTCCCGATCCGTCTGGCTGATCTTTGCGGCGCTCGCCGCCGTCCTCATCGGAACGGCCCTTTACGGCGCCGGCATCTACGGCCGCCTGCAGGCAATTGCAGCGCTGGAGGATCAGGGGCAGACCGACGCCAATCTCAAGGTGGCGCTGCTGCGTGCCGTGCTCGAGGGGCCACGGGCTCTGCCGCTGCTCCTTGCCGATGACCAGCAGGTGCGGGACGCTTTGGCCTCGGGGCAGGGAGAAGCCGTCATGGGGCTTGACCGCAAGCTCCAGAGCCTTGTCGCCGGCACCCGCGCCTCGGTTCTCTATGTAACCGGCAAGAACGGCATCGCGATCGCTTCCAGCAATTGGCGGGAGCCCCTGAGTTTTGTCGGCAACGACTATTCCTTCCGCGATTATTTCCGCCGTGCGATGGAAACGGGCACGGCGGAGCATTTCGCGCTTGGTAATGTCAGCAACCGGCCGGGCCTCTATATTTCCCGGCGGGTCGGGGATGCCGCGGCTCCGCTTGGTGTCGTCGTCGTCAAGATGGAGTTCGATCAGCTGGAATCCGACTGGCGCGATGCTGTCCGGCCCGCCTATGTTGTCGACGAGCACGGTGTCGTGCTCATCACCAGCCTGCCGTCCTGGCGCTTTATGACGGCGAAACCTCTGCCGCAAGAAAGCCTTGCGGCGATCAGGAGCAGTTTGCAATTCGGCGAGGCGCCATTGCTGCCCTTGCCGATCGACGAACGGCAGGCGCTGGGGCCTGGAGCCGCAATCGTCCATGCCATCATGCCGGGCGCCGGGGAGGGCGAGTTCCTGCGATTGCGCACGGAGGTGCCATCGACAACCTGGCAACTCGAATATCTTGTGCCGACCGAAGCGCCGATCGCCTCTTCGGTGCGCGAATGGCGGCTGCTGACATTGGCCGCCCTCATTCCGGTGCTGGCGATCATGACCTTCCTGCTGCGCCGCCGCCAGATCGTCGTCATGCGTATCGCGACCGAGCGCGCCGCCCGCGAGGAGCTGGAGCGCCGGGTGCTGGAGCGCACACAGGACCTGAGCCGCGCCCGTGACCGTCTGCAGGAGGAGATATCGGACCACCGCGCGACCGAGGCGCGGCTGCAGGTGGTGCAGCAGGAACTGGTGCAGGCGAACCGCCTGGCGATCTTGGGGCAGGTCGCCGCCGGCGTGGCGCATGAGATCAACCAGCCGGTCGCGACCATCCGCGCCTATGCCGACAATGCTCGCACCTTCCTCAAACGCCATCAGCCGGAATCGGCCGACGGCAATCTCGATGCGATTGCCAGCCTGACGGAGCGCATCGGCACCATCACCGAGGAGTTGAAGGCCTTTGCCCGCAAGGGCCGCACTGCGGCGGAGCCGATCGAACTGCGCGCCGTCATCGAAGGCGCGGTCGTACTGCTGCGCAGCCGTTTTGCCGGCCGATTAGATGCGCTCGATATCAGGCTACCTGCAGCCGATCTGAAGGTGAGCGGCAACCGCATCCGGCTGGAGCAGGTACTGATCAACCTCTTCCAGAATGCGCTGGAAGCGCTGGAGGGCAGGGAGGCCGCGAAGGTTGAGATCTTCTGCGAGGAGACGGACAGCGAGGTGGCGGTGACTGTGGCAGATAACGGCCCCGGCATATCGGAGAACATCCTTGGCTCGCTTTTTTCGCCTTTTAACACCTCGAAAGAAAAAGGCCTGGGCCTTGGGCTCGTCATTTCTAAGGATATCGTTGCCGATTATGGCGGCCGTATCGAGGTCGAAAGCAACGAAAGCGGCACCCGCTTTACCGTTTATCTGCAGAAGGCACAGGCATGAGTGAAGCAATCCCGGTCTTSCTGRTCGATGACGACAAGGATCTCCTGAAGGCGACGAAACAGACGCTGGAGCTTGCCGGCTTTTCTGTTTCGACCTTTTCCGCCGCTACGGAAGCGCTGAAGGATCTGACCGCGGAGTTCTCGGGTGTGGTCGTTTCCGATATCCGCATGCCGCATGTCGACGGATTGCAGCTCTTCGATCGGATCCGCCGGCTCGATGAAGACCTTCCCGTGATCCTGATCACAGGGCACGGTGACATCCCGATGGCCGTCAAGGCGATCCAGGATGGGGCCTATGACTTCATCACCAAGCCTTTCGCGGCCGACAGGCTGGTGCAAAGCGTGCATCGTGCCGCCGAAAAGCGCCGGCTCGTGCTCGACAACCGGTCGCTGCGCGAGGCGGCCGAGCAGGCACAAGGCGACCTGCCGCTGATCGGCCAGACGCCGGCCATGGAGCGCCTGCGGCGAACGCTCCGGCAGATCGCCGACACGGATGTCGATGTGCTGGTGACCGGCGAGACCGGCAGCGGCAAGGAAGTGGTGGCAAGCCTGCTGCATCGCTGGAGCCGTCGCTCAAAGGGAAACTTTGTGGCGCTGAATTGCGGCGCCCTGCCGGAAACCGTGATCGAGAGCGAACTCTTTGGCCATGAGGCCGGCGCTTTCACCGGCGCGCAGAAGAAGCGCATCGGCCGCATCGAACATTCGAGCGGTGGGACACTCTTCCTCGATGAAATCGAAAGCATGCCGCCTTCCGCGCAGGTGCAGATGCTGCGCGTCTTGGAAATGCGGGAAGTCATGCCGCTCGGTACCAACGAGGTGCGCCCCGTCGACCTGCGTGTCGTGGCCGCTGCCAAGATCGATCTCGGCGATCCGCGTGAGCGCGGCGATTTCCGCGAGGACCTCTATTACCGGCTCAATGTCGTGACGATCAGCATCCCGCCACTGCGCGATCGGCGCGACGATATCCCGCTTCTCTTCGCCCACTTTACCGAACGGGCTGCCAACCGCTTCAAACGCCCGGTTCCGCCTGTTGCGCCCGAACTGCATCGCCATCTGAAAGACCATGACTGGCCAGGAAATGTACGCGAGCTCTCCCACTTCGCCGAGCGCTTCGTGCTCGGTCTCGAAGCGGCGCCGGCGGAAACGCAGCAAGACGGGATGGCGAACAAAGAGGCCTCGCTCCCTTTGCCGGCGAGAATTGACCGCTATGAGGCCGATATCATCCGGGAGACGCTGACCCGGAACGGCGGCGACGTGCGCCGAACGATCGAAACACTCGGCATTCCGCGCAAGACCTTCTATGACAAGCTGCAGCGTTATGGCATCGAGCGTGCCGCGTTCAGCTCTTCAAAGGCGGAGAGCTGACACATCGGTTACCGGCGGTGCCGAAACGGATCCCGGTATAAACACCTTGGTTGAGAGTCCGGGACCGTGACAAGTCGTCAAGCCGCGCTAGTTCCATCGATGCCTCACCCGGTGATTCATGGAACGAGCGCTTGATTTATGATGTTGTTGTCGTCGGCTCCGGCTTTTCTGCGATCGCAGTCGTCTGCAATCTTGTCCGGAAACTTCCGCAGACGGCGTCGATCGCCGTCATCGGCGATGATCCGGGTTTTGGCAGAGGCACGGCCTATCGCACTGAAATGCATCTCCACCGGCTGAATGTCCCAGCGGCGCGCATGAGCCTCTTCACGGACAGGCCGGCCGATTTCGTGGAATGGCTGAGCCGCAAGAACCGTCCGTCGCGGGATGCCGATTTCGCGTCACGGAGCGATTATGGGCTCTATGTCAGGGATACGCTCGCAGATCTGCTGCGGCCTCGCGACGACCGGCGCCGCGTCGATTTCATCAAGGCCAAGGCCACCGGTTGCGTCGAGCGCTATCCGGGCGCCCTCGGCTTTCTGCTGGAGCATGGCGGCGAAATCGCCGGCCGCCACGTCGTCCTCTGTCTTGGGTTGGGAAATGCGAAATTGCCGGTCGATACCGGAGTTCTTGGGAGCGCCACGCGTTCGCATGTGATCGAAAATCCCTGGCGCCTTTCCTGGCTGACACATGTCGGCCCGCAGGATCGGGTCTGTATCCTGGGCTCGGGCCTTACCATGATCGATCAGGTTCTTGGGCTTCGGTCGCATGGGCACCGCGGCCGCATCGATGTTCTCTCCCGTCGCGGGCTCGCGCCGCACGGACATGCCCGCGATCCGAAATCACCTGCGGCCATCGAGATCGATGCAAACGGGACGACACTCAGCCAGATCCTGCACGATATCAGGCGGCGGGTAAGATCGGGGGCCGACTGGCGAAGCGTCATGGATGGGCTGCGGCCCAAGACCCAGGCGATCTGGCAGAACCTCGCTCCAGCGCAGCGGTCGCGTTTCCTGCGGCATGCGCTGCCATGGTGGAACATCCATCGCCATCGCGTGGCGCCTGACATCTGCGACCGGTTCGAGCAACTGCGGCAGCAGGGCGTCGTCAATTTCCACGCCGGCTATCTCAAAACGCTCAAGGACGCCGGCGACGGGATCGGCATCGAATACCGCAAAAGAGGACGCCGTGAGACGATCGCTCTCACAGTCGATTGGATCGTCAATTGCACGGGGATGGAACGGGCGGGGTTGGCGCATTCACCGCTTCTGCAGGAAATGCGCCGGCAGGGCTTTGTCGTTGCGGATTCGCTTGGGCTCGGAATCTCGGTAAACCGGGATTCGCGCGTGCTGAATTCAGAAGGCGTGACGCAATCGAACCTTTATGCGGTCGGCGCGCTGACAGCCGGTCAATTCTGGGAGATTACCGCCGTTCCCGATATCAGGGCTCAGGCAGAACAGGTCGCTGCGCAAATAGCAATGTGAGAAGGACCCTCAGCCTTGACCGCATGGGTTGCGCCGCTGGCCTGTTTTCGATCAGGCCTTGCTTTTCTCACGGGCGGTTCTTGAAGGCATATTTCACATTCGGACGGCGAGAAATCCTCGCTCCATCGAATCAGGCAGCCCTTTAAGGGGCACCAACACATATTCACATCATGGCGTGAAGGTGCGCGGCGTTCTCTTTCATACCGCGCGCGAATAATACTCCCGGTGCTGCCGCAAATCTATAGAGGCGGTCAACTTTCGAGGATCAAATCGGCAGGTTACGCGCAATTTTTTGTGTAGCGATGCTGGAATGCCAGCGATGTCTTATTTCCGTCTAGGAGGACCTTGATCTTTCAAAACATTGGCGCACCATCTTACTTAGCGAAGGCGAAAATCGCTGAGGCAGACCTTTATAGGAGGGCCTATGCTGAACAACTCCCTATTTGATGCGTTCACCCGTAACTACGAGTCTCGCCGCGAGACGGATATGTCTATCGCGGACTATTTGTCCATATGCAAGAAGGATCCGATGGCTTACGCCAACGCCACCGAGCGGCTGCTGGCGGCAATCGGCGAACCTGAGATCATCGATACAGCCAAGGATTCGCGGCTCGGGCGGGTCTTTATGAACAGGACGATCCGAACCTATCCGGCCTTTGCGGGTTTTTTCGGTATGGAGGAGACGATCGAGCGGATCGTGTCCTTCTTCCGGCATGCAGCCCAAGGCCTGGAAGAGCGTAAGCAGATCCTCTACCTGCTCGGTCCCGTCGGCGGTGGCAAGTCTTCGCTTGCGGAGCGCCTGAAGCAACTCATGGAGGTCAATCCCATTTATGTGCTGAAGGCCGGCGACGACTTGAGCCCGGTCTTCGAAAGCCCCCTCAATCTCTTCGATCCCTTGGCCATGGGGCCGTTGCTGCTCGAAGAATACGGTATCCCTACCCGTCGCCTCAGTGGCCTGATGAGCCCATGGTGCCTGAAGCGCCTCGACGAGTTCGACGGCGATATCTCTCGTTTCCGCGTCGTGAAAATCCAGCCGTCCAGGCTTCGCCAGATCGCGATCGCCAAGACCGAACCGGGTGACGAGAACAACCAGGACGTCTCATCGCTGGTCGGCAAGGTCGATATCCGCAAGCTCGAGCACTATTCGCAGAACGATCCAGACGCCTACAGCTATTCCGGCGGTCTCAATCGCGCCAATCAGGGCATTCTGGAATTCGTCGAGATGTTCAAGGCGCCGATCAAGATGCTGCACCCGTTGCTGACGGCGACGCAGGAAAGCAACTACATGGGCACCGAGAATATCGGTGCGATCCCGTTCTCGGGTATCATCCTTGCCCATTCGAACGAAGCGGAATGGCAGACTTTCAAGGCCAACAAGAACAATGAAGCCTTTATCGACCGCATCTGCGTCATCAAGGTTCCCTATTGCCTCCGGGTCATGGAGGAGCAGAAAATCTACGAGAAGTTGATCGAAGGCTCGGAGCTTGCAGATGCAGCCTGCGCGCCAGCGACGCTGGAGATGCTGGCCCGCTTCTCCGTCCTGTCACGGCTTCGCAAGCACGAGAATTCCAATCTCTTTTCAAAGATGCGCGCCTATGACGGCGAAAGCCTGAAGGAAACCGATCCGCGCGCCAGAAGCGTACAGGAATATCACGATGCCGCAGGCGTCGATGAGGGCATGGACGGAATATCGACACGTTTCGCCTTTAAAGTCCTTGCGTCGACCTTCAACCACGACACAACGGATATCGGCGCCGACCCCGTTCATCTGATGTATGTTCTGGAACAGGCTATCCGCCGCGAGCAGTTTTCCGAGGAGACGGAAAAGCGCTATATGGAGTTCATCAAGGCAGAACTGGCGCCGCGTTATGCGGAATTCATCGGCAACGAGATCCAGAAGGCCTATCTGGAATCCTACTCCGATTACGGTCAGAATCTGTTCGACCGTTACGTCGATTACGCGGATGCCTGGATCGAGGACGTCGATTTCAAGGACCCCGATACAGGACAATTGCTCGACCGCGAACTTCTGAACCAGGAGTTGACGAAGATCGAAAAACCCGCGGGCATCGCCAATCCCAAGGATTTCCGCAACGAGATCGTCAAGTTCTGCCTCAGATCGCGCGCCCACAATGGTGGTAAGAACCCATCCTGGACCAGTTATGAAAAAATCCGGGAAGTGATCGAAAAGCGGATGTTTTCGCAGGTCGAGGATTTGCTGCCGGTCATCTCCTTCGGATCGAAGAAGGATAGCGAGACTGAAAAGAAACACAGTGAGTTCGTCTCGCGCATGGTCGCGCGGGAATATACCGAACGGCAGGTTCGCCGGCTGGTGGAATGGTACATGCGCGTCAAACAGGCGAGTTAGGTAGGCTGTCCGGCGAGTACCCATTAGGAGCAAACATGCACATCATTGACCGGCGGCTCAATCCGCGCGGTAAAAGTTTAGAAAATAGACAACGGTTTCTACGGCGTGCCAAGGACGCCGTAGCACAAGCGGTTAAACGATCTTTGCAAAACCGCTCCATCCGCGATGTGCTTGATGGCGGTGAAGTTACTCTCCCGATCGGCGGCATGGCCGAACCGGGCCTTCACCGGGGCGGAGGGGGAATTCAGGATCGTATCCTTCCCGGCAATCAGAAATTCGTCGAGGGTGATTTCATCAAGCGTCCGCCGGCATCGGGCGGCGGCCGTTCGTCCGAGGCGGGGGAGGGCGACGGCGAAGACGGCTTCCGCTTCGTCCTGACCCGGGAGGAGTTCCTCAACATCTTCCTCGAAGATCTGGAATTGCCTGATCTCGCCAAGCGGCGACTGAGCGAGACCGAGGAGGTGACACCGCAAAGGGCCGGTTTTTCTGTCTCCGGCTCCCCCTCCAACATCGCCGTCGGGCGCACGACACGCCTTGCCATGATGCGGCGCCTGGCGCTTCATCGCCCGAAGGTAGAGGAAATAGAGGCGCTCCAGAAGCAGATCGACGAATGCGACAATGCGGAAGAGCGCCTTGTTCTTGAAGACAGGCTGAGGACCCTGACGCTCAAGAGCAAGCGCATCCCCTATATCGACCCGCTCGACGTCCGCTACCGGCGCTTTGAAAACACACCGAAGCCTGTCGTCAAGGCGGTGATGTTCTGCCTCATGGACGTGTCCGGTTCCATGAGCGAGCATATGAAGGATCTCGCCAAGCGTTTCTACCTGCTCCTCTACCTCTTCCTGTCGCAGCGTTATGAGAAGGTGGAGATCGTCTTCATCCGCCATACTGAAAAGGCGGAGGAAGTCGATGAGGAGACTTTCTTCTATAGCCCGGCGACAGGCGGCACGCTGGTTTCCAGTGCGCTGGCGGTCATGCGCTCGATCGTTGCCGCGCGGTTCGATCCGACGGAATGGAACATCTATGCGGCGCAGGCCTCCGATGGCGACAATTCCTATTCCGACGGCGCTCTGACCGGCCAGCTGCTGCAGCAGGAAATCCTGCCGGTCTGCCAGTACTTCGCCTATATCGAAGTCGGTGAGGAAGACGGGGATTCCTCAATGTCTAGGTCACCGCTCTGGACGCTCTATCAGGAGATCCGCTCCGCAGCTCTGCMTCTTGCCATACGCAAGGTCTGCCGCAGGAACGAGATATTCCCTGTTTTCCATGACCTGTTTCAGAAGAAGGCTGCCAAGGCAGGGGCTACGCCATGAAGACCAGCACGCGGCATAAGGAAAAGCTTCTGTTTGAAGGGGCTGACTGGGATTTTCCGACCCTGCAGCGCATTCATGATGCCTGTGAGGACATCGCGCTTGGGGAACTGGGCCTCGATGTCTATCCGAACCAGATCGAGGTCATTACATCGGAGCAGATGCTCGATGCCTATTCCTCGACAGGCATGCCGCTGTTCTATCGCCACTGGTCCTTCGGGAAGCATTTTGCCCATCACGAAGCCTTCTACCGCCGCGGGATGCGCGACCTCGCCTATGAGATCGTCATCAACAGTTCGCCCTGCATCTCCTATCTCATGGAGGAGAATACGGCGACCATGCAGACGCTGGTCATTGCGCATGCTGCCTTCGGCCATAACCACTTCTTCAAGAACAACTATCTGTTCAAGCTTTGGACCGACGCCGAAGGTATTCTTGATTATCTCGACTTCGCCAAGAGCTACATCTCGCGTTGCGAAGAACGATATGGCGAAGTGGCCGTCGAACGCACGCTCGATGCCGCACATGCGCTGATGTCGCACGGTGTGCACCGCTATGCCGGCAAGACGACGGTCGACCTCCGGCAGGAAGAAAAGCGGCTGCAGGAGCGCCGTGCGCACGAGGAGAAGATCTTCAACGATCTCTGGCGCACCGTGCCTGTCGGCCTCAAGCGCAACAAGTCCGATCGCGATCTCGAGCACCGGCGTGCCGCACTCGGTTTGCCGCAGGACAATATCCTTTACTTCCTCGAAAAATCCGCGCCCCGGCTGCATTCCTGGCAGCGAGAGATCTTGCGCATCGTGCGCCACGTCGCCCAGTATTTTCATCCCCAGCGCCAGACCAAGGTGATGAATGAGGGGACCGCCACCTACGTCCATTACAACATCATGCAGCGCCTGCACGAGCGCGGGCAGCTCAGCGACGGCAACTATTTCGAGTTTCTGAAATCGCACACCAATGTCGTGTTCCAGCCGATGTACGATGATCGGCGGTTCTCTGGCTTCAATCCCTATGCGTTGGGCTTTGCGATGATGCAGGATATCGAGCGCATCGTGACGGAGCCGACTGGCGAAGATCGCGACTGGTTTCCTGACATCGCCGGACGGGGCGATCCGATGGCGGTCCTGCGTGATATCTGGGCCAACTACCGCGACGAGAGTTTCGTCAGCCAGTTCCTGAGCCCGAGCCTCATGCGGCGCTGGCGCATGTTCCAGCTCCATGACGACCCGGAGATTCAGGAGGGTATCCTGGTTTCCGCGATCCATGACGAGCGCGGTTATCGGCGTATCCGCCGGCAACTTTCCCGCGGCTACGATATTGGCCATACCGATCCGGCGATTGAGATCGTCGACGTCGATCTCGCAGGTGACCGTAGATTGCTGTTGCAGCACCGAGCCACCAATGACGAGTTCCTGGAAGAAGAAGATCTTAAGCTCGTCCTGCAGCACCTTGCCGATCTCTGGAGCTATGACGTTCTGCTGGAGGAACTCGACAGCAAGGAGAGTGTCGTCCGGAAGCACGTCGCCCACCCGCGGACATTTTCGCGACAGAGCGAATTCGCCTGAGTGGCGGGATTCTGCCTGCATTTAAGAGACACGATTCTTCAAACGTGATTGGACAGGCTGCGTAGTTGGGATCAACCTTTCAGAGGGGGCGTGCAGTCTATTTTTCCAAATAGGAGGCCGTCATGGAACAATACGCAGTCGATCAGCTTAAGGCTATAGCCAGGGTCAGCCGTACCACGCCACAACTGTCTCGCGCCGAGCGGTTGGACCGGTGGGCTGAGCTTCTGGAAGTCGATCCTGCGCGTTCGCTCGTTACCCTTCGGGAAACCGAATATCTACCCCGCGACCAGCGGACACTGATGAGGATCACCGGGTCACCCATATCCGTAGCCTATGACGATCCGGTTCTGCGTGCCGCGGGTCTCGAAGGCGATACTTATGGGGACGCCCAGAGCTTCTTCGATCTTAACGATCGGCAACTGCACGGGCTCGTCTGCTCCTGCCATTTCGGAGCACGGGTCGATGCGGGTGTCGTCGCCCGCCATCTGAGAGCGACCTCCATACCGGGCATGAAGGGCATTCTGGCGCGCATGCGGCTGATGTTTACGCGATAGGCCGACTGCCTATCCGAAACCAATGCTTAGACACCTGGCGGCAGCGGAACCGGGGTGGTGAAATGCGGCACTTCGTAGCCGCGCTTCACCTGTGGCCGGGCGGCAAGCTGCAGATACCAGCGGCGGACATTCGGGAAGTCGCTGAGGTCGATTTTGTGGCGCACGAAGCGCGAAACCCAGGGCCAGACGGCCATGTCGGCGATGGAATAGTCGCCGACAAGGTACTCCCGGCCTTCAAGTCTTGCATCAAGTGTTTCATAGAGCCTTATTGTATCCTTGCGGAAAAGCTCTTCGGCGAAGGGCGCGCGACCTTCATTGTAAGTCAGGAAATGATGGGCATGACCGAGCGTCGGCCCGAAGCCGCCCATCTGCCACATCAGCCATTCGATCGTGTGATGGCGAGCAGCACCTTCACGCGGCAGGAATCGTCCTTTCTTTTCGGCGAGATAGAGAAGAATGGCCCCGGATTCGGCGAGGGTAATACCGGTTTCGTGATCGACGATGGCTGGGATTTTGCTGCCCGGATTGATCGCCACATAGTCGGCGGAAAACTGATCACCTTTGGTGATATCGATCGTGTGGGCCTTATAGGGAAGCCCGAATTCCTCGAGTGCGATCGATATCTTCAGGCCGTTCGGGGTGATCCAGGTATAGAAGTCGATCATAGGAGCGATCAGTCGAACATCACTTCATCGACCGGCAGCTTTGCCATGCCGAAACGGCCGGTGACGTCGTCGAGGCCGGAGAACATGTCCCGCAACGCGTGGACGATGGTCTTAATCCTCGGATCGACGACTCGATAGACGATCAACTTGCCGTCGCGGTGCCCTTCGATGACGTTTGCCTCACGCAATTCCGCAAGTTGTTGTGAAAGCGTCGGCTGGCGGATGCCGAGTTCGTCTTCCAGCGCAGACACCGATGCTTCCGTTTCCATCAGATAGCAGACGATTGCCAGCCGGTTCGCATTGGCGACCAGCTTCAGAAGTTCGCTCGCCTCGCCGACACTGCGGCAGACTCTCGATGATACGGGCTTGGTCATCGCCATCTCTCTTGTTCTACAAAAAAGTAAAGTGAGTGCTCGGAAATTTCAATGCCCGGCCGCTTTGCGGGCGCAACTGCGATAAAAGATTTTATTTTCGGTAGATTTAATAGGTTTTTGATCTGTTTTCCCACCGGTCTCCGGCAGGACTTTTCTCGCTTTCAATTTATAAAAAAGTAGATTGATCGCAATGACAATCCCGACCGGAATGAAGATGAGAATCGGCGTTCATCCCAACAATCTCCACTTGCGGCTCGCCAGCGCATGGCCGGGTGCCTTTGCCGGGCTTGATCCGATCTTCGTTCCCTATGATGAAGGCCGCGACACAGCCTCGCTGCTGGAAGGCGGCGCGATCCATGTCGGCGGAACCGGCTCGACGCCGCCGATCGAGGCGGATGCGCGTGGCCTTCATGTCGAATATGTCGCCGCATCGGCACCGCGGCCAGCCAATGGCGCGATCTTCGTGCGCGCCGACAGTGATATCGGCTCGGTAGCTGATCTTGCCGGCCGAAAAATCTCGCTGATCGACGGTTCGTTTCACACCTATCTGCTCGCTCGCAGCCTGGAGGGCGAGGATCTCGCGCTTGGTGACGTCGAGCGCATCGAAAGCGGCACGCGGGATTCCCTGACGGAGCTGCTGGAGGGCAGGGTCGATGCCTGGATCGCCATGTCGCCGCGGCTGGAGAAGGTGATCGAGCGGACGGATCTCCGTCTCATCGTCCGCTGTGGCGCCACCATCCCCAACCGGTCGCTCTTCTGGAGCCTCGCGCGCATCGGACTTTCCCCTAGCGAAATTGCCGGCATTGCCTTGGAGCTTGCCCGTGTTGGCAGCGAGATCGCCGCCGATCCGGTAAGGGCAGCTCACCTTCTGGCGGAAAACGACCGTAGCGGTATCGACGCCGAGGCCTGGGAGAGGGTGGTACGCGCACGCGATTTCTCGGTCGTGCCGATCGATGCAGCAGTGCTGGCCGAGCAGCAGGAGGAAGCCGACACGCTTTTTCGCCACGGCTATTTTGATCGCGCGGTCGCCATTGGTGGGCCGCTGGAAGCAACGAAGTGAGGAGCCGGGAATGAACGTCTTCTGGTATATGTGTGCTCCTGACGGCGCCTATCCGTGGCAGCCGGAAGGCTCGCGTCCGGTCGATTACGGTTATTACAAGCAGCTCGCCCAGGCTTACGATCATCTGGGTTACACTGGCGCACTCTTTGCGACCGGTGCCCACGATGTCTGGGTGCTGGCAAGCGCGCTGCTTTCCCATACCGAACGGCTGCGGTTCCTCGTCGCCATCCACCCCGGTCTCGTCGCGCCGACATTGTTGGCCAAGATGGCCGCGACCTTTCAGGAATTTGCTCGCGACCGCCTGCTGATCAACGTCGTCTCAGGCGATGCCAAGATGCTCGGCGCCTATGGCATGATGCTGCCGCACGATGAACGTTACGACATGGCGGATGAATATCTACAGCTCTGGCATCGACTCTTCGCCGGCGAGAGCGTCACCTATCAAGGCAAGTATTTCTCCACCGACGGCGCCAAGCTCGCGCTTCCGGTTGGCGAAAGCATCGCCCCGCCGCCACTCTGGTTCGGCGGCTCTTCCGACAAGGCGCTCGACGTCGCGGCAAAGCACGTCGATACCTACCTTTCCTGGGGTGAGACGCCCGATCAGATCAAGGGCAAGGTCGAGGCCGTGAAGGCGCGTGCCGCCCAATATGAACGTGAGCTCGAATACGGCATCCGCCTTTATGTGATCGTGCGTGATACGGACGAAAAGGCGTGGGAAGCTGCCGCCGACCTTTACGGCCGCATGGACGATGCGGCGATTGCCGCCAACCAGCGTTTCGTCGCCCGCAGTGATTCCGTCGGCCAGCAGCGCATGACGGCGCTGCATGGCGGCCTGAAGCCGGACAACCTGCGTGATCTCGAAGTGGCGCCCAATCTCTGGGCTGGCATCGGCCTGGTACGGCCCGGTCCCGGCACGGCGATTGTCGGCTCGCCCGATACGGTGCTGCGCACGCTGGAGGCCTATCAGAGGGCCGGCGTCGAAACCTTTATTCTTTCCGGCATGCCGCTGCTTGAGGAAGCCTATCGTTTCGGCGAAAAGGTTCTGCCGCGTCTTGATGTCAGCAGGGAAGTGTCGAAGGCGCGCAACTACACCTGGTCGACGCTCTTCGATCGCGACCTTTCCACCGTCAAGAGCGCCTGACCCTCCGGCAAGAAAGCAAGTTCTGTGGCAGCAAGCGAATTCCACCCAGCCGAACAGGAGACGACAGGTAACGGGCTTGCAGCCCGCATCCTGAAGACGATCGAAGGCGTCCTTGGCATTGCCGCCGCGTCGGTGCTTGCCGTGCTGCTCGTCATGGTGCTGGTCACGGTCTGCATGCGCTATTTCTTCGCGGCTGGCTTCATCGGCGCTGAAGATCTCGGCATCTGGCTGCATGTGTTGCTGATCGCGCTCGGCGCACCGCTCAGTCTCAACAGCGCGCTTGCCATGCGTCTTGACGTCTTCGTGAAGATGATGCCGGAGCGCCTTTACCCGGCAACGCAGGTGGCCGCCGATATCTTCACCGTGCTTTCCGGTCTCATCCTGAGCTTCGGCGGCAGCGAGATCATGACCATGCTTGGCGGTATTTCCCCGACGCTCGGCGTGCCGGAATGGATCCGTTTCGGCTTTCTCGGCGCCGGCGGCGCGCTGATCCTCGTCGTTCTTCTGCTGCAGCGCATCGCCGAAGGAAAGGCTTGGCCGGTCCTGCTCTCCTTCGCAGTCGGCGTGGCACTCTATGCCGGCATTCCTTTCGTCTCCGTCGAACTCGACTGGCCGCCCAGCATCTTCCTCGGCCTGATTGCCGCTATTGGCCTCGTGCTTGCAGCACCCTTGCCGCATGCCTTCCTGGCCGCCGCCTATGTGGTGATCGCTTTCGGCAGCAGCCTGCCGGAGCCGGCGATCGTCTCTTCGACCGTCACCGGCATTTCGAAATTCCTGCTGCTTGCCATCCCCTTCTTCCTGCTTGCTGGCGGTCTGCTGACGGCATCGGGCGTTGCCAACCAGCTCGTGCGTTTCGCTGCCGCCATGGTCGGCCATCGCCGTGCCGGTCTCGCCCAGACGACGCTGCTCACTAGCGTGCTCTTTTCCGGTGCATCCGGCTCCTCGGTTGCTAATGCCGCCTTCGGTGCGTCCACCTTCCAGCCGGAGCTCGTCCGCCACGGTTATCCGCCGGCCAAGGCCGCAGCGATCATCGCGGCGACCTCGGTTCTAGACAATGTCATCCCGCCGTCGATCGCCTTCCTGATCCTGGCAACCGCCACCAATCTTTCGGTTGGCTCCCTGCTGGTCGGGGGCTTCTTTGCCGGTGGTCTGATGGCGATCTGCCTCGCGGTCGCCATCCATCTGACGGTCCGCGATCAGGCGCCGCTGCCGCGAGCCACGTCGGCGCAGCGCTGGCAGTCGGCCGTCCAGGCGATCCCCGCCTTCGGTCTCGGCGTTATCGTCGTGGTCGGCATTCGCATCGGCATCGTCACGACGACGGAGGCCGCGGCCCTTGCCGCCTTCTACACCTTCCTGCTCGGCATCGGTGCGCGGCTTGGCGTACTCTCGCTTTACACGGCCTTCCGGCAGGCGGCTGTCGAGGCCGCCGCGATCGGCCTGCTGATCGGCACGGCTGGCCCCTTTGCCTTCCTGCTTGCGGTCGACGATGTCTCGGGCCTGATCTCACACCTGACGACGGTGCTTGGCGGCAGTGCGCTCGCCGTCATCCTGCTGTCCAACATCATCCTGCTTGTGGTGGGCCTCGTTCTCGACATCGGCGCGGCGATCCTGCTTTTCGGMCCGATCCTGTTGCCGGCGGCCGTCGCCGCAGGCATTGATCCCATTCATTTCGGCGTCATCATCGTCGTCAACCTGATGATCCACGGCCTGACGCCGCCGCTCGGCATGCTGATCTTCGTCGTCAGCGGCGTGACCCGCATTCCAGCTTCCGCCCTCTTCAAGGCGGTCGTTCCCTATCTGCTTGCCCTTCTCGTCTCCCTCGCAATCCTTTGCGCCTGGGCGATTATCTTCTAACGGACAGGACCTCATTCATGGACAATCTCAACCGACGCAATTTCCTGAAGACCGCCGCGCTTGCCGGCACTGCCCTTGCCGCCCCGGCCTTCGTTCGCACGGCGGCTGCCCGTACGACGACGATTACCATCGCCTCGCTGCTCGGCGACGATAAGCCGGAGACGAAGATCTGGGTAAAGATCAGCGAGCTGGTAGAAGCCAAGCTGCCGGGCCAGTTCAAGTTCAACATCGTCAAGAGCGGTGCGCTCGGCGGCGAAAAGGAAGTGGCGGAAGGTGTTCGCTTAGGCTCCATCCATGCCAGCCTTTCGACGGTCTCTTCGCTCTCCGGCTGGGCGCCGGAATTGCAGATCCTCGACCTTCCCTTCCTGTTCCGCGATGCCGACCATGTACGCCGCACCGTCAGCGGGGAAGTCGGCGCCGATCTGAAGGGCAAGCTGCAGGCGCAGAATTTCGTCGTCGGCGACTTCATCAATTACGGCGCCCGTCATCTGCTCACCAAGGAGCCGGTGACGCGCCCGGAACAACTGAAGGGCAAGCGCATCCGCGTCATCCAGAGCCCGCTGCACACCGAGCTCTGGAGCGCTTTCGGCACGACGCCGATCGGCATCCCGATCACCGAGACCTATAATGCGCTGGCAACCGGAGTTGCTGACGCGATGGACCTCACCAAATCGGCCTACGCCGGCTTCAAGCTCTATGAGGTCGTGCCCTACATGACCGAGACCCGCCACATCTGGGCGTCGGGCATCATCTATTATTCGTCGACCTTCTGGGGCGGTCTGAACGACGAGCAGAAGGCCGTCTTCCAGCAGGCCTCCACGGAAGGTGCGGCCTACTTCAACCAGCTGATCGTCGGTGACGAGGTCGCATCGGTCGAAATCTCGCTGAAGAACGGCGGCAAGCTGCTGAAGCCCGAAGCCTTCGATGAATGGCAGAAGGGTGCACAGGGCGTCTGGGACGATTTCGCCTCTGTCGTTGGTGGCCTTGACCGTATCAAAGCCGTCCAATCGGCCTGAACAAGTTCTGAACGCGAGGCTGGCCGTCAGCCAGCCTCGCTCAGTCGTTGGATTGACGAAGCAGGTGCTGCCGAATTTACGCTGCTTCCTCTCCCAGTATTTTCACCGGCCTGTCCCACTGGATCAGCACCACGCAGCCGGTATCACTCCAGACCGAATGTTCGGTGCCCGGCGCATTGACGATATAGCTGCCGCGGCCGTAGTCGCCTGCCTCGTCCGATTGCACGCCGTCCAGGACAAGAATTGTTTCCAGTCCTTCATGTCGATGGCGGGGAACGCTGGCGCCGGCCTCATATTTCAGCAGCGCCACGCCCGGCTGGTCGCCGTCGAAAGGACGGATCCAATGGATCGTCACTTCATCACGGAAGGGGCCGAATTCAAGTGTCTTCCAGCCATCTGAAGTTAGGAGTTCGCGGGTAGTCTCAGGCATGGGCGATGCTCTCCAGGATGTCGTCGACATGCGCCGTCCAGCCGATGATCGCGCCCTGGGCGCGGATCATGGCGATGGCAGCCGCCTTGAATTCGGGAAAGTAACTTTCCGTCGCCTCTTCGGCGAGCAGACATTCATAGCCGCGATCGTTCGCCTCGCGCATCGTCGTCTGAACGCAGACTTCCGTCGTCACGCCGGCGAAGACGAGCTGTTTTATGCCCTTTTCCTGCAGCACGTCGCCAAGCTCGGTGGCATAGAAAGCGCCCTTGCCGGGCTTTTCGATCACCACTTCGCCCTTGAGTGGCGCAAGCTCCGGAAGGATTGCCGTGCCGGGCTCACCCGCAATCAGGATACGGCCCATTGGCCCCGCATCGCCGATGCGGAGTGTCGGATTGCCGCGATCGCGCTTTGCCGGCGGCAGATCCGAAAGGTCGGGCTGGTGGCATTCCATTGTATGGATGACCGGCAGGCCGGCATTGCGGAAGCCCTGGATGAGGCGTTTGACATCCGGCACGATCCTGGTGATGCGGCTGACATCATTACCGAGGCTGGCGCCGAACCCGCCCGGCTCGGCAAAGTCGCGCTGCATGTCGATGACGATGAGGGCCAGTTGGTCGTGTTTCGCCGGGAAGGCGAAGGGTTCTGCCTTGATCTCTGCCATCAGTGATGCCCCGCCATATGTGCGCCGATGATGCCGATATCGGCCGAGCGTGCCGGTGTCTCGTAGACCAGCTTGCCTTCGGAAATCACCATGATGCGGTCGGACATTTCGAGCAGCTCATCGAGGTCTTCGGACAGCAGCAGCACGGCCGTACCGGAATTGCGGGCTCTCATGATGCGGGCGCGGATCTCGGCAACGGCTGAGAAATCGAGGCCGAAACAGGGGTTGGAGACGATCAGCAGATCGACCTCGCCCGTCAGTTCGCGGGCGAGCACGGCGCGCTGCACATTGCCGCCGGAAAGCGCCGCAATCGGCGAGGACGAGGAGGCCGTCTTGACTTTAAAATCGAAGATCAGGTCGGTGGCGCGTTTCTTCATCTTGGCCTTGTTCAGCCAGATCGCATCCTTACCATCCGCCTTGAGATCGAAGGTGCGGAAGGCGAGGTTTTCGCTGACCGTCATGCGCGGGGCGCAGGCATTCTGCAGGGGCTCCTCGGGGATGAAGCGGACATTGTTCTTGCGGGTCTCCGGGCGCGTCGCGCCATAGGTCTCGCCTTTGACACTGACGCGGCCGGTATCGGTCGGTCGTTGGCCGGCGAGGATTTCCGTCAGTTCCTTCTGGCCATTGCCCGATATGCCGGCAATGCCGACGATCTCGCCGGAGCGAACAGTGAGATTGCCGATCTCGATGGTCTTGAGGCCTGAACGGTCCGGCGCCTTGACCTGCTCGACCGTCAGCACCGGCCTGGCATTGTCGGAAATTGGAACGCGGGTGTCGAGTTCGGCCAGTTTGACGTCGCCGATCATCATCGCCGCCATGTCGGCGGTCGAAACCTCGCCCACCTTGCCGGTGCCGACCAGCTTACCGCGCCGCAGGATGGAGACGGCATCGGCAAATTTTGTGACCTCGTGGAATTTATGGGAGAYCATCAGCACGGTCAGCTCGCCTCGTTCGGTCATGCCACGCACGAGGCCGAGCATCTCGTCGGCTTCGGCAGGCGTCAGCACCGAGGTCGGCTCGTCTAGTACCAGAAAGGAGCGGCCGAGATAGAGCTGCTTGACGATCTCGAGCTTCTGCTTTTCGCCGGCGGCAAGTTCGCTCACCGGCCGATCGAGAGGGATCTTGAAGGGCATACGCTCCATGAAGGCAGCAAGATCCTTGCGCTCCTTCGCCCAGTTGATGATGGCAGGCACTTCGGCGCGGCTGATGACGAGGTTTTCCGCACCCGTCAGCGAAGGGACCAGCGTGAAGTGCTGGTAGACCATGCCGAGGCCGTAAGTTGCAGCATCCTTCGGCGAAGCGATCGCCACTTCACGGCCATCGACGGAAAGCGCGCCGGATGTGGCGTGGTAGAAACCCATGATGCATTTGACGAGCGTCGACTTGCCGGCGCCGTTTTCGCCGAGCAGCGCATGAAAGCTGCCCGAGGGTACGTTGATCGACACGTGGTCGAGCGCCGTGAAACTGCCGAAGCGCATCGTCATGTCGATCGTGTCGATGCCGACGGCCTTGCCGGCCTGCGGAAGGGGAGTGTCGCGGACCGTACTCATGGCAGCTGGCTCACAAGCGTTTCAGAATTGGAGACGGAACCGAAGACGCCGCCCTGCATCTTGACCATCTTGATGGCGGCCAGGTGGTTGCCATAGTCGGTCGCGCCGCAGCAATCTTCCAGAAGCAGGCACTCATAGCCGCGGTCATTCGCCTCGCGCATGGTGGTGGAGACACAGACGTCGGTCGTGATGCCGGTCAGGATGATGTTCTCGATACGCTTCTGGTTGAGGATCAGTTCCAGATCGGTCGCGCAGAAGGAACCCTTGCCGGGCTTGTCGATGATCGTCTCGCCTTCGGCAGGGTAGAGTTCCGGAATGATGTCCCAGCCGGGTTCGCCTCGGGTCAGGATGCGCCCGCACGGGCCTGGATCGCCGATACCAGCGCCGATGCGCTGTGAGCGCCAGCGCTTGTTGGCCGGCAGGTCGGCAAGATCAGGGCGATGGCCTTCGCGTGTGTGGATGATGTGGTAGCCCTTGGCGCGCATGGCTGCGAGCACCTTCTTGATCGGCTCAATGGGCGCCTGCACCAGCGACAGGTCGTAGCCCATGTGGTCGACATAGCCGCCCTTGCCACAGAAATCCGTCTGCATGTCGATGATGATGAGCGCGGTATTGTCCGGCCGCAGGGCGCCATTATAGGGCCAGGCATAGGGATCGGCGTCGACATAATGTCCTTTGGTTTCGACCATGGCGTCCATCGTCTTCTTCTCCTATTCACCCGCGAGTTTGAATGTTTCGCCGTAGCGGCGCGCCGGCTTGTCGAAGCCGCACGATGTGCCATCCGTGACCTTCACCTGATCCTCCCAGGGAAGGCGGTATTTGCCGGCAATAAGGTCATGCATGTAGGTGTAAGGTGCATCGCCGGCGCCGCCGGCAACGGCGACGTAGCCGCGATGGCCGAACTGGTAGATATTATTTTCGACACCCCAGCCGCGGCGGGCTTCGCGCACGAGATCGGGACGCACTTCGGCGGTGATGATCTCGTTGACCCGGCCGGAGGTGCCATGGGCAATGATCGAGCCGTCGAAATTGCAGATCATGCCTTCGCCCATCGAATCGAAGGTACCGTCCGAGCCGCACATGCAGACGCTCGCCGTGACCATGAGATTGCAGAAGGCGTTAGACTGGTTGGTGAATTTCCAGCTTTCGCGGATCGGTGCCGTATAGCCGGCCGTGCGGATCATGATTTCCGCGCCTTTGTAGGCGCATTCGCGCGCCATCTCGGGAAACATCCCGTCATGGCAAATGATGAGCGCGAGCTTGGCGCCTTTCGGCCCGTCGATAACGGGAATGCCGAAATTGCCGGGCTCCCAGGGTTCGACAGGCACCCAGGGGTGCATCTTGCGGTAGTAGAGCGTCAGCTCGCCCTTGTCGTCGATGATGATACCGGAATTATAGGGCATGCCATCAGGGTTCAGTTCCATGATCGAGAAGCAGCCCCAGATCGCGTTCTCCCTGCAGGCCTTCTTGAAGGCTGCGACCTCCGGCCCGTCGAGCGTGCACATGATCTCCGGATTAATATCCATCGACAGGCCGTGCAGGGCATATTCCGGAAAGACGACCAGATCCATGCCCGGCTGGTTGCGCCGCGCCTTGGCAACGAGTTCGACGATGACCTGCGTCTGGCGCGTAAGGTCTTCCCTTGTCACGGTGACCGGAAGCTGCAGCTGCACAAGGCCGATGCCGACGCCATGTTCCGACTTGTTCAATCCGCCGAGACCGTTCATGGCTTGGCTCCTTTCACGCTTATTTCGTCAGGGAAAGCGCGCCGGGTGCACCGGCGAGCGAACGTGTCGGCGAGGACGTCGCAATCATGATGACCAGGGTCAGCACGTAGGGAGCGGCGTAGAAAAGGTAGTAGCCCTGCGTGACGCCGACCGATTGCAGTGCCGGCCCGAGCGCACCAGCGCCGCCGAAGAGCAGAGCGGCGAGGAAGCAGCCGATCGGGTTCCAGCGGGCGAAGATGACGAGTGCGACGGCCATCAGGCCCTGGCCGGAGGAAATGCCCTCATTCCAGGAGCCAGGATAATAGAGCGACAGATAGGCGCCGCCGATTGCCGCCAGCGAACCGCCGACGGCCGTTGCCAGCAGGCGGACGCGATCAGGATTGATGCCCATGGCGCGTGCGGCATCAGTGCTGTCGCCGACGACGCGCAGGATCAGGCCGACACGGGTGTTCTTGAAGGCCCACCAGAGCATGAAGGCGAGTGCCGCGCCAAGCAGGAAGAGTACATTGATATTCAGCGCCGCCTGGATCTGGGGCATGCTGGACCAGAAACCCAAGGGGATTGCAGGCAGGTGCGGGGCTGCCGGCTGGATGAAGGGCTTGCCGAGAAAGAAGGCAAGACCGAGCCCGAACTGCATCATGGCGATGCCGATCGCGATATCGTTGACCTTAGGCCATTTGCAGATCCAGCCATGCACGAGGCCGAAGACCCCACCCGTCGCCATGGCCGCCAGCACGCCGAGCCAGGGCGAATTGCTCATGACGGCAACGGCGTAGGCCGTCATGGCACCGAAGACCAGCGTGCCTTCAAGGCCGAGATTGATGCGGCCGGAGCGTTCGGTGATGGTCTCGCCGAGGCTGACGAAAATGAAGGGCGTGGAAACGCGGATGGCGCCTGCGAGGATGCCGAGGGGCACGCCCCATATGCCGATACCTGTCTCTTCCATCAGAGGCTCCTTTTCCAGAGGTCGGGATTGAAGATCTTGAAGCGGCCGTAGAAGGTCTCGCAGAAGAGAATGACGATGAAGAGCGTGCCCTGCAGCACCAGAACGGTGGCATCCGGCAGGCCCATGCGGCGCTGGATGAGGCCGCCCGAGGCATCGATGCCGCCGAGCAGGATCGCGACCGGAATGATCGCCAGCGGATTGTGCCGGGCGAGGAAGGCGACGAGGATGCCGGTGTAACCGTAACCTGCGGCAAGCGAAGCATTGGCGCTGCCTTGCACGGCGGCTACCTCGACCATGCCGGCGAGGCCTGCAAAACTGCCGGCGATCGCGGTGAAGCCGACGATTAGCCTGCCGACTGGCAGGCCCTGGATCTGGGCGGCGCGTACATTGCCGCCGGCGATGCGGGCCGCAAAGCCGTAGCTCGTCACCTCGATCAGGATCCAGGAGAGGATACAGGCGACAATGCCGATGACGAGGCCCCAATGCACGTCCATGCCCGGGATGTTGCCGAGCATATATTCAGGCGGCAGCGGCGTGGTCGAAGGTTTGTTGAGGCTGGCAGGATCACGCAGCGGCCCTTCCACGAACTGGTTCATCAGGGCGATGGCGATATAGGAGAGCAGTAGCGACGAGATCGTCTCGTTGACGCCGCGATAGTGCCGCAGGAAACCGGCTAGGCCGATCCAGATACCGCCGACCACCATGGCGGCAATGCCCATGAGAATGAGGGTCAGGAAAACAGGCGCGGTGCCGGCAAGCGGCATGGCCATGGCCGCGGCGGCAACGCCGCCCAGCACGACCGCTCCTTCCCCGCCGATGATGACGAGGCCGAGGCGGGCGGGCAGGGCGACGCAGAGTGCCGTCAGGAGAAGGGGTGCGGCACGACTTAAGCTGTTCTGCACCGAAAACCAGCTGCCGAAGCCGCCGGTATACATAAGCTGGAAGAGCATCGCTGGCGATTTACCGATCGCCAGGATGAAGAGGGAGAAGAGCGCAAGACCGATCAGGATGGCCACAAGGCCGATGACAACAGGTTCGGCATGTCGCGCGATCCATTCGAGGAAGGGGCGCAGCGACGCCGATTTCTCGGAAGGGACTGATATTGCGGGATCATTGGCCTGGACAGTCATGGCGCTTCTCCCTTGCCGGTTTACGCTGTGGACCCGACGACACCCTCGACCAGATAATTCATGCTCTCGAGCTCGATCGCGTCTTCGGCATAGCTCTTGTCGGCGGTCACGACGGAATTGCCCTTATTGTCCTTCAGTGGACCCTTGAAGACCGAGAAGCCGCCCTTCATCATCTCGGCGTGGGTGGCTTCGAAAGCCTTGCGACCCGTCTCGGCAATACTGGGTCCGAGTGCGCTCATCTTGACGAAACCGTCCTTCAGGCCGCCGCGGACGAAATTGCCGAGCTTTTCGCCGGCCTGTGCCTTCTTGACGAAATCGCTGTAGACATTGCCCCAGGCCCATTCCGCACCAGTGAGGTACTTTTCGGGAGCAAGCGGGCTCTGGTTGGCGTGATAGCCGCAGACGAAGGCGCCGCGGCCGGCGGCCGTCTCGACGACGACCTTCGGGCTGTCGACGTGGCAGGTGATGACGTCAGCGCCCTGATCGACCAGCGCATTGGTGGCTTCTGCTTCCTTGACTGCGAGTGACCACTCACCGGTGAAGATCACCTGGCAGGTGATGGTCGGATCGACCGTGCGCGCGCCGAGCAGGAAAGCGTTGATGTTCTGCAGAACCTGCGGGATCGGTTTGGCGGCAACAAAGCCGATCTTCTTGCTCTTCGTCGCGTGGCCGGCGGCAATGCCGTTCAGGTACTGGCCCTGGAAAATATAGCCGAAATAGGAGCCGGTATTGGCCGGGTTCTTGCTTTCCTGCCAGAGGCCGCCGCAATGGCGGAACTGGATATCCGGGTACTTGGCGGCCATTGCCAGCATGTGGGGGTCGAAATAGCCGAAGGAGGTCGGGAACAGCAGGGTGGCGCCATCGAGATTGATCATCGATTCCATCGTTTTCTGGACGTCGACGGTCTCCGGCACATTTTCTTCTTCGACGACAGTAATGCCCGGTAGCGCCTTGACGACTGCAGCGCCCTCGGCGTGCGACTGGTTATAGCCATAGTCATCCTTCGGGCCGACATAGATGAAGCCAACGGTCAGCGCAGTCTGCGCAAGTGCAGGCGAGGAGAGGAAGCCGGGAGCTGCGCCGACCAGGGCGGTGGCAGCAGAAGCCTGGAGGAAATGGCGACGGTTCATGGAAAGGAGTTTGGTCATCGGAATGCTCCCTTATGGCGGCTTTGCCGGTTCAATCGGTTACGGAAAAGTGTATGCAATGACCGTGCCAGATTTTATTCCATTGAATGCATTGGAAATATTCAATGATCCGCAAAACACTGTAGAAAAGTGTATGCAATTTTTAGCCACACAAGATTAAAAACTATGCAGAGACTATAAAATTAGCTAATTTCGGCGTCAGATGCTTCTGCGTACTGTGTCGCGGCGCATCGGCCAGTACGTTTCTTTATTAAAACAATGAGTTGCAGCTATATTTGACTTTGCGGCGTCAACAATGCATGTGTATGCATTCGTCAATGGGCAGAATCATTCCTTGAAGCAGGTCAGGCGCAGAGAGATCATCAGGGCAGGAACGACTGTCGAGCAGATGGTGCGGGCTATTGCCGATATGATCGTGACCGGGCAGATGCTGCCAGGCGATAAGCTTGACGAGATCTCGCTCGCGGCCCGTTTCGAAGTGTCGCGCACGCCGGTGCGCGAGGCGCTTCGCGAACTCGGCGCAATGGGGCTCGTCGATCGCGAGCCGAACCGTAGCGCTCTCGTCACCAACGTAACCGAGACCTATTTGCATTCGATGTTCGAGGCGATGGCGGAGCTCGAAGGGGTCTGCGCGCGTTTGGCCGCCGAACGTATGACGGTCGATGAGCGGCGCATCTTGGAAATCGAACATCGCGCTTCCGCTCGGCTTGTGCATCAGGGTGCGGAAGAGGACTATGCTGTTCACAATACCGAGTTCCACACCCGGCTCTATCGCGGTGCGCATAACGAGCATATCTATGAGCTGGTAACCCAGAGCCGGGCCCGGCTCGCGCCCTTCCGCCGCGCGCAGTTCCGGCTGCCGGGTCGGCTCGCGAAATCCTATGATGAGCACGATATGATCGTGACCGCGATCATGCGGGCAGATGGTGCAGCCGCTGCAAAGGCAGCCTATTTGCATGTGGAAATCGTCAGCGATGCCAGCGTCGTTTTTGCCTCGGCGAGAGAGAAATAGTTGCCACGGCCAGCACAGACGGCGTAAGGCGGCAATCATGACCGTAACGTTTGGAACTGCAGACGTGATCGGACGCGGAGGACCAAATCCCCGATTGCGCGGTTGCTGCTGAATTGACAACATCCAGACCACACCATAAGCCGGGTTGTGACCGGCAATTGAAGAGGCAGCAATAATGTCGATCTGGATTGGGCGAATTCTGTCAGCGACAGTTGTTGTTCTGCTTCTTGCTGATGCGGCCACCAACCTTTTTGCACCTGATTTCATAAGGGCGGAAATGGAGGCAACCGGTTTCCCAGTCAATCTCGCTCCGGCACTCGGCATTATCATTGCGATCTGCGCGATCCTTTATGCTGTTCCGAAAACAGCCTTCCTTGGTGCGATACTGGTAACCGGTTTTCTCGGTGGCGCTATCTGCACACACTTCCGCCTGGGCGAGTTTTTTACGCCTCCCCAGATCGTCAGCCTGCTTCTGGGGATTGCTGCCTGGAGTGGCCTGTATCTGCGCGACCCAAGACTGCGCCAGTTGATACCGCTGAACATGGTTTAAGCGCGTAGCGATCTCGTCCCGGAGTCTGAACAATCGCTCCGTCCCTGTCCAGGACAGGCGCGCGTTCGCGATCTGCGACCAGGACAATCGTTACGCTTACCGGCTGCATTTTTTTCCTGCAGGAAATCGGCGGCTGGGTTCTTCAGACTCTCAGCCGCCGACAGAGACCCCCGTCCGTCGGACAATCCAGTCCCGTCAAGTAAAAAGCTCGCCCTCGGATGAGGGCGAGCCAGAACCATCTACAGGAGTGGATTTCTGTATCGATGGGTGAGGTCGATCCGGCAGGGAACCGGATCGACCTCTTTCTTCTGAATTGGAGGTCACCAAACCAGAAGCCTGTGATGAAAAACCCCGAGATGCGATCCCGGGGTCTTCAATATTCAGCTTAGAACGAGCGCTGCAGACGGAAGTAACCCGTCGTGAAGTCGTCGCCATCTTCCGGATCCAGGTACTGGACGGAAGCCTTGGCGTAGAAGTTGTCGACGATCTGGTAATCAACCGTCAGGCCGACCTTCCAGGCGTCGCCGGTACCGTCGAAGTCATCCGGAACGGTGTCGAACGCGCTGGCACCGCCGATGTAGTTGCCATAGTACTGAACACCAGGAGTGATCTTCAGCTTGTCCGTTGCCTTGATGGCGTATTCGGCAGCAACTGCCCATTCAGCCGTCGAGTAGTAGGAGTTCGGGCCGCTGGAGTAGACGACAGCCAGGCCGAGCGTGCCCGGGCCGAGTTCAGCCGTACCCATAGCGCGGATTGCGCCGTCTTCGTTGTCGAAGTCCCAGCCGCCGGTGATCTGGTAGCTGAAGGCGCCAGCCGTGCCGCCGATACCGAAGGCAACGCCGACATTGTTCGGGCCATCGTTCGGAACCAGGAGGCCGGTGACCGGATCCACGTCACCCTGATAGACGCCGTCTTCCAGTTCGTCGACGCTGAGACCAGCGTAGAAGGTGCCGGTTTCGTACTGATAACGGATCGAGTTATGCAGCGTTACGACAGAACCGATGTCGTCGGTTTCGCCGGAGAGACCATCGTCCCACCAGGAGTAGAAGAGACCAGCGCGGAAGCCAGCGACGTCAAGGTAAGCGGAGTCGAGGATCGTTTCCTGGTTCGTTGCGTTGTCGGCATTGGCCTGGAGAACGATCACGCCGGTGAGCGGGCCGTATTCGGTGTCGCTCTTAGCTGTGAACTGAACCTGACCACGGGTAACTGCATCCCAGTCAGAGTCGTTGTCACCGCCGACGTTCGAGCCAACGTTAACCTGGAAACGGATGTAACCTTCGATCTTCAGGCAGGTTTCCGTGCCCGGGATATAGAAGTAGCCGGTGCCGTAGGCGTCGCAGACGCGAACGTATTCAACCGGTTCCGGCTCGGCAGCGACAATTGCGTCTGCTGCGAATGCCGGTGCAGCGATGAGGGCAGCTGCAGAACCAAGCAACATCATACGAATGTTCATGGAAAGCCAATCTCCTAAGTTCGAGTGCGTTCCACGAAAGAACGTCCCCTCTGATAAAACCCGATTAATTCGGTAAGACCTAAAATAACCGAAAGGGGGGCGGGCTCAACAATGAAAGCTCTCATTTTGTAGAGAATTCTAACTAAACCTTGATGTGTGTGACAGATGTACAACAGTCCTTGCGCGGGTATTAACGAGAGGTAAAATAGAAAGGCGAAATATTGCTATATTAGGACGACTTAGCCGGATTGGCCACGCGCAAAGGGGCGCGGGGAGTTGTCGATGAACGCTGAATTTATCTAAAATCCAGCACCCGCGAGCCTGTATTTGCCCATCTGGACGGGCTGCCGAAAGAAAATTTGGCTGGCGAGTGGGATTTGGTTGGCAGGCGCGACCGACATTCGCTCGTGCCGAAAGTCGATTTTAAGCGATGATTCGGCGGAGGCCGAGAGCAAGCCTCGCGGAAGCGTATACGGCTCCAAAGGAGGCACTTCTGCTTCCTGTCTATAAATCTTAGACCTGCGCTCGCCGCGCTTCCGGATCGGGGATCGGAACGGCAGCCATCAGGGCCCTCGTGTAATCCTCTGCCGGATGTTCGAAGATCTGGCGGCGGGTGCCTGTTTCGACGATCCTGCCGCTGCGCATGACGGCGACCTTATGGGACATGCGTTCGACAACCGCCATGTCATGCGAGATGAAGAGGTAGGAGAGCCCCATGCTTTCCTGCAGTTCCAGCATCAGGTCGAGCACGCGGGCGCGCACGGATACGTCGAGCGCCGCAACGCTCTCATCGGCAACGATCAGCTTCGGCTCGAGCGCCAGTGCACGCGCAATGCAGATGCGCTGGCGCTGGCCGCCGGAAAATTCGTGCGGATAACGCGTGGCGGCATCCGCCGTCAGGCCGACACGGCGCAGGAGTTCCGCGACCCTGTCCTGCCGCTCGGCCTTGTTCGCGATACCGTGGATAACCAGCGGCTCGGCAATCGCGGAGCCGACTGCCATGCGCGGGTCGAGCGAGGCATAGGGGTCCTGGAAGATCATCTGCGCCGTGCGGCGTATGGGCTGCATCTCGCGATGGCTGAGCCCGGCAATGTTACGGCCATCGATGATCACATCGCCGGTAAAGGGGATAAGGCCGAGCACCGCCTTGCCGGTTGTCGATTTTCCCGATCCGCTTTCGCCGACGAGGCCAAGCGTTTCGCCCGGCAGGATATCGAAGGAAACGTCGCTGACGGCCGCAGCGGGCGCCTTGCCCTTGAAGAGAAAGCTCGCTGCCCCGCCATAGGTGACGTTGAGGCCGCGTACATTCAGGACCGGGGTGCGGTCGGGATGCAGGGTCTCGACTCTGCGCGATGTGATGCGCGGAGGAGCGTCGGTGCCGGCAAAAGCGCCAAGGCGCGGCACGGCCGAGAGCAATTGCTGCGTATAAGTCTGGCGCGGCGCGCGGAAAATGCCGACTGCCCGACCTTCTTCGACGATGCCGCCATTCTGCATGATAATGACGCGATCCGCCATTTCGGCGACGACGCCCATGTCATGGGTGATAAGAATAATGGATGTGCCGAATTCCGACTTTAGTTCGCGCATCAGTTTGAGGATCTGCGCCTGCACCGTCACGTCGAGCGCCGTGGTCGGCTCGTCGGCGATCAGTACTTTCGGACGGCAGGATAGCGCCATGGCGATCATCACGCGCTGGCGCATGCCGCCGGAGAGCTCGTGCGGATATTGCTTCAGACGTTTTGCCGGGTCGGTGATCTGCACGGCATCGAGCATCTGCAGCGCGATCGCCTCGGCATTCTCGCTGCCCTGATGCTCGCGGATCGCCTCCGTCAGCTGTGCGCCGATCGACATGACCGGGTTGAGCGAGGTCATCGGTTCCTGGAAGACCATGGCGATATCGCCGCCGCGCACGCTTCGCATGGCCCGGTCGGAAAGTTTCAGCAGATCGCGTTCGCCGAGCATGATGCTGCCGGAGGCGACCTGGAGCGAGGCCTTCGGCAGCAAGCCCATGATTGACAGCGACGTCACTGATTTGCCTGAGCCGGATTCCCCGGCCAGGCAAAGCGTTTCGCCGCTCGCGAGATCAAAGCTGATATCTTTCAGAACCGGTTTGCGTCCGTCAGGCGTTCGCGCATCGACACTAAGATTGCGAACGCTAAGAATGGGCGCGGCGGGCATGGCTTCAATCACGCGAATACGATCCTCGGGAAGTAGAAGGAAACGACCCAGTTCGGCATATCGACGATTTCGCTGATGCGCAGATCGCCGCAGACCGAGCAGAGCAGATAGGCGTCGACGGCGCTCATGCCATGTTCCGCGGTCAGAAGATCGATCATGCGCATGACGCTTTCGCGTGCGCCGGTCATCAGGTCGGGGCCGATACCCGTCGTGACTTCATAGCCGGCGCCGTCGAGGTGGCGGGTGACGGGCTCGGTGGTGGTGAAGCGCGGCGTCTGCAAGCGCGCATCCTTGACGAGTTCGATCGTCGCCTCGACATTCATCTGGCTTTCGATCGCCGTGCCGCAGACTTCGCCGTCGCCTTGCGCCGCATGCGTGTCGCCGATGGAGAAGAGTGCGCCTTCGACCTCGATCGGCAGATAGAGAGTGACACCTGCGGTCAGGTCACGAATATCCATATTGCCGCCGACGCGGCGGGGCGGCACGACGGAATGCGTGCCCGGCTCGGCCGGGGCGACACCAATGGTGCCGGCAAAGGGTTTCAACGGCACGCGGCCGCCAGGGCCGTAAAGGGCCGGCGTCATGCTGTTAGCGTCATAGGACCAGACATGCAGCGCCGGATCCCTGAACTGGTCGGCCAGCAGGCCGAAACCCGGAATATTCGCCGTCCAGCCGGTGCCCGAGGGAATGAACTTGCGCAGCGTTACCTTCAGTGCATCGCCGGGCTTGGCGCCCTCCACGTAGATGGGACCGGAGACCGGGTTGATCTTGCCGAAATCCAGATTGTTCAGCGTATCGAGCGTCGCGTCGCTGCCGACCTGGCCGCCAGAGGAATCCAGGCATTCGAAGTGGATGGTCTCGCCGGGCTTGGCGACGACAGCTGGTGCGAAATCCTTGTTCCAGCCGAAATTATGCTGGGCGCGGTGAATTGTGTGGGTGCAGGCAATGCACATAAGGTGTCTCCCTCGATCTTATGAGGCCTTCCCGGTCGGACCGGGAAGGCGTTATTTCCTAGGGCTTATTGCTTCACGTAGATCGCGTCGTAGTTGATGACGCGGGTGGGGTCGATGTAGATATTGTCGGCACCGCCCATGCGCAGCGACTTGGCAACGACGCGGCGCTCGTTGATGACGGGAACCCAGGGCGCATCGGCCATGATGTCGGTGAAGACCTTGCCCCAGGCGGCTGTGCGCTCGGCGGACTTTGCCGGATCGGACATGGAGTCAGCGGCAACCGCACGTTTGTCGAGATCGGCATTGCAATACCAGGACCAGTTCCAGCCGCCCTGAACGGCGCCGGCGCAACCGAGGATCGGACCATAGAAGTTAGACGGATCCGGGAAGTCGGCGATCCAGGCCATGCCGCCCGACCAGATCATTGGCGCTTCACCTTCCGTGCCGCCCGCCGCGATCACGTTGGCCTGTGCGAGAGCACGAACCTCAGCTTTGACGCCAACAGCTGCGAGATCCTGCTGGATCGCCTGGGCGATGCGCGGCTGCGGATCGGTATTGGTGGAGTAGAGCACCGTTTCGAATCCCTCAGGGAAGCCGGCTTCGGCAAGCAGTGCCTTGGCCTTGGCAACGTCATACGCATAGCCGGTGAAGGACTTGTCGTAACCCGGCATCAGCGGCGGGAGCGGCTGGTTGGCGGGTGTTGCGCGACCGTTCAGGATGCGCACGATGCGGTCCTTATTGACGGCCATGTTGATCGCCTGGCGCACCTTGACGTTGTCGAACGGCTTCACCTTGGTGTTCAGCGTGATGTAGCCGGTGTGAAGCTGTTCGCCGTCGACGATCATCTTTGCGCCATCGGCAGAGTTCTTGATTTCGAGGAATTTCGCCGGCGGGATACCGTCGCCGGCGATATCGACCTCACCCTTCTGCAGGCGCAGCAGCGCAACCAGCGGCTCCTGGCCGACTTCGACCTTGAAGCTGTCGATATAGGGTACGCCCTTGACGAAATAATCCTTGTTGCGCTCGAAAACGAGCTGCTGGCCGATCGTCCAGTCCTTCAGGATGAAGGTGCCGGAACCGACGGGCTTTTTGCCGAAATCGCCGCCTGCGGCTTCGACGGCTTCCTTCGGCACGACCGAAGCGAAGTTGATGGCGAGTACGTGCAGGAAGGTCGCGTCCGGGCGGGACAGGTGGAAGATGACAGTGCTGTCGTCGGGCGTCTCGATGCCCGAAAGCGTTTCGGTCTTGCCGCCGGTTTCGTCCTCGAAGCCCTGGATGGCGCCGAAGAACCCGGCACCCGGACCCTGTGTCTTCGGATTGACGGCGCGCTCGATCGAATATTTCACGTCGGAAGCGACGACTTCGCGGCCGTTGGAGAACTTTACGCCCTTGTGCAGCTTGAACGTATAGGTCAGGCCATCGGGCGATACAGTGAAGCTTTCGGCGAGCGACGGGATCGGGTTCGGCGTGCCCGGCGCATAGTCCATCAGGCGCGAATAGAGGCTCTTGATCATCGACCAGTTGACCCAGTCGTAACCGATGGCCGGGTCGAGCGTGGTGATGTCGTCCTTGTAGGTGACGACGATATCGCCGCCCTGCTTGGGTGTTTCCTGTGCCGTGGCGGCGAGGGGGGCGAGCGCCACCATCGTTGCCATGGTTGTGTGTCGAAGCCAGCGTTTGAACATTCGGGTTCCCCTTCTTTGGTTGCTGTCAACGTGTACGGATGCGTGGATCGATAAGCGGGGCCACCAGGTCGGCGAGCAAGTTGCCGATGACGATGGCAAGTGCCGATGTCAGCGTGACGCCCATGATGATGGGTATGTCGACCTGCTGGATTGCCTGCCAGGCGAGCTGGCCAATGCCCGGCCAGCCATAGACCGCTTCGACGACGACCACGCCGCCCATGAACTGGCCGATATCGATGCCGATCATGGCGATGATCGGCAGGATGGCGTTTGGCAGGGCGTGGCGGAAGATGATGCGGCGCGAAGACAGGCCTTTGGCCCGCGCCGTGCGCACATAGTCCTGATTGAGGACGTCGATCATCGCGGATCGCACCATGCGTGCATACCAGCCGGCGCCAAGAACGCCGAGGGTGGAGGCTGGCAGCACGACATGGGCGAAGGTGCCGTAGCCGCTCATGGGTAGCCATCCGAGCGTTACGGCAAATACATAAAGAAGCAGCAGGGCTACGACGAATTGCGGCGCCGAAACCCCGACGAAGGAAGCCGTCATGACAAGCCGGTCGACGAAACCGCCACGGCGCACGGCGGCGATCGTGCCGAGGGTCAGGCCGAGAGCAACTTCCACCAGAATACCGGCCAGCATGAGCACGAGCGTCGCCGGCAGGCGGGCGGCGATCAGCGTCCAGACCTCGGTCTTCTGCGCATAGGAGCGGCCGAGATTGCCGTGCAGGAGGTTGCTCAGATAGGTGCTGAACTGAACGAGCAGCGGCTGGTCGAGGCCGAGTTCGTGACGGATGTTGGCAACCGTCTGCGTCGTGGCGCTTCGTCCGGCGATCATGCGCGCCGGGTCGGCCGGCAGCGCATAGAGCAGCACGAAAGTAATGGCGGCAACGCCGAGAAGAATGAGGGCGGCCTGAACGAGCCGGCGAAGGATGAGGAAGACCATCAGCCTCTCCCGCGCTGGGTCGGATCAAGAATGTCGCGCAGCGCATCCCCGACGAGATTGAAGGACAGTGCCGTCAGCAGGATGATCGCGCCGGGGAAGAAGACGAGCCACGGAGCTGCCTGGAAGTAACTCTGGCTTTCGAAAATGATATTGCCCCAGGAGGGTTGCGGCGGCTGCACTCCGATGCCGAGGAAGGAAAGCGTCGCTTCCAGCAGAACGGTGGTGGCGATACCAAGTGTGCCCCAGACGATCGCCGTCGGCACGAGGTGCGGCAGGATATGCAGGAAAAGCACGCGCATATGGCCGGCACCGAGCGAGCGTTCGGCCATGATGAAGTCGCGCTCCACCAGTCCGCGCGTCTCCGTATAGACGATGCGGGCGACCTGCACCCAGTTGACGAGCGCGATCACCATGGCGACGATCCAGAGGCTCGGCCGCAGCAAGGCGGCAAGCACGATTGCCAGCAGCAGCGCCGGGAAAGCCATCATCAGATCGGTGAAGCGCATCAGGATATTGCCGACGATGCCGCGCAGGTAGCCGGCGAGGATACCGATGAGGAGGCCGATCGCGACCGCAATGCCGTTGGCAACGAGGCCGATGACGAGCGAGGTGCGTGCACCGAAGAGCATGCGCGAAAAGAGATCGCGACCGAGCGTATCGGTGCCGAGCAGGTAGGGGCCACCAGGCGGCAATGGCGCACCTTCAAGCGACAATCCGTCGAACATCTGCTCATCAGGATTGAAGGGCGCGATCCAGGGAGCGGCCACGGCAAGGCCGATGACAATAAGGACGACAATAAGGCCGAAGAGGGCGGTCGGCTGCCGCAAAATGGCTTTTAATATACGCATTCAACCCGCCTCCGGCAGGGGCTCTATGCCGCCGATAATGAAGGCGGCGATCTGTTCCATCGGCAGGCGGCGGCGCATGGCGCAATTGCGCAGGATCGAATAGGCGCGCTCCTCATCGACACCATGCGCCTTCATCAGCTTCTCGACGGCGGCATGGACGAGCGGTCGAAGGCGCACGCGCTCTTCGAGATATTGCAGCCGCTCGGTGGCACCCTTGCGCTCCTGGTGAATGGAGACGGCCATGACGAGGGCCGGATAGACAGCGGAGGCGGCAATCGGCTTGGCGATGATCGCGCCGGCACCCTGGCCGAGCGCCCAGGCGATACGGCCCGGTGCTTCCGAGCCGAGCAGTGCGACGACCGGGCATGTCGCGGCGGCACCGCTCCAGGGCAGGAGATCATCAAAGCCCTGGTCGGCATCGACGATGACGAGGTCGGGCACGCCTGCGGCCGAAAGAGGCGCCCATTGCAGCGTTGCCGAAAGGCCGAGAAGTCGTAGCTGACGGATCAATCTTTCCGTATTGCCGTCCTCACGGTGCAGGACCACGGCACGCCAGCCGGTGAAATTGGGTGTTTCCTTCATGATACAACCCGCAATTTCGGCGAAGCCGGCTTGTTGCGGCCGGTCAGATAGGGATCGGCAGCAAGCGGCGGACGCGAGGCGATCACATCAAAGCCGTTCTGGAGATTAATGCGGCCGAGATGAAAGGGCAGGGCGGCGTGGTTCGTTTCCCTGTCGATGCTGAGCATGCCGAAGGGTGTTGCCCAGTTCTTGTTGTAGAGTTCCCGACGCACGGCAGAAGGCTCGTCGCCGTCGGCAGCCACGATCGCATCAACGCAAAGACGCACGGCCGTGTAGGCACTGGCAAAGACGCTGGAGATGCGGCGCGGCGCGCCGTAATGAGCGAGGATCCGCTGTTTGAAGTCGCCATTTTCGGAGGTGGCGACACTATCGAAATAGGAGGCTGCGCAGAGCTGGCCGATGGCCGCACCCGGCGCGATATCGTCAAGCTCGCATTCCATCAGGTCGCAGCTGACGACCGGGCAGTTCTCGGGCCGGAAGGCCGCGTCGCGATCGGCAAGCCGCCGGATCGCCTCATGGAAGGCGTAGCTCGACGGGCCGATAAGATTGTTGAGGATGAAGCTCGGGCGGCGCTGCTCGATATCGGCGACGATGCGCTCGACGGCAGTTTCCTCGAGCGGCAGGTAACGCTCGCCCAGAACCTCGCCACCGGCATTGGTGGTAAGTTCGCGGGCGAGCCGGTTCATCTCCCAGCCCCAGACATAGTTGGCGCCGACGAGATAGGGCCGGTTGCCGTAGCGCGGAATCAGATGTTCGAAGAGCGGCAACAGATGCTGGTTCGGGCAGCCGCCGACATAGATGACGTTTTCGTTCGCCTCGAAACCCTCGTAGGGGCACATGTACCAGAGAAGCCCGTCATGCTTTTCGATGAGCGGGATGACTTCCTTGCGGGCGGCCGAGGTAATGGTGCCGACAATGTGGCGGCAGCCGGCGCGCAGCAGATGGCGCGCGCCTTCGAGATAGGCGGCAAGATCGGCCTGCGGGTCGAAGAAAACAGGTTCGACAGGCAGGCCGCTTTCTGCGGCAAATTCGGCAATCGCGAATTCCGCGCCGTCGCGCGCGTCGCGCCCCATCGAGCCGTAAGGGCCGGTGGTGGAGTAAAGAATGCCGATTTTCAACGCATCATTCATCTGCAAGCCAAAAAACCAAAAACCCCATGAGGGCGTCCCATCCGCGATGGGGCCATCATGGGGCGAAACTGCCCAGCGACTATCGAAGTCATGTAAGAATGCGGAGGCGCTCTCTGCCTAATCCGCAGGCTTGAATAAAATACAGGCAGTCCGGTTTTGTCAAGCGCGCGGCAGGCGAAATCCGGGACGTTGCGGTAAGATTACAGCAGAGGCGAAGGCCTGAAGATGAAGCTCTCGCCCCGTGCCGGGTCCCGTTTGGGAGTGTTGGCAAAAATATCAACTCCGGCGATAGTGTCGATGAGGTGTTTTGTTGGGGCGGCATTGAATGAAAGCGCAAATAAAGGTCAATGCCGAAGATATTCATAGGAAACTCAACCGGCTGGGGCCCGGTGGCGAGCTCTACCTGAAAAAGGGCCGTTATCCCGATCCGATAACGATAATAGGTAAACGAGGCTCCGAGGATTGCCCTATATACATCACCGGTCCGGGAGCGATCTTAGGCTCTGATATGGACTTCGACGCCTATCGGGAAACTGCGAACAAACTGGCCGCCGCTCACCAGAAAGGTGGTTCGTTTCCCGGCATCTATTTCATGGCCGACAATGCGGCTTTGACATTGCGGGATTGCCAATGGGCTATCATCGACGAACTGGTTTTCAGGAACTGCTGGCCGACAGCAATATACCTCGATAACTGCCAACACATTTTCATACGCCGCGTCGATTTCAGGGGAGGGTGCATTGCGATCGGTGCGGCCGGTCCCTACACGCGTCATCTGCTCATCGAGAAATGCAGCTGGGTGCAGGATACGAAAAGCCACGGTGAAGACGACGTCCTGTCGATCCGGGACAATGGTTATGTTCGTGCCGACTTATCCCTAGGAGACTGCAGGCTTTGGAGCGATATCCCCTGGAAGCAGGTGCACGGATCGGGCGACGAGGATGGTCCCGTTGACCCCATCGGCGATGCACGTGCCTATGACGGCGACTTCTTCCGCGCCTGGACCATCGCCGGGTATGTCATCATCCGCGACAACGTCATCACAGACGCATTCAATGGCGTCCATTTCTTCAATCAGGCATCGGAGTCCACCAAGGAAGCCTTCGCTCGGAACGTTCTTATCGAAGATAATTGGTTCGTGCGGATAAAGGATAATGCCGTCGAACCTGAGAATTTCGCGTGGAACTGGACGATCCGCCGGAACCAATTCGTCGATTGCTACATGCCGTTTTCCTTCGAAATGCAGCGCTCGGGCTACTTTTATGTCTATGGCAATCTTGGCTGGAACGTTCACATTCCCGGACCCGAAGACGACAAGCATGCCAAGGGCGTGCTTTTCAAGTTTCCCGACACGCATATTGCGGATGGACCGCATTACGTCTTCAACAATACCTGGCTCCTTCGCGCGCCGATTGCCAAGAAGAAGAGATTTGCGAAGCTAGAGCATCGCAACAACCTTATTGGTTATGCGGCTGATGCTGATAAGTTCAAGTGGGAGGCTTGTTCTCCCTTTGGATCAGGCTGGAGCTTCGATTCCTATCCCTCGAGCGAGCTGGATGACCTCATCCGCTTTGAGGAGGGTTGCTTCACACGTTCCTGGGGATCTCTTGGCATTGTCTTTGACGGCGACGTGATCTCGCACCCGGATTTTCCCGACCGATTGCGGCAGGCGCATTATGATATCGGCAAAAATGCCAGCTATGCGGACGTTCAATTCCAGGAGCAGACCATCGGTCTGCCATCCGGATTGAAGATAACCAAGACTCCGCCGGCGGTAGCCTTCTCGATCGAGTTGCCGGATAAATCGCGCAGTCTGTTTGCGCCATCCAACTATTGCGTCGGCGCCTGGCAAGAAACCGGCCGGATCGATGCCTTTGATCCATCATTCGCGGTCATATGGCCTACACCAGCACGATATTCTGAGGGAGATCAGTCTTAGGAAGGGAGGGGAAGAGCAAGGACAGCGGCAATACGAACGCTTGCGATCAAGAGTCTGCGGCCGTCAAAAGTTCAACGCGCACTGGCTGAATATCGTGCGGGCAATTTGCACTCGATCAAGCCGCTATCGTCTGATCGGCAATGTAGGCCGCTAAAAGCTGAGTTCGCATAGAGGCCTGGCCTCTATGCGAAGAGATCGTCCTTGCTCGCCATGAAAGTTTGTCCAGCGGCAATGGCGACGCTGAACCTGCCGTCCGCAAAGCGGATGGCCGTGCGAATATCCCGTGCTGCCGAGATCACAATCTTCACCGGCCTGCCATTCTCCCAGTCGAGGTCGAGAAGCATGCCGCCGCGCACCCGCAAACCGCGCAATGAGCCGCGCGGCCACGCTTTGGGCAAGGCTGGTAGCAGGTGAATTTCGCCTGGGCGAGACTGCACCAGCATTTCCAGAATGCCGGCGGCCCCGCCGAAATTACCGTCGATCTGGAAGGGCGGATGGGCGTCGAACAGATTGGTATAGGTCCGCTCAGGGTCGATCAGCAGTTTGACCACATCGAGCGCATGATCGCCGTCACGAAGCCGTGCCCAGAGATTGATGCGCCAGCCGATGCCCCAGCCCGTCGCGTCGTCACCGCGGATCTCCAGAGAGCGACGGGCAGCGGCGGCAAGCGCAGGCGTGTTGTCCATGTCGATCTGCCAGCTTGGATAGAGGCCATAGAGATGCGAGACATGCCGGTGGTGCATTTCCGGCGCTTGCAAGTCCCAGTCTTCAAGCCATTCCTGGAGCTGGCCCGCTGATCCGATCCTGTCGGGCGGAAGGCGCGGCAGGACGCGATCGATCTCCGAGACGAACTCTTCCTCGCCGCCGATCGACGTGGCGACGGGGCGAAGCAGATTGAGGAAGTCCCGGATAATCTGGCTGTCCATGGCAGGCCCGGCGCAGATCGAAGCGCCGTGCGGGTGGACATTTTCGGGTGAAAGCGAGGGGTTTGTCACCAGATAGCTTGTGCCCGGAAGCGACACCAGCACATCGAAGACAAACTCTGCCGCGGCCTTGGCAACCGGGAAAAGCCGCCTGCGTAGACGATCGGCGTCGTCGAGGTAATCGCTGAGATCAAGCAATTGTGTCATGAGCCAGGCGCCACCGGTCGGCCAGAGGCCCCATTTGGCTCCGTCGATCGGCCCAGTCGCGCGCCAGAGATCAGTATTGTGGTGCATGACCCAGCCGCGGGCGCGATAATGCACTTGTGCCGTCTCACGTCCGGCTTCAGCAAGTTCCTCCGCCATCTCGACGAGCGGCTCGATGCATTGGGGCAGATTGGCCGGCGCCGGCAGCCAGTAATTCATCTGCAGATTGATGTTGACTGTATATTTGCTGCCCCAGGGCGGATCGACCTCCTCATTCCAGATGCCCTGCAGGTTTGCAGGCTGCGTGCCCGGGCGGGACGAGGCGATCATCAGGTAGCGGCCGAATTGCACATAGAGTGCCGCAAGCCCGGGATCCTCTCCGCCGGCAAAGCCCGCAATCCGGCGATCGGTCGGCTGCGAGGCTGCCTGCGTCGTGCCGAGATCGATCGCGAAAGTGCGGAACAGCCTTTGATGCTCGGTGATATGGTCACGGCGCGTGGCCTCGATGCTGTGGCCGCCGGCTTTCGAAAGGCGCCCGGTGATAGCGCCATCGGGATCGCCGGAGACGTCGTCAAAACGCCGGAAACTCGTGGCGGCATCGAGCAGAATCACAAGCTCGTCGGCATTGTCTACGGAGATGATGCCGTTGGAGGAGCTCAGGCTCCCGCCTGTATTGATCACCCGAATGCCGAAGGCAAAGCGAAGGGCGGCGGCAATGCCCCATTCCGCCTTGCCGGTGCCCGAGAAAGTCAGTCCTGTAGCGTCCTGGTCGACGAGTTGCCCCTGTTGCGGGCTGTCGAGCGATATCCGGCATCTGATGGCTCCGGGCCGATCCGCTGAAAGGCGCAGGACAAGCACGCCATCAACCGCGGAAACAAAGGCTTCGCGGAAGAAGGTGATGCCGTCGGCAACATAGGAGGTCGTGGCGATCGCCGTGTCGAGATCGAGCGTGCGACGGTAGCTGCCGACAGTTTGCGAATGGAGGAAATCGATACGGAGATCGCCGATCGGCTGATAGGACATCTGCTTGATCGGCCGCGCCATCAGATGTTCTTCGGCCATTGCTTCGGCTTCCGCATAGTGCCCGGCGAAGATCAGTTCCCGTATTTTCTCCAAGTGGCCATAGGCATCGGGATTGACCGGCCGGTAAGGCCCGCCGGCCCAGAAGGTGGACTCGTTGATCTGCAGCCTCTCGGAAACAGGGTCGCCGAAGACCATGGCGCCGAGCCGACCATTGCCGAGCGGCAGCGCATCCGTCCAGAGCCGGGCAGGGGAATCGTACCAGAGAAGGTTGTCCGCCATCGTCATTCTGCCGGGATGCTGTTTGCCGGCCTGATGTCGCGGATCCGCAGGCCGTCAACGCTGAAGAGCAGCGCCTTTCTCGCAGAAAAGCCGGCGCTGACCGTTTCGCCCGGGCGCAGGGTTCTTTCCGAGCGGTCCTCAATGATCACGGATTGGCCCGAAGCGAGAGTTCCGTAGATGAAGCGGGTTCCGCCGAGGTTTTCCACTACGTCGACCTTGACGTCGATCGCGCCGCCGCCTTCGTCCTGTCCGGTGAAATGTTCCGGGCGGATGCCGACCTTGACTGGCATTTCCTTGCCCAGGCCGACGATGCCGGCTCTAAAAACCGTGCCGCAATCGAGCTTGATCACCCCATCCGCGCCCAGCTTGCCGTCGAGGAAATTCATCCGCGGCGAGCCGATGAAGCCAGCGACGAAGAAATTGTCGGGATCGGCGTAGAGCGTGTCCGGCGTGCCGGCCTGCTCGATCTTGCCGGCGCGCATGACGACAATCTTATCGGCAAGTGTCATCGCTTCCGTCTGGTCATGCGTGACATAGATCATCGTCGCGCCGATGCGCCGGTGCAGTTTCGCGATCTCGACGCGCATGGAGACGCGGAGTTCCGCATCGAGGTTCGACAAGGGCTCGTCGAACAGGAAGACGGCCGGGTTGCGCACGATCGCCCGGCCGATCGCGACGCGCTGACGCTGGCCTCCGGAGAGCTGTGCAGGTTTGCGCTTGAGCAGCGGCTCGATCTGCAAGGTGGCAGCGGCGGCGGCAACGCTCCTGTCGATATCGGCCTTGCCCATGCCGGCCATGCGCAGCGAGAAACCGATATTCTGCTCCACCGTCATATGCGGATAAAGCGCGTAGTTCTGGAAGACCATGGCGACGCCGCGTTCGATCGGATCGGCCTCATTCATGCGCCGCCCGTCGATCGTGAGGTCCCCCGCGGTGATCTTCTCAAGGCCGGCGATCATACGCAGCAGCGTCGATTTTCCGCAGCCGGAGGGACCGACGAAGACCGTGAATGAACCATCATCGACGCTCAGATTGAGGCCCTCTATCGCTTGAAAGCTGCCATAGGATTTGTCGATATCGTGCAATTCTACGCTGGCCAAAGCTTCCTCCCTTTAACCGCTTGGCGGGCAGAGCGCGTCAGGTGATCCGTCGCGTCGAGCCTCGCAGGATGATGTCGCATTCAAGGACGACGCTCCGCGTCGCCCCGCCTGACGGTTCTGTCAAGCGTTCCACGAGAATGTCGGTGATGGTTTCTGCAATGCTTGCCACCGGTTGGGCGACGGCCGTAATACCGGCTTCATAGAGCCGGAAGATTGCCACGTCGTCGAAGCTGGCGAGCGAAATATCCTCGGGCACATGGCGGCCGTTCTCCTTCAGCCAGCTCAGCCCTCCGACTGCCATGCCGTAGTTGGCGGAAAAAATTGCGGTCGGCGGATTTTCGAGCGACATCAATCGCTTGGTCGCCTCATAACCGCCATCCATGCGCCAGTTTCCACGCGCCGCGAGCGTCGGATCGATTGTGATGCCCCGGTCGCGCAGCGCTTGCTCATAGCCCGCCAGCCGCTCGATACCCGAAGAATTGCGTGGATCGCCTGTCAAAATGCCGATGCGGCGGTGACCGAGATCGATGAGGTGGCTGACGATGCGATAGCTTGCGCGGTGGTTCTCCACCATGACCCGGTCGGCCGCCAGCCCGCGGACGTCGTTGTTGTAGAAGATGATCGGAATATCGTGATGGATCAGGTCGTCGACACGGTCGTAAACCTCCGCTGTGCCGTCCATGACCAGCGCATCGACACGCTGCGCGGCGAAGAAATCCAAGGCTTCCGCGACCACCCGCGGATCGCCGCCATGGCAATAAGTCAGAAGTGCGCGTCCGGTTGGGCGCACCGAATGGGCGAGATGCTCCAGCATGCGGGCATGGAATTCGTCGAATGTCGGCACCAGGAAGCCGATCATATGGGTGAGGTCGGTGCGGATCGAAGCGGCGGCGGCATTGCGCCGATAGCCGAGATCCTGGATCGCCTGCTCGATTTGCTCGCGGTTGGACCGGCGGATCGTCTGGCCGTTGAGATAGCGGGACACGGTGCCGACTGCGACGTTTGCCACCCTTGCAACGTCGATGATCGTGGCTCCGCGCCTCCTTGCAGCCGTCTGGTCCGTCTGTCGCATTTCGAGCGGGCTCCTACACTCATTCATGGGAAATGGCGCCTGGTCAGGCGCCTTTCCGTCGTATAGCCCAGCGCCCCGCCGCCCACCAGTATTGCGAGCGGCAAGAGCAAAGTCCGACGGTTCCCTTACCTCAACCTGCATCAGGCGCCTTCGAATACTACTGCGCTGTGGATGTGCAGGCGTGGCACGGTGATGTTGATGGCGCCGTCGTCGCCGGCATTCCACGCGAGATCCTCGCCGGTCATCGCATCGAAGACGCGTTTCGGTTTTGCCGGCAGACGCACTGTGGCATTGACAGGGCCGATCGCCGGAATGTCCTCGATCATTTCCATCACACGCGTCGAGCCGTCATCGCCGCGCACGTCCTTGCCGCGGATCTGCGGCGGACCGTAGAGGAGATGCAGGATATGGCGATCGTGCTCGATCTGACGCGTCAAAGTCGCCCGCCCGGAGGAGGGCAGGTCGGTGACCATCGCCGGATTGGGAACGAGCCGGTCGATAAGGCCGCGAACGACATATTTGTAGAGCGGCTGACCCATCGCCCGGTAGAGCCGGAAGATCGGGTAGGCTATATAGGCCGCCCCCTTATGCTCGGTCACGGCAGCGCCGACCATCTCGGCATTTGTGTCATCGGGCGCATGTTGGTGCGAGCAGAAATGTTTGTACGAGCGATTGAAGTAAGATGGGAAAATACCTGCCAGGACAGTCGCACCGGCTGAGCGGACGGTTTCAGCCTCATCGTAGAAAACGAAAGCCGTTTCCGGCATGGAGGCGTCAAGGTCCTTGCCGGCCCTTACATAGCTCGGCTTGAAAGCGACGGGTGCTACACCTCTTTCAATGCCGAAGTCGATCGCGAATTTACCGCTCTCATCGAGCCCCGAATGCCAGGAAGCGATGATTTTGCCACCGCCGGCCAAATAGGATTTCAGACGTGCGGCGAGTGGCGCATCGACGGGGATCTCGTCCGGCAGGATCAGCAGGCGGTATTGTTCGAAGCGGCCGGATATATCGAGGACATCGAAGGGGCGTTTCAGCTCCTGCAGCACCTGGGCCGCACCATCATCGCTTGGATGGTTGCGTGCCCCCTTGGGGTTCATATGTTCGGCCGAGAGGATGGCGATCTCGGAGATCTGCTTTGCGCCTTCCAGGAAGGGTTCGAGCTTCTCGACGCGATGATAGGCCGGTGCGATCGACGCATAAGTGTCGGGGTTGATAGCTCCGTTCGGATGAAGCTGGTCGCCGACCAGGCATTTGGAGCCGAGCGCGATCATCTGGGCGCATTCATATTCCAGTGCGTCCGGATGTTTGAAGCCGCCAAATTCGCCCCAGGATGTGTGGAACTTGCCGGTATGGGCGAGAAAGTCCATGCCGAGTGTGGCGGCATAACGTGCGCTCGACGGGAAGTGGTCATAGCCCCAGCCACCAGTCGGCAGGCTTTCGAGCTCGAGATGCGAATAGGTCGAAAAGCGTTCTGGCCCCTGCTTATGGATATGGCCGCAATTGTAGAAAACGCGCAGGCCCGGAAACTCTGCGAACAATGCCTCGCTGGTCTCGCGACGGAACTGCTCGTTGACCGCCTCGTCATTCTTCAGGCGGTCGGCCGGATCTTCCGGGTCAAGGCCCTCGCATTGCATGCGCTCGATACAATCAGGGCAGACGCAATCAGGTGTCAGGATGATATCGAAGAAAAGCCCCTGTGTCGGATAGTTCTGGGCGACTTCGCGCGCCTGTTCGAGGATGTAGTGCCGCAGGCCCGCATGATTGAGGCAGAGCGTGTGCCAGGCCGGGCTCAGTTGCTTGCCGGCGGAAGGGTCTGCCGGCCGGTCGTGATGATAGCGGTTCGAGGCGCTCATGGCCCGCCATTCGGGATGTTCGCGCGCCGTCAGCTCGTCCCACTGCACGGAAATATAGATCGGGCTTTCGATATCGGCGGCAGACAGCGCCTTCACCATATCGCCGAGCAGATCCGGGCGGGCAAGCTGCGGATGCGGCTTGCCGACCTTGGTAGGGTAATAGGACCAGCCATGATGGCACTTGGCGAAGATGGTGATGGAATCGACATGTGCTGCCTTCAGCGTCGAGACGAAGGCATCCGGATCGAAATCGGCGCCGATGCCGGGAATATGTTCCGACGTATGGAAATCGAGATGGATCTGGCGGTAGCGCAGCGGCTTGTTCGTAGTTTTGGGCATGGTTCTATTCCTTTGCGCCGGTGCGTGTCTGCGATCCGGCGGCGAACTGACGTTGGAAAATGAGGAAGACGAGCAGGGGAACGAGGGTGGTGATGATGGCCGCCACCGATCTCAGGTCCCAGTTGATCTCGTAGCTGCCGGAAATGCGGGCAAGCAGCACGGGAAGGGGCACATCGCTGCGCAGGAAGAGCATGGGCAGCAGCAGGGCGTTCCATGTCCAGAGGAACTGCAGGATGCCGACGGCGAAGATCGGCGAAAGGCTATTCGGCAACACCACATGGCGGAAGGTCGCCAGCGGCCCGCAACCGTCGATCTTGGCGGCCTCCACCAGCTCACGCGGGAAATCCTCGAAGAAGTTTTTGACGAGGAAGATCGACCAAGCGAAGGATAACCCGACATAGGGGATAAGCACCGACAGCATGTTGTCGATCAGCCCCATATCGCGCCAAAGCGTGAAGAGCGGAATGATGACGACCTGCTGCGGCAGCACGAATGCATTGATGATGACGATCAGCAGCACCCGGCGGAATGGGAATGTCAGGAAGTGGAAGGCATAGGCTGCAGCCGGTGTCAGCAGCATGGTGAGCGCCGTCGCGATGCCGGCCGTCTTCATCGTCACCCACATGGAGTCTGCGAGCGGATATTTGTCCCAGACGCGGCGCCAGGCATCGAGCGTGAGATCGAAATGATCGAAGCGCCACCAACCCAGCGAGACACCCTCGGGCGGGCGGAAAGAGGTGACGACAATGCCCATGATCGGGATCACCCAGATGAAGGCGACGATTCCGACGACGACGATAATCCAGCGAGGAGCCTTGCCGATCATTTCGCACCTGCCGTTCGCTGGATGATGGCCGGGATGGAAATGATAAGGACCGCCAGCAGCAGGATGACGGTCGCGGCCGCCCCATAGCCCAGTTTGAACTGGGTCATGGATTCCCGGTACATGAAGTAGCCGACGGTTTCCGTCGAGCGCACGGGGCCGCCGCCGGTCAGGATATAGATGATGTCGAAGGCGCGTAGTGCCGTGAGCAGGTTGATGAAGACGGCGACGCGCACGCCCGGCATCGACAGCGGCATCATGATATGCCGCATGGTCGAGACCGGCTTGGCGCCATCCATATAGGCGGCTTCGAGCACAGATTTCGGGATCGCCTGGATGGCCGCAAAGATCAGCATGAGGGGCAGGCCGACGCCGCTCCAGGAGGCCGCGATGATCAGCGCCCAGAGGGCCGTGTTGGCATCCCCCAACCAGGCATGCGCAAAGCCCGGAAAGCCCAGGAGTTGGATCAGCGAATTGAGCAGGCCGCCGGCATCCGCCCTGTAAATGCCGATCCACATATAGCCGGAAACCGCTTCCGAAATGCCGAAGGCCGCGAAGATCATCACGCGGAAGGGCAGGGTTTGCTGCGGCGCAAAAGCGCACAGCATTGCCAGAATCCAGCCGATCGCCACTGAGATGACAGTCGTTCCGATGGTGAAGATCAAGGTCGTCAGCAGCGTGTTGCGAAATGCCGCGTCGGCAAACAGCCGCGCGTAGTTTCCGAAGCCGATGAAAACAGGCTTTCTCAGCCCCTGGATATCCCAGAAGCTCAGCCGGATCGTCTCCACCAGCGGGTAGATCACGGCAATCGCGAACAACACGAGAACCGGCGCAATCAGGATCAGTGCGGCGGGCGTGTCCCTGAGCAGACGCCGACGGCTTTTAATGCCAGCCGCCAGCGGAGAACCCTGCATCACGCCCGCCGCTTCCCGCACCGGGGAAGCGGAGGTGCTAGCCATCAGTAGGAACCCTGGGCCTTGGTTTCGATAGCCGCAAGAACCGTGTCGATATTGGCGCCCGACGGATCCTGCAGGAATTTCTGCAGCTGCACGCGATACTCGTCGACGAGATCGCCGGGCAGCAGGTCACCGAGCACGAATTGCAGCTTCGAACTCGCAACGGCCTGCGTCGCCACTTTCTGTACTTCGCCATAGAGCGAAGTATCGACGTTGCTGCTTGGCGAAGCATAACCGGCCTTGGCGAGAATGTTGGCGGCCTCGGCACTCGTCCAGAAATCGAGGAAGGCGTCTGCAGCCTTCGGATTGGGGCCATTCGTCGTCACCAGCAGTTCCTTGGCGTCGACGCTCGATGTATCGTCATGGCCCATGCCGAGAGACGGGAACTGGAAGAGACCGTAATCCTTGCCTTCGACCAGCTTGTAGTCGTTCTTGGCACGATTGTTCATCCACATGCCGATCAGCWGATAATTCTTGGCGTTGGCCTGGAAGACTTGGTCGGCCTCACCGTCCCAGTCATTGGCAAGCATGATGTTCGCCGCGCCGCAGCAGCCGGCAGTCAGCATCTCGGCGTATTTTGTCAGCGCCGTCTTCACAGCGGGATCGGTCCAAGGAATTTCATGAGCGCCAAGCTTCGTCGCCGTCTCGACGCCTGCGGTTCTGAGCAACAGAGTTTCGAACCATTCGGCGTGTGCCCAGTATTTGCCGGGGATCGCGACCGGGGCCGCGTAGCCGGCCTTGGTGAGCTTTGCGAAGGAGGCGACAAACTCGTCCCAGGTCTTCGGCGGTTCGGCAATACCGGCCTTGGCGAGATGCTCCTTCTTGTACCAGATGCCGGAGCGATCACCGAAGGTGTAAGTCAGACCGTAGGTCTTGTCGCCGATAGATCCGAGATCCTTCCACGACTGGCTGATGAGCTTGTCCCAACCGAAGGATTTCCACGGGTCGTCAATCGGCCGGAGCATGCCGGCATCGGCGAGTTCTTTGCGGAAGGCCGGCCATGTGTTGAAGAGCACGTCGACGACCTCGCCGCCCATCAACGCGGTGCGGATGCCGCCACGCATGTCACCTTGGCCGGTGATGGCGACTTCGCGGATCGTGACATTTGGATATTTCGCCAGAAAGGCCTTCTGGATCGAATGCATCATGTCGAGTTCGGAGCCGCCGAGCCAGTTCAGAACGACGAGTTCGCCGCTGACTGGATCCTGAGCCCGTGCTGCACCTGATATGGCCAGCAAGGCGGTGCTGCCTGCTCCTGCGAGCAGCGTGCGGCGGCGGATTTCAGGCATAAATTTACTGCTGTTGGTCACGTCAAGTCCTCCCAAACGTTGACTGCTGCCATCCGGCATTCAATTTAGTTGAAACGTTATCATCTATTTTGCCTCGAACAAGTGTTTTTATCGATAAATAAACGACATGCGCTTAAGCCATTATAGCATAAGCATAAATTCAGGCATGTATGATGATTTAAACATGGCTTTCTCAAGCGAGGTGTTCGCAAAAGGGGCTAGGAATCCGGGTCGTCTCCGCAGGATTGCGGTGGCGTTGCCCGACCTGGCCTGGCGTGGCGCACGATCTCGTGAACAATCATTTTTCGGTCGATGCATTCATCTTTCCAGTGTTGACGCTTACATATGGTAGCGTTACCATAAGCGTCGACGGCGCCGGGAGATGCTGAATAATTGCAATGGAGGAGACGCATGGGAGAGCGTGTGGAGGAGAAAAGTCTTCACGGGAGCGTTCAATCGATCGACCGCGCCATGATGCTGCTCGAAGCGATGGGAATGGACGAGGACGGCAACCGTCTGGTCGATCTCGCCACCCGTACGGGTCTGGCGCCATCGACGGTCCATCGCATTCTGACGACGCTGGAGCAGTGGCAATTCATCCAGTACAATCCGAATGATCGCATGTGGCATATCGGCCGGCAGGCCTTTGCCATCGGTTCCGTGTTCACCCGTCAGAGCAACCTTGTTGCGACCGCGCTCCCCTATCTCAGGCGCTTGCGCGACCAGACGCGCGAAACTGCTAATCTCGGCTTCGTTCAGGACGGCGAGGTGGTCTGCGTCGATCGAGTTGAGAGCCGCGATATCACCCGCAGCGTCACCCGGGTCGGCAGCAGGGTGCCAATGACGGCCTCAGCCATGGGCAAGGCGATCCTGGCAACCTATTCGCAGGAAGATCTGGAGACGATCCTGTTGCGCGAGGGAAGCCGGCGCTTTACGGCCAATACGCTCACCAGACAATCGGCGCTTCGCGCCGATCTCGAAAAAATCCGGACAGACGGTTATGCTATCGATGATGAGGAGCTGGTTTCCGGCCTGCGTTGCGTGGCCTCTGCTGTCTATGACCATCACGGCGAGGCGATCTGCGCCATATCACTGTCGAGCATCGCATCGCGGATAACGCCGCAGCGGATTCCGGTGCTCGGGCGCCTGCTCGCTGAGACTTCTGCGCAGTTGACGGCGGCTCTCAGCGGGGAGATGCCGCCTGTCAACGCCATTGCGAGCTGACGCGAAACACCCTGCTCGAATGGACCGCCGGCTCTTTCGAACCGGCGGTTTTTTATCCGATCAGGACCAGTCGACGATGATCACCTCGTGGTCGAGGATTGCGCCGACATCGATGGCGATTTCGCTGCCCTCGTCGATGATCTTCACTGTCTTTCCCGCAACTCTGAGGCTCGCGTCGGAAGCAGTCTTGCCGGCCGGCTTGCGCAGACGCAACGTCACCGGACCGATCGGTAGGAGTTCGTTCTGGCGGCCCGGCACGCGGGAGATCAGAACGCGGTTGTTGAGGTGAACAATCTGCCGTTTATCCTGCTGATAGAGCGCAGCGGTGATGAGGCCATGCGTGCCTTCCAGCCTGAGCAGCGAGTGATCGCCAAGCATCCAGCGCGCGGCATTGGTAATCAGGCGTGCGTGCTCGAACTGGTCGTCACGGGCATAACAACGGTCGAGATCGGCGACGAACCAGACGAATTTGCCCTTGCCGTTCTCGCGGACAGTGATGGCGGGCACATCCGAATAGGGTTGCCGCATCCAGGAGGTTTCCGGCGGATAAATCGGAAAATCCGGAATGAAGGTCGCCAGCACCTTGACGTCATCATCGACGCTAACGACCGGCAGGTAGCCGCCGAAGGGTAGGGTGTCGGTCCCCTCCAGACCGGCCAGCACCGGATGGCGGCTTCCGTCAGCTTTCGGTGCCGTCTTGTCGGAGGGGCCGTGCACACCGGCGCGCAGCTCCGGCAAGAGGCGCAAATAGGTGTGGCGCGCGCTGGTTTCGATGTCGGGATTAACGGCCTCGAAGTCGCCATGCGTTCCGTTCCTGCGATGGACACCGAAGAGCTTGCCAAGAGCGAAGTCCGTCCGGCGGTCGCCATGCTGGCTGTAGAGGCTCGCTTCTGACGAAGCGATCACCGAACCGCCGTGGGCCGCGAAGGCCTCGATAGCGGCTACCTGCTCGTCCGACATGGCGGCGAGGTTCGGAAGGATGAGCACGCTGAAGCGTCCCGCCGCCTTCTCGATATCGTCGGCATTGACGGGCAGATAGGTGATGCCGGCGCGGTCGAGCGCCCGCACTGTGCCCCGATAGGGGTTCATCGTGCGGTCGTTTGCCTTGTCGCGGCCGTGATAGTCGTGGTTGTTCTGCGACCAGACGACGCCGACATCGGCCTGCGGCTGCCGGTTGATCAGAATATCCTGGTTCGCCTCATGCCATTTGAAGATCGGCTCAGCCGTCTTGTACTGACGGCGGTCCTCATGCAGTGAGCCGATATGGTGCCACCAGGGCTGGATGCCGCCGGCAAAGCCGGAGGAGGACCAGAGACGCACTTCGGCGGGCGGCATGCTGGCGAGGCGGAAAGCCGGCGAGCCAAGCTGGTATTGCGGCGTGCTCTCAGGAATGAGCTTGTCCCAGCCCCCCACCTCATGCAGCCGTTTGCCGGTTTCGGTATTGTCTTCGAAACCGTCGATCAGGTTGCGGCGCTGGTGGTCGAGCATGACGATCGGGCTGCGGGCAAGGATTTCCTTGAGATCGATGAAGCGGTTGCCGTTGTTCAGGATGTCGCCGCTGATCATGCCCATCCAGCAGCAGTCCTTGCCGCCGACCTCAGTCGTGACCTTGTTGTTGAATTCCCAGAGATCGGTGCGGCGTTTATAGTTCCACTGGATCCAGCGGCGATAGTTCTCGTCGGCCCAGTCATGGCGGCGGGGCAGGTCTACGCCCGACCATGCGAAGAACTGCTCGGTGCAGTGCCGGCAATAGCAGATGTTCTTGCGCGGGATGCCGGCCCAGCTGTTGTCGGCAAAACCGTCTGGCATAGTACGCTCGATGATCTCGCGCATGATGTCAGGCAGATATTCGCCGTAATAGGGCGAGTTGATGCAGGTCACATATTTGTCCGCCTGCCGGTAGGGTTTGCCGTCGATATCGAGGCAGATCCAGTCCGGATGAGCGCGGTAGAAATCCTCTGCGACACGGTTTGAATCCATGCGCGCGATGACCTTCAATCCTTCTTCGCGCGCAGCCCTGACGATCTCGCCATAGAGGTCGCGGTCGCCGAGGGTTGCCGCCTTGTGATGCAGCGGGAACTTCGTCGGATAGTAGCTGACGATCCCGCCGGCATTGATGATGACGCCTTGGACACGGGTCCTACGCCAGTGCTCCCGCCACCACGTGTCGTCGTAACGCACCGGGTCGATCTCGACCAGATTGGTCTGTCCCCATCGCAACGCTGTGCGGTACCAAGGCTCCGATCCCATGACAATTTCCACCCTCGTTCAGTTGGTTTGCATCGCCAAACTAAATGAAAGCGTCGCCTAGTCGCCGACTTTTCCCGGAAATTCCACGATGTGGAAAACTCCGGCAAAGTGTGCGATGGCCGCTGCGGAAGATGTTCGGTTGTATTATCGTGGCTATGCCGCTCAAACGTCGCCACAATGCGCTGAGCTATTACGCCCGCGTTGACTCCGATCTTGCTTTTTGGAATTGAAATATTCGTTTTGCGTAATGCCTGAGAAACCTTCCAAGGGAGGGCAGCGCTGTTCCGAAATGCCGCGAGGGGAGAAAAGATTGCGAAGCCGACGGACCGATGGTCGTCCCACGATTGCCGATGTTGCGCGTCTCGCCGGGGTCGGGGCGATTACGGTGTCGCGGGCGCTGCGTGATCCGAGCCAGGTTTCCGCCACCCTGCGCGCGAATATCGACAAGGCGGTGAGGGAACTGAACTACGTTCCCAATCTCAGCGCCCGGGCACTCGCCTCCGTCAGGGCCGATGTCATCGGTGTCCTCGTTCCTTCGCTGACCCAGAATATTTTCTCCGACGTTCTGCGCGGCGTCTATGACGGTGTCGAAGGCACCGAGCTGCAGATCCAGATGGGCAATACCCGCTACCAGCCGGAAGAGGAGGAGCGACTGATCGCACAGATGCTGCGCCAGAAGCCGGCGGGCATGATCGTCTCTGGTACGGAACAGAGCGATCGCGCGCGCGAAATGCTGGAAGATGCTCGTTGCCCAGTCATCCAGATCATGGACCTGACGGACAAACCGATCGATACGATCATCGGCTTTTCGCATTATGAGGCCGGCCGGGCGATAACCCGTCACCTGATCGAGGCCGGCTACCGGCATATCGGTTTTCTGAGCGGCTGGCTGAATGGCCGTTCCTTCGGCCGTTATTCCGGTCTGAAGGACACGCTGACGGAAGCCGGCATCTATAATCCGAGCTATATTTCGCCGATCGACAGGAGCGACAATATTCCCGAAGGTGTGGGCTGGGAAACGCCGCGCTTTGCAACGCCCTCGACGGGCCGCAAGCTGATGGCCGATCTTCTGGACGCCAATCCGGATATGGACGCTGTCTTCTGTAACAATGACGTCATGGCGCTTGGTGCGCTGTTCGAATGCATGGAGCGCGGCATCCGCGTGCCCGAGGATTTCGGCATCGCCGGCTTCAACGATTTCGACATTATGGAAGCGGCCTATCCTTCGATCACCAGTGTGCGCAGCCCCCGCTGGGAATCCGGTTACAATGCCGTTATGGCGCTCCGTCGCCGCTTGAGCGGAGACGACAGCGGAGACCGGATTGTCGACTTGGGCTTCAAAATCAAGAAACGTGTCAGCACCGACCGCAGCGGGGAACTGCGGCGCCGGCTGGCGGGCGACTGACGCCAAGACCGCCGATCTTTCGCTTGCGGCATATGTCGCAATTTGAATAAGAGCTTTTCCAAAACGCCCATAAATCCGCCGTCGAACAAACTTGACGCCTGTATCTGGTAGCGCTACCGTCCCCTTTGCGTTGCTCGTCGACCCAGAAGACGCTTCATAACAAAAACACCGGGAATTAAGCGTCAACCGGGATGCAGCGCCTCGATAAGGGAGGATCTGAGCATGGCGATTACTCGACGTAAATTCATGGAAAATTCTGCGGCTGCCGTTGTCGGCGCCGGTATTGTGGCAAGCTTCGGGCCGGCCGCGTTTGCGCAAGCCACCGATACATTGAAAATTGCTTTTGCTGCCCGCGGCCTCAGGACCATCGACCCTGCGAAGTCGATCCAGGGTGTCGACAATTGGGCGATTATCCACGTCTATGACAAGCTCGTCGACCTGCCGCTCTGGAAGTTCCCGGCAACGATAGACGAGCTCGTACCGCGCCTTGCAACGAGCTGGAGCTCGACGCCGGATTCGAAGTCCTGGACGCTGAAGCTCCGTCAGGGTGTCAAGTTCCACAAGGGCTATGGCGAGATGACGTCCGCGGACGTCAAGTTCACCTTCGACCGCATTCGCGATGCCGTCCGCGTCGGTGGCGTGCGTCCGAAATTCACCAATATCAGCGAGGTCGTGGCCGACGATCCCTACACGGTCACCTTCAAGCTGGCGCAGCCGGATCCGCTCTTCCTGCTCGGCGTTCTCAGCGACTACGACGCCTCCGTCATGAGCAAGAAGGCAGTCGAGGAGAAGGGCGAGGAGCCGATCGGCCGCGATCCGATCGGAACCGGCCCCTATGTGCTGGAAACTGTCTATCCGGATCCGTCGCAGGGCGTCATGCTGGTTGCCAATACAGAACACTGGGACGTCCAGCCGGCGACACCCAAGCTGCAATGCCTCTATATCGCCGATACGACGGCGCGTACGCTGGCGCTGCTGTCAGGCGACGTGCATCTGATTGAGGGCGTTCGTGCCCCCGGCTGGGCGGCTTCCATGTCGCAACGCGATCCGAACCTGATCTTCGACGTCGTCAGCCCCGGCAGCTTCTTCACCATGCAGGTCAACGTGACGAAGAAGCCGTTCGACGATGTGCGTGTGCGTCAGGCGCTCTTCTATGCGATCGACCGCGACGAGATCACCACAGCGATCGCGCCGATCAGCAAACGCACTTACGGGCTCAATCCACCCTCCTATCCCGGTGGCTTCACGGCGGAAAACATCCCGGCCGATGTTGCCTACAAGTATGATCCTGAAAAAGCCAAGTCGCTGCTTGCCGAAGCCGGGTTCCCTGATGGCTTCAGCTTCAAGAACGATACGTCGCAGCGCGAGGATTTTTCGGCCATCATGCTGATGATCCAGGCGCAGCTGCGCAAGGTTGGCATCAATATGGACCTGAACATCAAGGATCATACAGCCTTCCATGCCGACCAGAACATTGGCACCAACACGCTGTCGCAGCAGTCGTCTGCGCTGCCGCCGGTGCCGACGCAGGTGATCGTCACCTATCTGTCGAAGGGCGCTGAAGTTCGCTCGGATGGCAATGGCGGGGCGAATATGAGCCATTATGGCGCTGCCGTTCCAGGCATCGACGACCTCCTGGGCAAGGCGCTTGCCGAGCCGGATCTCAACAAGCGCTTGGAGATCGTCAAGGAAATCGAGATCAAGGCCCTCAAGGATGCGGTCATTCTGCCCGTTTCCAACAACGGTTTCATGATCGTCCGTTCTGAAAAGGTCGATCTCGGCTACGATGTGGTTTCCGGCTATGTGAATTGGCCGCTGACCAAGGCCAAGATCAAGGCCTAACTTCCTTAGAACGGCGGACAAAAACCGAATCGCGTCCGCCGCTCCAGGTCTTTGTTAAAGCATCGGATTGTTCGAAAACCGCTTCATATTTTCGGTCCGATGCTCCAGTCGCGAACACGTTCCGACATCATGATCGTTCCCAGCGTTGAGCGGAGAGCGTTGCGCCCTGCGCGCTGATATTGGTCTTATTCCTGCGAGGTCAGACATGGCGCAAGCCGACACCGTATCCTTCAGCCTGCCATCCACACCGCTTTCGGGCAGTGTCGCATGGGCTATCGACGAATTGCGCAGCCGCCTGAAGCGGCGGGGTGCGAAGTCCTCCGATAAGGCGTCGGGGCAGGGTATCTCGATCGTGGTGGCCGAGGTTGGATCGCCACAGGCGCCGGCGGCGATGGCGCGGAGCGAGGAGGCGTTTGCTCTCATCCGCGACGGCAACACGATTACCGTGTGGGCGCATGACGAAAGGGGTATGGTCTATGCTTTGACCGAGCTCGCCGATCGCGTGCGCTATAGCGATGGCGAAGATCTGTTTGCAGGCAAGTTTCCTCTTGCCGAAAAACCGTCAGCTCGCATCCGCAGCATGGCGCGGCTTTTCTGCAGCGAGGAAGAAGACAAGGTCTGGTTCCACGACAAGCAGCAATGGCGCGATTATCTGACCATGCTGGCATCGAACCGGTTCAACCGTTTCGCCCTGACGCTTGGCATGGGCTACAACTATCCCTACCACAATCCGTGGATCACCGACGTCTATTTCTATTTCTCTTATCCGTTCCTGCTGAAGCTGCCAGGTTATGACGTCGAAGTGACCGAGCTCTCCGACGAGGAGCGCGAAACCAATCTGGACATGCTGAAATTCATTGGTCGTGAGGCCGCCAAGCGCGGGCTGGAATTCCAGCTGGCGCTCTGGACGCAGCGCTACGATTTCGACGACGTGCCACGTGCCAACTACACGATCACGGGTGTCACTGATGATAATCTCGCACCTTACTGTCGCGATGCGATCACCGAATTGCTGCGGCAAGTCCCCGAGATAACCGGCCTGACATTCCGCGTCCATGTCGAGGGCGGCATTGCGGAAGGCGAGTACGGGTTCTGGAAAGAGGCTTTCGCGGGTGTTGCTGCCGCCGGCCGTCCTGTCGAGATCGACATGCATGGCAAGGGTCTCGATCACACCATGTTGCAGATCGCCCGCGAGTCCGGCATGCCCTTTGCCGCCTCGCCGAAATATCTCGCCGAACATATGGGGCCGCCCTATCACCAGTCCGCTATCCGCAACAAGGAGTACCCGCCAGAGGTGGCGCGCAGCGAGCGCGAGCAGCTCAGCGAAGGTTCCCGCAAGTTCTTGCGCTACAGCTACGGTGACCTCCTGACCAAGGACAAGGACTACAAGGTCATCTACCGCATCTGGGCGGGGACGCAGCGGGTGCTGCTCTGGGGCGATCCGGAATTTGCCGCCGGTTATGGCCGCAGCTCCATGTTTGCCGGCTCCGACGGCGTTGAATGGTGCGAGCCGCAGAGCTTCAAGGGCCGTATGGGTACCGGCATTCCCGGTGGTCGCTTCAACTACCAGAAGCACGGCCTGCCGACGCGCTACGACTGGCAGAAATATGAGTATCAATACCGCGTCTGGGGGCGACTGCTCTTTTATCCGGAAGCACCGCGCGAAAGCTGGATGCGCTATCTCGAACATGAATGCGGCGATGCCGCCGCCGACTGCGAGAAGGGGCTCTCCTGGGCAAGCCGCGTGCTGCCCCTGATCACCCTGGCACACGGCCCTTCAGCGTCCAACAATCACTACTGGCCGGAAGTCTACACCAACCTTGCACTCGTCGAAGGCTCAGGCCGTCGCGCCTATGGCTTCGACATGGAAGGGCCGGTCCGTTTCGGAAATGCACCAACCTTCGATTCATCGCTCTTTGCCAATGCGCGCGAATATGCCGAACTGCTTCTCGCCGGCAAGCCCTCGCATCGCTACACACCACTTGATGTGGCCGACTGGCTGGAGGAGATGGCGGAAGGCTGTGAGGCGGCTCTGACAAGGGCGAAGGCGACCGGAAGCTTCGGCTCCGCCGCCGTCCAGCGCATCATGATCGACATACAGATCTCGGCCGGCATTGCCCGCTTCTTCGCGGAGCGCTTCCGGGCTGCATGCTGGGCGGAGCTTTTCATCGCCACCAAGGTCACGACGCTGATCGAGCCCGTTATTGATCACGCGAAGCGCTCCGTCATGGCTTGGCAGGCGGCGGCCGATGTCTCCCGCGATATCTATCACGACGACTTGACCTACGGCCCGCAATCCTGGCTGCGCGGCTCGTGGCAATCGCGCCTGCCGGAGATGGCGGCCGAAGTTCTCGATCTGGAGTCGCTGCGCGGCGCCGGCAAGTTTGAATCGGTGCAGCCGGACGAGCAGATGCTTGCAGCCGTCAAGGCGCTCAAGGCCCGCCAGCCGGTGATCTCCAGCACTGCGGGTATCGCAGCACCTGCAACATTCAAAGCTGGCGAGGCGCTTACGGTGCATGTCGATGAGACGGTGGACGAGGAACCGGTGCTGCACTATCGTCATGTCAATCAGGCCGAGCGCTGGAATTCGGCGAAGATGACACGGAATGGCGATGGCTTCGCCGCGACCATTCCCGGCGACTACACCGACTCCAAGTTTCACCTGCAGTTTTTCGTCAGCTCGAGGAGGGGCGGGCGAAACGTGCTGTCACCAGGTCTTGAGGACAACCTGTCCAACGAGCCTTACTACACGGCGCTGCAGGACTGAACCGTGCATACCATCATGGGCGTCCGCCGACGGGAACGCCGGCCGCGCCGAAGGAGGAGACCGCTCTGGCGGTGACAGGGAGGAGACGGATCTGTGACCCGGTATCTCTTGCTCAGGTTGGCGGACGCTATTCCGACCATCCTGCTGGTTTTGACACTTGTCTTCATTGCCATGCGCATTCTGCCGGGCGATCCAGCAATTGCGGCGCTGGGCGACAATGCCACGGCCGAACAGCTCCAGCTCTTTCGCGAGCGGATGGGGCTGAACGCTCCTCTATGGCAGCAATATATCAACTTCGTCATCGGCACGCTCAGCCTTGATTTCGGCCGTTCCGCCATGACCGACCAGCCGGTCCTCGGACTGATCGTCTATAATCTTCCCTACACGATCGAGCTGACGATCGTTGCGATGATCATGGGCGTTGTCGTCGGTGTACCCTTTGGTGTCTGGGCAGCCACGCATCGCAACGGCCTGCCGGATTCGGCCATGCGCGGCTTTTCGCTGTTCGGCTATGCCATTCCCGATTTTTACCTCGGCGCGCTGCTGCTCATTACCTTCGCGCTCAATCTCGGCTGGTTCCCGATCAATGGTGGCGGCACCGGTTTCATTGACCGCATGCACCATGTCTTCCTACCCGCGCTTACATTGGCACTGGTCAAGGCGGCCTTCATCGGACGCCTCACCCGCACCTCGCTGCTGGAGGTGATGGGCCGCGATTATGTGCGCACCGCTCGCGCCAAGGGCGCGCGCGAAACGCGCGTCATTTATCGCCACGGGTTGCGCAATGCACTTCTGCCGCTGACGACCGGGCTCGGCCTCAGCATGCTGGCGACGCTGTCAGGTTCCGTGGCGATCGAACTCGTCTTCAACCGCCCCGGCATCGGCAAGCTGCTGATCAGCGCCATCTCCGAGCGTGACTATGGTGTCATTCAAGGGGGCGTCGTGGTCTTTGCGATGTTCGTGGTGCTGATCAATCTGGCGATGGATCTCGTCTACATCGTCGTCGATCCAAGAATCCGGGTGAAGTGATGGCCGCAACCGAACAGGCACCCCAGGTCATTGCTGACGATCACCGGCTGGCGGATGCGTTCCGCCACATCCTCTATGGGCGAATATCCACCAGTTTTGCGCTGCTGGTGGTCGCGGTCTTCATCTTCGTCGCCGCCTTTGCGCCATGGCTTGCACCCTATGATCCGCTCGCACAGAGCATTCTGACGATCAACCAGAACCCGTCAGCCGGCCATTGGCTCGGCACCGATCAGTTTGGCCGCGATGTGCTGTCGCGGATGATCTATGGCTCGCGCAACTCGCTGATTTTCGGCTTCATATCGCCGGTTCTGGCTGCGATTTTCGGCACCCTGCTCGGCGTCACCGCCGGCTATTTCGGCGGCATCACCGACCGCCTCATCTCGCGCGTCATCGACCTGTTGCTCGCCTTTCCGGAATTGTTGCTCGCAATCATCATCGCCGCCGTGCTCGGTGGCGGCTTCTGGAATATTATCGCCGTCATAACGGTCGCCTTCATCCCCGGCTTTGCCCGTGTGGCCCGCGCCTCGACGCTGGCGGTCAAGCAGGAGCCCTATGTTGAAG